>DDEH01000036.1:10008-11893 GCA_002336085.1 Flavobacteriales bacterium UBA1959 | reverse complement strand
TCATGGCTTCGATACTACGAGCCACCAAAATGTCATCTCCAGCGCTCACAGAGGCCGCAGGGAAAGTGTATTCCTCACCGTCTGTTCCACCGCCATTGTTCGCCACACCAATTCCAAATGAACTGAGATCAGAAATATCAGCAGAGGCCACCACATGGATTGCTTTGCCATTGTTTCCTCCTTCAGGAACGGTGAAATCAATAATTCCTTGCAATGCAAGCGCATAGGACAACGAAGCACAAGAGCCATCGTCATCCGTCGCTTCTGCGTTGTAGTTCGGAGCTTCCGCATCCGTACAACCCGCAATTTCAAACTCGTCGCATGTACCGTCACCATCGGTGTCGTTTACGCATGCTCCGTTACAGTCATAGCCTTCGATAGGCAAAGTGCCGTCACAGTCGCATGTGCCTTCGGCAATGCCATCACCGCCGCAAACGCCACATTCGTCCAAAACATCACAAGAACCGTTGTCATCCGTCGCTGCAGCATCATAGTTACATGCATCGGCATCCGTACAACCCGCTACTTCAAACGCATCACACACGCCGTCGTTATCCGAATCTACAAGGCAATTGCCGCTGCAGTCATACCCTTCAACCGGACCGTTTCCGTCGCAGTCACATGAGCCATCAGCAATGCCATCACCGCCGCAATCTCCGCACTCGTCTAACTGCAAACATGATCCGTCATCCACTGTTGCAGCCGATTCAAAATTACAAGCCGTGGTATCCGTACAACCGGGAATGTCAAATTCGCATGAGCCATCGTCATACTCAGCGCTTGCATCATAATTGGAAGCAGCCTCATCGGTACATCCACAAGCGTTTCCACCTGAACCGCCACCGTCACCGTTGGCGACAAATGTTCCAGTACCATCAAAGTCAAAAGCCTTGCGAATGTCATTGTCACCAAGACCATTTGCGAAAATTTGAGTATTCAAAGTTCCACTGAAAGAGCCAGCAGTGGTGAATTGCATTACCAATACCTGGCCGTTGTCATTACTCAATCCGTTAGGTGTGCCGTTTAAGACATACCAAGCTCCACCTGTTAAAGTGCTGATTTCTATGTTTTGTCCTGACAATTCTGAGGTAGCAATAAAAGCACCCAAATATGGTTGGGCACTGTCCTCTACTGTACTAATTGTAACCTCGGATCCACTTGGCTGGCTTTCAATACCGATTGTTAACCAGCTGTCCGCCGCGAGCGAAGGGAAGAATGTAACAAAAAATGGATTAATACCCGCAGCAGTAGCTCCTGTTGCAGCAGCATCATTATAAAAGCCTAACTCTGTGGAGAAGCTCGTAGGCTCAGAGGAGTTACCATATATAGAGCTTAAAAAGTCATCAGAATTAACCATGTCCACGTAAACCCGATAAGTCGTTTGACCCGGAATCACATCGATTAAATACTCTTCTACTGTCAACGTATATCCCGTTGGCATTCCTTCAACATCGCCACAAGAGCAGAAATCGCAGGAACCGTCATCTTCCGACGCTTCACCGTTGTAGTTGCAAGCAGCTGAATCTGTGCAACCGCTCACTTCAAGGTCATCGCAAATGCCGTTTTGGTTGTCGTCATTAGAACAAGAGCCTCCACAAACACCCAAGGCGTCCAATTCATTGCCATCGCAATCGCAATTGCCCTCAGCAATACCGTCTCCACCGCAAACTCCACAAACGTCAAATTCAGCACACGTGCCGTCATCTTCAGTAGCTGACGAATCGTAATTGCAAGATGCTTCATCCGTGCAGCCCAAAATCTCTAAATCGTCACAGACACCATTTTCATTGGTATCGGACAAGCAAGTTCCTCCGCAAACGCCAAGTACATCGGTTGTATTTCCATCGCAATCGCAATCACCGGCAGCAATACCTTCGCCACCGCA
>DDEH01000036.1:0-9619 GCA_002336085.1 Flavobacteriales bacterium UBA1959 | reverse complement strand
AACTCGTCTGTGCAACCAAGCACAGGATCTGGCCCATCCGAATCATCACTAGCATCGTAAAAAGTGCCGACACCATCAAAGGCAAATGTCTTTCGCAAGTCAATTGCACCATCACCATTCTCGAAAATCTGCACGTTCAACAAACCGCTGAATGTACTTGCTGTGGTGAACTGCATCACCAAAACTTGGCCATTGTCATCTCCCAAACCATTGGGAGTTCCATTGAGTACGTACCACGCACCTCCCGTCTGTGTGTTGACTGAAAGATCTTGTCCGGAAATCGCAGAAGTAGCTGTAAACGATCCTAAAAATGGTTGAGAGGTATCTTCAACTGAACTGATTGAAACCTCATCGCCTTCCGGTTGACTATCAATTCCAATGGTCAACCAGCTGTCCCCCGCTAACGACGGAAAGAAAGTGACGAAAAATGGATTGATGCCTGCGGCAGTAGCTCCAGTAGCGGCGGCGTCATTATAGAAGCCTGAAGCTGTAGAGAACTCCAAAGCATCGTCTTGATTTCCGTAGACTGAACTCAAGAAATCATCCGTGTTGATCATGTCAACGTGAATTCGATAGGTCGTTTGACCTTCGATGATACCCGTTGCATGTTCCGAAACAGTCAGTGAATACAAGGATTCAGACTGAGCATAAGTGAGTCCGGAAAGCATGATTCCGGCGCAAAGCAATAGAAAACGACTCATTTTCGTGATGGTTTATGGCTTCGTAAATATAGCCATTTTCCATATACAAATCGACATTAATTCAATTTTTCTCGATAAACAACCGCTTTTCACCCTCTAAAAAAGCTATCCCTGCGGCATTTATTGCAGAATTTCGATCACACGGTGGCTCTGAAATAATGAAAATATTTCAGAACTTTGACAAACAAAAAGAGGCCTCAGCCTCTTTTTGTTCGTGTTAATCTAGGTCTTCGAAGTCGTCTAAATCGTCTAGCCAATCGGTATTCTTAGCTTTCGATTTCTTCAGTTTTGTCGGCTTTGGTCCGTCTGCATAAATATCTTTCCCTCCCTTAAACTTTCCTGCCTTCGTTGGCTTGCTGCTCGATGCTCCTGACTGAGATGGCACCGGCGGGGAATCCAGCCTACTGAACTCCGAAGAGGAATTTGATCGAGGTGATGAACTCTGAGTGCTCGAATTTGATGAAGATTGACCTGGACGGGAACTAGAAGGGCGATTTCCACGTGGTGTCGCTTCTCCCGGTTTTTTCGCCCGATCCTCTGCCTCTTTTACAACCATTCGAAAGCCCATTAACTCGGCCCCGTCCAATTCTTCAAGTGCCTTGCGACCGTCAGCAGCCTCTCTCATTTGAACGAAGCCAAAGCACTTGGACTTCCCTGTATCTCTGTCCGTTATGACCCGCGCATAACCCACAGGACCAAACGCTGAAAATGCTTCTTCGAGGTGTTCATCTTGAACATCACGGTTGAGTTTCGCGACGAATAATTTCATCTAGAGAAATGGAAATAATAGTGATTCTTCGGTAAGATAAAGTTTGCTCGATTGGTGACCAAGGCCTCCAATTGCATGACGAAAATAATGAAATTCGAGCATAGGTGCAATGAACTTACCAATTATCTCCATCTAGGATGCGGCCGACTTTGCCTAACGCAGACCCTTCTCCTTTGCTAGCACCCCCCATTTTGGGGGCACGGGAAAGGATTCGATCCGCCAAACGACTAAAGGGTAAACTTTGCAACCACACGGTGCCGGTGCCACTCAAAGTCGCCAAGAATAGCCCTTCGCCACCAAAAAGCATGGACCGCAAGCCTCCTGCTTGTTCCACGCTGTATTCAATTTGCCCCGAATAACCAACAATACAACCCGTATCTACCCGCAGTTTTTCGCCATTCAATTTCTTCTCAACAACCGTTCCACCCGCATGCAAAAAAGCCATTCCGTCTCCACGCAGGCGCTGGAGAATGAAACCCTCACCGCCAAAGAAACCAGAACCAATCCGTTTGTTGATCGCAATGCTCACTTCTGTTCCTTTCGCGGCACACAAAAAAGCATCCTTCTGGCAAATCACCTCGCCACCTGCCGCGGCTAAATCCACAGGCATAATCTTTCCGGGATAAGGAGAGGCAAAAGCTACCTTGCGTTTCAAAGCATCATGATTCGTGAAATGTGTCATGAAAATTGATTCGCCAGTGAGCATTCGCTTTCCCGCACCGAAGAGGGCACTCATGAATCCTGAATTCACTTGTGATCCATCCCCCATTTTGGCTTCAAATTGAATGCCCGATTCCATCCAGTTCATAGCTCCCGCCTCTGCAATAACAGTTTCTTGTGGATCCAATTCAACCTCAACAGTTTGGAGATCATCCCCGTGAATATGAAAATCTATTTCGTGGCTTTTCATTGCTTTTCCTTTTCAAACCAAAAATGCTGGTCTTTCGGTACTTTTGAGCCAAGTTAATTGATGAAGTATGAAAAAGCTCCGACACTTGCCCTTTTCCCTCTCCCACCTGGCCCCCATCTGCATCCTGATGCCCCTGCTCGGAGGTTGCACTAACAACAATCAGTCCATGGAATCCAAGAATCCATTCCATTATCCCAGTTCTCGGGTCGAATCCATCGTAGATACCCTGTGGGATACAGAGGTCGTTGATCCTTATCGCTGGCTTGAGGATGATCGTTCTGAAGAAACAGAGGCCTGGGTGGATGCGCAAATAGAATTCACGCAAAAACATCTTGAGTCCAATCCGTGGAGAGGACCGCTTCGCGACCGATTCGAGTCCATTTACAATTATGAAAAAATTGGAATGCCCAGAAAAATTGGAAACCGGTATTTTTTGGCAAAAAACGATGGCCTCCAAAACCAAAGCGTCTGGTACGTTCGGGAAACCCTTGATGGCGAGGACCACGTTTTTTTAGATCCAAACACTCTCAGCGAAGACGGCACGGTCACAGCAAGTTTGGGCAGCGCATCACAAGATGATAATTTCATCGCAGTGATTCAAAATGCAGCTGGCTCAGATTGGCAAGAGATTCACGTTTATGATTTGGCATCTGGCAAACCACATGGAGATGTCCTAAAATGGGTGAAATTCTCTGGAACAAGCTGGGTCGGAAACGGCTTTTATTACAGCCGTTACCCCGCGCCTGAAGGGAGTGAATTCAGTGCCGAAAACACGTTTCACAGCGTTTACTACCATGAAATTGGAACGGACCAATCAGAAGATCGGTTGGTATTCCGAAACAATGATGAGCCAAACAGATACCATTTTGCCTATGCCACAGAGGATCGGCAGTTCTTGATTTTGAGCACCTCCACAGGCACGGATGGCAACAGCATCCACTTCATGGATTTGAAAGCTCCAAATGCCCAGTGGCAGGAACTTATCGGTGGATTTAGCCACCGGAGTTCCCTTGTAGAGCATTCAAACGGAAGGTTTTTAGTCGTAACGGACACGGATGCTCCGAAGTACCGCCTAGTAGGAATTTCAACCAGCGATGTAACCAATTGGGTTGACATCATTCCGGAGTCGGAGCACCTGCTTGAAGGAGTAAATTCAACTGGTGACCAATTGTTTGCGACCTACCTCCAAAATGCCTGCAATGCCGTAGTTCGGATGGATATGGACGGACAAAACCCGCGCGAAATCGGCCTTCCAAATGCTGCCGGAAGCACAGGTGGATTTGGAGGCAAAGCAGATGCCACTGAAACGTTCTATGCGTTCACCTCTTTTACCTACCCCACTTCCATCTACCGATATGACTTGGCCACAGACAAAAGCACTTTGTTCGTTGCGCCAGAGGTAGATTTTAATCCAGAACAGTTTGAATCCAAACAAGTCTGGTATACGTCCAAGGATGGCTCCTCTGTCCCCATGTTCATCGTGCACAAAAAAGGATTGGAACTCGATGGCAATCGCCCAACCTATCTCTATGCCTATGGCGGCTTTAATATCAGTTTAACTCCAAGCTTTAGTCCGTCTCTTCTTCTGCTTTTGGAAAATGACGGTGTCTATGCAATGCCCAATCTCCGCGGCGGCGGTGAATTCGGTGAAGAATGGCACGAAGCAGGAATGTTACTAAAAAAACAAAATGTATTTGACGACTTTATTGCGGCCGGAGAGTATCTTTTTGACGAGGGGTACACCAATTCCAAACGATTGGCGATTGCAGGGGGATCCAATGGTGGATTGCTCGTAGGAGCTACCATGACCCAACGGCCTGAATTGGCGGCCGTTGCATTTCCTGCAGTCGGTGTAATGGACATGCTACGCTACCATCAGTTTACCATCGGTTGGGGATGGATTCCAGAGTATGGATGTGCAGACAGCTCCAAAGCAGATTTCCTGAATTTAGCGGGGTATTCTCCTTACCACAACTTGGCACCGGGAACAGCCTATCCAGCGACCATGGTAACAACAGCAGATCATGACGACCGCGTTGTACCCGCGCACAGCTTCAAATTTGCAGCTCGATTGCAAGCGTGTCAGGCTGGAACCCGTCCTGCCCTCATTCGTATCGAAAAAAACGCAGGCCATGGCGCAGGCAAACCCACTTCAAAAATATTGGATGAACAGGCTGACAAATGGGCCTTTATGTTTCATGAGATGGGACTTAAGCCTTGATCATTTATAGACTATGAATCCTTTGATTCACATCGGATATGAGGATGAACATATACTCGTGGTGTGGAAGTCACATGGGCTCCTTACTTCAGGTAACTCACGGAAAACCTTGCGTCTATTTGTCAGAAAAATGACAGGTTTGAAGCACATAGAACCCTGTCATCGCTTGGACTTTGCAACCGCAGGCTGGGTTGTTTTTGGAAAAACGGCACACGCCATCCGAGCCGTAAATGAGTTGTTTCATTTTGGGGAAGTTCACAAGCTCTATTGGGCTATCTGCCATGGTACCCTTTCAGGACGGATAAGCATTAACCTCCCAATTGAGGGAAAGCCTTCCGCCACCACTATATACCCCAAAGCTTTTGGTACCCTGGCTCAATCCTCAGCACTTACAGCTGCCGTGATCCAGACACACACCGGCCGCACACACCAAATCAGACGGCATTTGCAGGCCGTTGGCCATAACGTAGTTGGAGATGATAAATACCCCAACGCTCAGGGCATCTATACAGGTCGCGGTCTTTTCCTGTGCGCGCACGAACTTGCATTCTCACATCCTTTAACCGGAGAAGCCGTGGAAATAAACTCCTTGCCTTCAAAGAAGTTCAAGACAATTCCATGGGTCCACAAAGTGCTTAACCAACGCATCCTGCCCCTATCTTCGTCGGAATAAATTTGAATCTTTAAGGTTCCACACAAGACTTATGGTTTTTCGATTCATCCGATCCTGCATCCGAATTCCTGGCTTCCTCTTGATGTCATTTTGCTACGTCATTGCATTGATGGGTCTGCATCTGGTCTGGGGGAACGATTTGAATCGGCTGCATGGCGTTCTGCTTCATTATATTCGCAATGTTTACCGCCTGATGGGAATACGCGTGGAGGTTCAAGGCGAACTGCCAGAGAAACCCAGTATTTACATGGGCAATCACCGAAGCTATGTTGACGCCGTGCTCGTGCCCGCAAAACACCCCATCGTATTCGTAGCGCGCAGCGAAAGCAAGAATTGGCCTATTATCGGCTGGGGTGCCTCTTTATTGGGCACTATATGGGTAGACCGAAAAGACCCAGCAAGTAGAAAAAACACGCGAGAGACAGTGAAAACAAGGCTCCAAAACGGTCTCGGCATTATAATTTTTCCTGAAGGAACAACACACATCGGCCCCGATATACTAGAATACAGGCCCGGTATGTTTTACATCAGTGCGGAAGGCGGATTTCCAATTACACCAATAGCCTTGGAATACAAAGATCCAAACATAGCTTGGGTAGGGCAATCAAAGTTCATTCCTCACGCTTGGAAGCATTTTGGAAAGAGGCACATAGATATCAAATTGAGCATTGGAGAAACACTGAGTGGGGACGATGGCGCGGCCTTATTGAAAAGCGCTCGCGAGTGGACAGAAAAAGAAGTGATGAAACTGCGCAAAGAATGGGACAGCTAAGAAAGTCATGAGTTTTATGGTGGATAAAATTAGAAGTTGGAAGCGATTCCTCTCATCAAAATGGCAAAGTATTCATTTGGATTATCCGGTGGACTTTCGCCCACGATTTCAATCGGAGAGGGACCTCGGATTGACAGAAATCAATCAATTGCTGCGAGCAAGTGAAGCTAGTTTCTTGGAGCAAATCGAAAGGATTTTGTCCTTTGAAAAGGATTTAGTTCAGTTTAAAAAACGCAGCGATGAACCAAATGCGCTGTTGCCAGGATGGAACAATGGGTACCTCCCCGGACTTGACATGGCCGCGCTTTTTACTTTTGTTGCACACCACAAGCCAAATCGTTACGTTGAAGTTGGTTCTGGGAATTCAACCCTTGTTGCGGCGGCGGCGAAATCTCAGTACAGCCCATTGACCGAAATCACGAGCATTGACCCTTATCCACGTGCGGAAATAGACCAACTTTCTCAAGTCATTTTGAGAGAGCCTTTTGAAACATTGGAGAAGAAAGACATTTTAAACTCGTTGGAGTCAGGTGACATGCTGTTCATTGACAACAGCCACCGCGTGCTGCCCAATTCAGATGCTACTGTTTTCTTCTTGGAATGGCTGCCCAAACTCGCAGATGGGGTCATGGTGCAAATCCATGACATCTATTTGCCTTGGGACTACCCGCAAAACATGTGCGAACGGGCATATTCAGAACAGTACATGCTAGCCATGGCCATTCTTAGCAATCCTAAGAGGTACAAGCCGATTTTCCCAGCATTCTGGATCAGCGAGCAACCGAAATTGAGCCAAAAACTTGAGTCAATTTGGAACCATCCGAACACCCGCGGGGTCGAGCCCCACGGAGGTTCTTTTTGGATTCAGATCAACGGTTGATTATCGTTGAATGATTACGGAGGTCTGAATGGATTCAAGGCCTTGCTCCGATGCATCAATTAAACGAACTGTAAAAACTCCTGCTGGCAATTCTGTCACGGGCAGAACGAAGTACTCAAGCGACTGAAAACGCCGTTCAATAACAGTTTGACCGAGGACGTTAATGCATTGCACAACTCCTTGCTCTGACCAACTTATCAGCCCATCGATGCGGAGGTTGTCGCTTGCTGGATTGGGATACAGTTGCAAGCCCGCAGCCTGCAATTCACTGATACCATTCACCAGTAAATCGAGGTCTAAAGTGACGGATCCAGTGCATTCGATGGAGGGCTCAACCTCTTCTACCTGAACCGAAGAATTTTGACCGCCTGCAGACAAATCCCATTCCACTTGGATTTCTAGTAGTCCAACTCCTGCTGATTCGCCAACGATTGTGCCATTGGTCGCCATCCACTGATAGTAATTAGCGGCCGCACCATTGTAAGAATACGTTGATGTTGTTCCGGCTGTCGGGTTCATCGGACCTGAGATTGCCCCTTCAGCGACGTAGAAGCAAGATTCATCATCCACATTGGACTCGGCTGAGAAATTGCAAGCTGCTTGGTCTGTGCATCCTTCAACCGCCGCAACTCCGGCGCACAAGCAGTCCTCTCCAATCGCATCCAAGACCGTTTCTATGTTCTCATCGTCACATTCATCCCCCAGGCTGAAACAGCTTCCGTCGTTCGCATTGGCCTCAGCATCATAATTACACGCTGTCATCAATGTACACCCCGGGATCACCGGGACGCAGAAAGCGTGGTCGATACCATCGCCAAAATCCGGATCGCCCATGGCGATGATTTCGTCGCCTGCAGCAGTTTCCAAAACGTAGTTGCCATCCAATTCACATCCTGGCCATTGACTACCAAACACCCCATCGCCGTAAGTATCCGTCAAAGTGAGCACGTGGCAACCATGCGGCACACATCCCTCCCATATGACCTCTACTCCATCCTCTTCAAAAGTTCCTGGCGTCACCCCTGCCACCTCGTTGCCCGCAGCATCCACAATGCTCCAGCCAATTTCCTCCGGCCAGCAGTCGGCGGTCACCGTAAACACCAAGTCTTCGCAAGGATATTCACATGATCCATTATCAATGGTGGCAAGCTCATCGAAGTTCAAAGCCGACAAATCAGTGCATCCGGGGACTTCAGATGAGCAGTCGGGCATGGTAAACAGCAGGGTATCGCTGACCAAGGTGTCCGTGACGAAATACATCTGGTAGGTGACACTAGACTCAAGTCCCGCGAACATGGCTGTCGTGCCATTTTGGATCTGAATTCCAAAATCCTCTACAAGTCCACACGTCCAATCGGTATCCAGAGTATCTCGAAAACACAAAGTCTGAGCTTGGCATAGAAAGTTAGAAAACTCAACATCCAAGGCAACGAGCGCCTCCACCGAATCAGTTTCAGCATTGTATTCGCATGATGTTTCCGCGCTGAAACCGATTAAGTCGCAGGCGATAGGTCCGCAGGCTTGCACTGCAAGGTTGACCGAGTTGGCCACATTGAGGCGGCCACCTGTTACCACCTCCGTCAAAAGATTGGGAACCAAATCAACGCCTTGGTAGATGTACCCCAAAACCATATCGGCAGCCGCTTGTGGATTTGAATGAGACAATTCGGCCAAATCAGGACACGGGACACTATAAACCAGGCCAATGGCACCGGCTACGCAAGGGCTTGCAAAGGATGTTCCGCTTGCATTGCCATAGCCGCTGCCTCCACTCGGCAGATACACTTGGTCCCCCGGGGCTCCCAAATCAATGGTGGTAAGACCATATCCGCTAAACGTTCGCACATCATTGTCATTTGTTGCGGTCACAGAAACCATATAATCGGAGCTGCATGCCGTGGGCATGTCACCCACAGCATCCACATTCAGTGCCGAATTCGTTGTAGCTCCACAGTTCAAGATTCCAGACTCTCCGAGATCATCATAGTAAGCACACCAAATTGGATAATTTGCGGGATTGGCCTGATCGATGCCCCAAGAAGCATTGGTCGCCACCACAAATGCCCCCTCCACTCCGGCACTTTCATTGTAGATGTCGCGCATAACCTTCGGGTACTCATAGGCAGCGATGACATTCGATTCTGAAAGACCGTTGCCCATATCGATTTGCATGATATCGACGTCCCAATTTACACCCGCTCCACCAACACCGTTGTTGCCCGTCGCGCCGATCATTCCACTGACCGATGTACCATGTCCACCGCCAGCAATATTGTCTGAATTATTTCCTGAATTCCAGCCATTAAAATCGTCAATGTACCCGTTGTTGTCATCATCCACGCCGTTTCCAGGAATTTCGGCTTGGTTGGTCCAATGATTATCAATGAGGTCAGTGTGGTTGTAGTTCGAACCTCCTCCTTCGAGAACAGCGACCACAATGCGGGCTCCATTTGCTGCTGTTCCACCTGTGGTTACATCCCAGGCAAGATCCGAGTCAATGTCATGGTCGCCACCTTCATCGTGGTGCCACTGTTGGCCGTAATTAGGGTCGTTGGGCACCGTCTCACGACGGCTTACGATGTGGTTCAATTGAACGGCACGCACGTGTCGTTTGCCTCTCAGCAAGAGCATTGCTTGTGGCCATTCTGCGGGTGCAACACTCAAGTGATAAATGCCCGTGGACGGTGATGGAA
>DDEH01000099.1 GCA_002336085.1 Flavobacteriales bacterium UBA1959 | reverse complement strand
GTCATTGGTCCATATTGTAGCGGCCAGGCCATACTGAGAATCATTGGCCAGCGCTACCGCATGGTTCTCGTCTTGAAAACGTTGCAATGTGATGACGGGACCGAAGACCTCCTCTTGATTCATACCACATGACGGACCGAGCCCTTCGATGATGGTGGGCTGAACGAAGTATCCTTCTTTGCATCGTTCGTTTGGTGCTTTAGCAGGGTGCCCACCACATAAAATAATTCCGTTTTCAGTTTTCGCTTGAGCAATGCTAGCGAGGATTTTATCCCGGTGTGCTTGTGAGACAACGGCACCCATTTTGGTAGCTTTTTCTGCGGGATCCCCTATTTGGATGCGTTGCGCTTTATCGACGAGGGCGGTCTTGAACCGATCGTAAATGGAGTCTTCGATAAGGATACGGGAAGAGCAAAGGCAGATTTGCCCTTGATTTGCAAATGAGGACCGGATGGTAGTGGCCACAGCCTTATCGAAGTCGCAGTCTGCAAAAATCACTGCGGGATTTTTTCCTCCCAGTTCGAGGCTGAGTTTTTTAAACTGTGGCGCGGTTGTTCGAGCAATGTGTGCTCCTGTTGATGTCCCTCCCGTAAAGGAGATGGCTTTGATTCTGGGGTGCTCAACGATGGCCTGCCCAGCCTCTGATCCCAAGCCATGGATTACATTGAAAACTCCTTTAGGGAGTCCTGCTTCTTCGGCCCATTGGGAGAGCATGAATGCTGATAATGGTGTTATTTCCGAAGGCTTCGCGATGACGCAGTTTCCTGCGGCAATCGCCGGAGCAATTTTCCAAGTGAAGAGGTAGAGCGGTAAATTCCAAGGGGAGATACATCCGACAATACCGATTGGCTTTCTGTGTGTGTAGTGTATGTGAGTGGCGCCAGCAGAAATGTGCGCTTCAGATGCAAAGTGCTCTATTGCTCCTGCAAAGAATTCAAGGTTCTTTTGCGCCCTTGGAATGTCAACAGTCTGTGCAAGTGATACCGGCTTTCCATTGTCCTTTGATTCGGCTTGAACCAAGGCGTCAGCATGCTTGGCTATCAATTTTGCCCAGCGACGAAGGCATTCAGCGCGCTCTTCGAAAGGCATTGCAGCCCAAACTGGAAACGCTTTTGACGCGGCCTTTACCGCCAATTCAACATCAGGAGCTTTTGAACGAGGTAACTGGCCGTAAACCTGGCCCGTGGCAGGTTCAACAATATCTAACCATTCTCCATTTACAGCGCCCATAAATTCTCCTCCAATCAGGTTTTGCAATTGCTCCATGGCTCCAAGATAATTAGAGTGCGTTGAATGCATACGTTTTCAATAAATCCTTTTTATCTTTGCCGTCGCTGAGGCAGCTAGGCTGCAGGGCATTCCCCGATGGTGTAATGGTAACACACCGGTTTTTGGTGCCGTTATTCCAGGTTCGAGTCCTGGTCGGGGAACGTTAGCACAGGAGTCCCTGGGATCATATCCCAGGGACTTTTTTTGTAAATTTTAGTCCCCACCATTGAGTAGCTCAATCTGATTTTGTAAGGCGGTAACCGTGTTCTGAAGAGAATCTACGGTACTGAGCAACATCGTTAAAACAGCAGCAACTTCATGGCCGCCGACGTTTATGTCCCCTCCGATGAGGGCATTCCCAGTGACATGAGCATCGCCTGAACCATTGACGGTAAAGGCATTTGAACGGTCATTAGAGGAGCTTCCATTGCCCACAACTAGTAGCATTCCGGGCTGGTCTGTTTCATTATACATTCCGACAACAGCACTATTTTCTTGGTCGGCAATGACGCCGAACCCACTAGCGAATGCGTTGGAAGCAGATGCAATGGATGACCTTCCAATAGCACGACTGTACAATCCGCTTGCAGTGCTCTCAAACCCACCTGCATGGCTTGCGTAGCCCGATGCAGTGCAGTTAAATCCTTCTGCGTGTGCGATATCTCCTGAAGCTGTGCTTGCTTGACCTTGTGCATGAGAGGAATTTCCGGAGGCTTCGTTTTGGCGACCCTCTGCATGGGAATACAATCCGGATGCTGTGGTGAGGTAACCTTGTGCATGAGCCGCGGTACTCTCGGCGCTGGTTCCATACCCTTCGGAATGGCTGTAATTGGCAGTTGCTTCCGTATTGTACCCTTCGGCATGCGCTGTGAGGGCTGTGGCGGAGCTAATCATGCCCTGAGCATGCGACGCGGTCCCACTCGCTGTGGTTCCTTCGCCTTGCGCACTTGAGCATGTGGCACTTGCCGTGGTGAGACGATTTTGTGCATTGCTGTATGCTCCGCTTGCGGTAACATTGATTCCTGAAGCATGGGCAAAGCTGCCCGTTGCGGAAGCGGAAAACCCTTGAGCAAACCGTTGCAGAATCCGAGCGGATCCATTCATCCAAGTATAGGCCGTTGCTCCGATGACGCTATCCTGCACACTCCCTAGGCCCAAAGAATCCCTCGCTGCTGTGGCAGAATTTGCATTGGTGCCACCGTATTCAATGGGAACAATACCGTTCACGCTAAAATTTTCTCCGTAATAGGGGAGGAAAATGAGCAAATCATTGACTTCAATGGTGCCACTGTTATCACTGTCGGGATTGTATGGAAATCCACCATAATTTTCGTCTTGTGCAAGAGTCACAGAAAGTATGGAGCCAAAAGCGAAGGCCAAAGAGGCAAATGCGAAACGAAATAGGATAGGCATTGGGCGTATTTTAAAGGCAATGTACAACACCGAAAGTTCGGGTTGAAGTAGAACTGCCAACACCCATTTTCCTTTTGATTACTTTGAAATAATCCAGCGCAATGTCTCTATTTGGCCAGGCGATTCGGTTCGTACTAGATAACAACCCGACACTAAACCTTGCCCATTAAGTTTAACCCAAGTGGGTGCCATACCCTGATCTGCATCGATTTTAACGGCAGGCAAGACTTCGATTCCGGCTAGGTTGAAGACACGAACGACCGTCATGAATGTACCGAGTGGATAAATTTTGAGCATTGAGCTCTCTTTTGAGGGGTTTGGAGCAATGGTGCTCGTACGATGTGCGGTGTGATTCCCAGGGCTGCTGAATCCTTCTTTCCCGCTCGCTGTTGGAGTGGATTCATCAATATCGGCCTCATGAAAGGCATTGATCAGCCCCCCTTCAGACTCGTCGCATTCTTCTCCATCATAAACCAGGGACTGGACGAATGTGGCGCTATTCCCACTGCAATCTGATGCGGTGTAGGTTCGCTCGATTTCGAAGGGATCGTTGTTGCCCCCATTCGGATCACCATTCAGCACAAGCTCCGTGTAGGAGGTGGTTAACTCTCCGCCGCAGTCGTCCGTGTTGAATGAGCAAGGATCAGGAAGATTCACGCCTGAGGCAGGCTCAAAGCACAAATTAACCAGACTTTCGCAGGTAGCTTCCATCTCAGGCGCAGTTGTGTCAACCGCATAAGTGAATTGAATTTCTTCTGTGAAGTCTCCCGAATTGGGGTTGAGGGCATTGTAAAATTGAATAACGTATTCCGACCCGCAAGGAACATCGATGGTGTTATCGGAACCAAGGTTAATTACAAGATCTCCCGACATTCCGAGCACCGATTGGCCCAGCACAGTTCCTTCCCATGCAAACCAACCTCCGAGTCCATAATCGCAATTGACGCCATTCCCTCCTTGACCAAGTTGAAAGCGTTTGCTTTCTGAATATGGCATATGGGACAGCTGTAACCAGGAGCCTTCATATCCGCCGGCGCCTGTGAGGTAGGATTGCGCATTGTTCATTCGATAGGTCGTCCAATCGGCTGTGTCTGCATCGCAACCAAATGCGGTCAAAAAATCGTGGCTATCATCTGCATCAAGCCACTCATCACCAGGAGTTAAGTCCTCTAAGACCAAGTGTAAGTTCCATTTGAGATTCGGATTTTCAATGTCTGATACTTGACCAGTAATAACCGCTATACCATTGGAATAGCGTGAGACCATAAGCGGAAAAGACTCCACGAAATAATCGGAGTTCGCCAATCCCAATTGCTCGGCTAATCCAAACAATCGAATGGCGCCGTCCGATCCTGCGCCGTCTGCGGTAGTGCCTAGATTCAAGGCATATTCGTCTGTAACAGATGCTAAGAATGATCCGACCTCCAGCGTATCCCCGCTGGAAGGATCAATGGCAATGATACCTGCATCGGAACCCGTGGGCAGATCGGAAAAGCAATCTACAGTATCGGGAATAAAATTGGAGAGGAAAACAGGAGCGCAGTTGATGCA
>DDEH01000146.1:5140-5758 GCA_002336085.1 Flavobacteriales bacterium UBA1959 | reverse complement strand
TCGCAGACACCATCTTCGTCCGAGTCGACTAAGCAATTGCCTTCGCAATCCAAGGCGAAATCAGCGTATATACACATGGTATCCTCTTCTGTGGCTTCCGGTGCAAAGTTGCAGGCCAAATCGTCGGTACAGCCGAAAATCTCAAAGGCATCACAAACACCATCACCGTCGGAGTCTAGCAGGCAATTTCCATCACAATCCAGTTCCGAGGCTGCATAATCGCAAGATCCATCATCCAAATCTGAATCTGCATCAAAATTGCAGGCTGACGCGTCAGTGCATCCAAATGTTGGGTATGCGCAAGACTCATCCTCGTAAACCGCACTAGGGTCAAAGTTCAATGCGTTATCGTCAGTGCATCCACACAGGTTCACATTGCTCTCTGGATTCGTCCATTCGGAACCTTCAAAAGTGTAGCTGTGAATGCTAGTATTTTCATTTGAGCCCTGTTCAAATATTTGAACATTTAATTGGCCTGAGATATCACCGTCCGTAGTCAATTGGGCTACCAATACTCTCAGATCTTCACCTGCGATACCGTTCGCTCCTCCATTAAGAATAAACCAAGCCCCTCCTACTGCGTCATCCAGAACAACGTTTTCACCTGCTTCGAAAGCA
>DDEH01000146.1:0-4756 GCA_002336085.1 Flavobacteriales bacterium UBA1959 | reverse complement strand
CCTGCGCCCATTGGCGCATCAGCACCAATCGTCACCCAACTATCAAAAGCTACATCGGGAAACAATGCTAGGATGCCAATATTGATATTCTGCGGCAGCAGAGCACCGAGCTCATCTTGATGCCAAGTAGTCGTGGAATTCATCATCAATGTATCGATGTCATTGCCAAATACAGAAGAAACGAAATCTTCCTCATGCTCAGTAGTGGCATAAAGTCGGTAGGTCACCATTCCATCCAATGCTCCTCCCACATGGACTTGGACAGTATCGACTTCCAATCCGTAAACAGGTACCTCCTCATCTGCACACGAACAAAACTCACACGATCCATCATCATCCGTAGCCACTTCCGAAAAATTGCAGGCGTTGAAGGCCATGCACCCCATCACTTCCAATTCATCACATACCCCATCACCATCCGAATCAACGAGACAAGTCCCAGCGCAGTCAACGTAATCTTCTGGATAAATGCAGGATGCATCATCAGAATTGGCAGAGTCTTCGAAATTACAAGCCAAGGCATCCGTACAACCAGGCAAAATAATCAATACGGAAATCACTTGCTGCCATTGCGAAATATTTCCACAGGCATCCGTGGCCGTATAGGTCCGTTGATAAAGTGCAGTAGTTCCATCCGAACTCATCAGGTCGTCATTTGCAACCCAATCTGCATTGCTATCACAAGCGTCTTGAATGGCCATAAACGGCTCAGGAATCTGTTCCCCATCGAGCTCATTTATGAATAACGTGTCTGCAGGCAAATTCAAGAATTCCGGCGCCAATGTGTCAGCTACAGTAATCATTTGTTGAATTTCCGCAACATTTCCTGAAGCGTCGGTAGCGTAAAATGTTCGCGTACACAAATAGTTAAACGGTGGACAATCAAGGATGAATTCAATTGGACCATCTTCGAATATCACTTGCACGCTTTCGTCGCAATCATCAGCAGCGACGGCCAATGTGGTAGGCATTGGTTCGCTGCACAATATTGTCGAATCAGATGGAACAAATGTGAAATAAGGCGCTGTGACATCTAGCAAACATGGATCTACAGTAAAATCACAAGACCCATCGTCGTCCGTTGCATCTTCATTGTAATTATTCGCCTCCATACTGGTGCAGCCCGTAACTTCATTTTCATCGCAAACACCATCGTTATCCGAATCGGATAAACAATTTCCTTCGCAGTTCAAAAGTGGTTGGGGATACAAACAGTTTTCTTCCGCGGGGCCAGAACACGCATCCTGCAAATCAATCATCTTGTTGAAAGCACCGTTGACACCATCCCCATTCTCAAAAAATTGCACAAACATCTGTCCTCCTAAAATCCCATCGGTTGTGAATTGTCCCAGAAGCACTTTCAAATCGTCACCTGCAACTCCATTGGACGAACCATTCAGGATATACCATACGCCTCCCAAGTCGTCATTCATTATCAACGAGCCTCCGGCTTCAAATGGTTCCACCCACGGAACATTTCCTTCAAGAATACTGATACCCGATTCTTCGGCTCCGCTAGAAGCAGGACCATCCAAGCCAATAGTAACCCAAGAATCAAATTCTGCGTCAGGCATAAAAGGAAAAACTAGAGGGTTGCTCGACTCCGCAAGTACCGACCCTACTGGATGCTGAAAGAAAGACGTCGTTGAGTAGATTTTCGTTTCAAAATCCTCATCACCCGCAACAGCGCTCACAAAATCTGACTCGTTCTCACAAAGTGCATAAATTCGGTAAGTTGTGAATCCCGTCAAATCTGATTCACCAACTGACCCGTCATGAACGACATAAGGTTCAATGGAGATGCAGTAACCTTCATAGGCCGAGTAATTACAAGCATCAGCATCATTGCATACCGAGGGATAATTACAAGATCCGTCATTTTCAGTAGCAAACTGAAGAAAGTTCGAAGCCAAGTCATCTGTGCATCCGGGTATTTCCAATTCATTACACACTCCATCAGAGTCACTATCGTTCAAGCAATTACCATCACAATCTTCTGCAAAAGAGGGATAGTTGCACATACCATTATTAGACACAGTAGCGCTTTCATCAAAGTTGCAAGCCGCAACATCAGTGCAGCCCGTGCATACTTCAAAGTCGCAAGAATTGTCGTTCTCATTCGCTTCAGAATTATAATTGCACGCAAATGGATTGGTGCATCCTAGTATTTGGAGAATGCATGTACCATTGTCTTCAGTGGCTTCATTGTTATAGTTGTCCGCCTCAGGATCAGTACAACCCTCAATTTCAAGCTCATCGCATGTTCCGTCAAGGTCTGCATCGTTTATGCATTCGCCAGAACAAGCAATATATTCTTCAGGAAAAGAGCAAGACGATGGGCTAGAAATCGTGAAGTCAGGCGAGTAATTGCAGGCTAAAGGATTCATGCAACCTGCGCATGAAGTGAAATCGCACATGCCGTTGGAAAGGTTGGCAGTGATATCATAGTTGCACGCCAAAGGGTTTGTGCAACCGAGGTATTCGCATGAGCCATCGTCCTGAGTGGCTTCAGAATCATAATTATTCGCGGCAAAATCGGTGCAACCTCCGCATGAGACGAATTCACAAGAGCCGTCATCAGAAGTAGCTTCCGAATCGTAGTTACAGGCTTCTTGATTGGTACACCCATTGTCAAAACAACTGATGTATTCACACGTACCATCATTGTAAACTGCATTCCCATCATAATTGCATGCCGAGATGTCAGTGCAACCTTCACACGTTTCATACGTGCAGGTCCCATCATCCTCAGTAGCAAACTCATCATAATTACAAGCGTCGGGGTCAGTGCAGCCCCCAACTGCCGCAGGGGGAAGAAGGTCCCATACTTCTGTTCCATTGAAGCCTTGTTGAATTTGATTAGAATCTGTGGAATTGCCCGCTGGAACAACTTGTGCGTTCAACGTTCCCGAAGGAACCGAGGCACAGGTAATTTGCATTACCAAAACACGCAAATCCTCACCAGCGTATCCATTCGTGGTTCCATTCAATACAAACCACGCACCTCCCATTTCATCACTGATTTCAAACCCTAAGCCATCACGATCCGAACCAGATACGAAACTTGCAATGAAAGGCTGATCTGCACTCTCCAATACAGAAACGTCCATTTGGCCCGGTGAAGACGGTGCACTTTCGAGTCCAATTGTGAGCCAGCTATCAAACGCAACTTCCGGAAAATAGGACGTCAGCATAGATATGACTCCACCAGAAGTTCCCCCCGTGACAAAGGGACTGTTGAACATGGGTTCAGCCACACTAATCGAAAATGGGCTTTCATTTCCACCATAAATAGCAGAAACAAAGTCGCCTTCGTTTTCAAGATCAACATAGATGCGATAGGTCGTCATTCCTTCCAATTCAGGAATACCCTGGCCCTCATTATGCACCATGTACTCTTCAACCGAAAAAGTAGTCTGAGCGCTGGAACCTTGGCTCCATAACACGGAAAGCATTAAAAAAACAAAGACTTTTATCGTCGAGCAAACTGTACCAAATTTCATCGCTATTCGTATTGAATTACTTCGAATACGTGCAACTCGGCATTCTGGTTACAGAAATTAGGGCAAAAAAAAAGGGGAAGCCGAAGCCTCCCCTTTTCTCAATAGTCTAAATATTATTGCTTCACCAATTGAACTGCATGGCGTGCATCACCAGAAATCATTTGCAATTGATAGATGCCGTTTGCAACACCTTGAAAGTCTGCAACGACATTCATTTGGCCAATGGCATTGAAAGTCATTTTACTCCATACAACACGGCCCTGGGTGTCAAACAACTGGAATGCAACATCCTCACCGGTTGTGCTATTGAATGCAAGATTCACTAAGCCATTGCTTGGGTTTGGACTAACCTGTAAGGATTGCAAGAAGCTCCACTCGCTAATTCCAACAGGAACACCAAATGTCTCAGAAGTTGTACAACCGTTTCCATCTGTTACCTCTACAGTGTACTCACCTGTTGTTATTCCTGTCAAATCTTCATCTGCACTTGTGTAGTTATCCGGACCCGACCAAGTGTATGAATAATCGCCATTCCCACCTGAAACTGTGATATCCAACTCACCATCACCGGCACCTGTATCATTCGTAATACTGCCCGTTACAGCAAGTGGATCTGGCTCTGAAACCTCTGCATCTGTGCTGGTCTCGCAACCATTTGAATCTTGCACATAGTATGTGTATATGCCTGGAGCAAGTTCCATGAACAATGGAGAACTTCCGAAATCGGTTCCATCAGCTGAGTATTCAAAAAGGTTTGTACCTCCATTTGCTGAAAGCTCAACAGCTCCATCATTTTCACCTGAACACGAAACCGCTGAGACAATGGCAGATACTTCAACTGCACTGATATCATCAATTACAATGCTCTCATTCGCTTCACAGCCTTCAATATCTGTAACGGTTAAACTATACTCTCCAGGAGCCAGATCAGCATATGACGTAGTGTCATTCGCTGCGCCACCATTGAACGAGAACATGAGGCCTCCATTTCCACCGGTCGCGCCAAAGGAAAGAGATCCATCTGTGTCACCATTGCAAGTAATTCCCGAAATCACTGCATCTACTAATATTGCATCCGGTCCATCAATGCTAAATTCATTGTTCGTTTGACCGACGCAACCATTGACATCCATCGCGTAGAACGTGTATGTCCCAATACCCAAGTTCATGATACTGTTTTCATCGAAATCCACTCCATTTGAGCTAAATGTATAAACGTTCCCTGAACCTCCACCAGCGAGTAGGTTGACCAT
>DDEH01000155.1:2917-3776 GCA_002336085.1 Flavobacteriales bacterium UBA1959 | reverse complement strand
CTTCTGGGAATTATGAGTTCCTGTACCAAAACGGAGAAGGCGTCAACGAAGTCTTCGATGCCGATAACTTCACGGAGTGCACCATCACTTCAGGCGCATTTACCAACCGACTCTTGACTGTTGGTTCTGAGGCAACTCAAGCAACTGATGCATACTGCTACAATGCTTGCACCGCGTGTGAGGGAGCAAATGGCATTGAAGAAATGGCTGGATTTGACTTTCAGTTGATTCCATCTGTCACGACTGGAAATGTTGAAATGCGATTTGCTGGCATTCAATCTGTGAAGCAGGTAACGATTGTCTCGTTTACTGGTGCTTTGGTTGATGCGTTCCAGGTACCTGCCAACGAAAATGTATACACGTTGGATGTTTCTGCGGAGGCTACAGGCATATACTTTATACAAGTGCAGACCGAAGGATTTGGATTGACTCAAAAATTATTGAAGGTCAATTAAGAATTGAACTGGGTTCGTCCCTTTTGAAATATTATTTGAATGAGAAACTTGCTTTTAGCATTCAGTTTCGTTGCCACCATGACGGTAACCGCCTTTTCCCAGGGAAAGTCGGTTACCGGAACGGTGACTGCTGCTGAAGATGGCCAGGCGTTGCCAGGTGTAACGGTTGTAGAGAAAGGGTCGCAAAATGCTACGTTTACCGATCTTGATGGTCGATATACGTTAACGGTTTCAGGAGATCAAGCTGTTCTGATTTTCTCGTTTATCGGATACATACAACAATCCGAAGCAGTCGGCGCGAAAACAGAGATTAATTCCGTGCTCATTGCTGATGTGGCGGGATTGGAGGAGGTGATTGTTGTGGGTTATGGCAATCAAAAGCGAAGCAAGATTTCAGGTGCTGT
>DDEH01000155.1:0-2588 GCA_002336085.1 Flavobacteriales bacterium UBA1959 | reverse complement strand
GGGACGATTGATTCGAAGGAAATCACGTCCATGCCTGTCCTCCGAACGGAGCAAGCGCTCCAGGGGCGTGCTGCAGGTGTTCAAGTGACACAAAATTCTGGACAACCAGGGGCTACGCAATCCATCCGAATCCGTGGAACGGGTTCGTTGAACAATGCAGAGCCTTTGTATGTCATCGATGGCATTCCCAGTGGCGGCATTGATTACTTGAATCCAGCAGATATTGCGTCTATTTCAATTTTGAAGGATGCGGCATCTGCCGCCATCTACGGAGCGCGCGGTGGTAACGGTGTTGTATTGATTACCACCAAAACCGGTTCAAAAAACCAAAAGCCGCAAATCTCCTATGAAAGCTACTATGGCGTTCAGGAGCCATGGAAATACATGGCATTGCTAAATGCTGAGGAATATGCTATTTTAATGAATGAGAGCCGGTCGGCTGCTGGTCTTACGCCATTGGCTGCTCTTTCTGATCCCTCATCGCTCGGTGAAGGATTCGACTGGCAAGACGCGATTTTTGAGCGCGCTGCAATGATGAACCATTCGTTCAGTTTCACCAAAGGAACGGAATCTTCATCTACCGCAATTGGTGGCAGTTATTTCACGCAGGACGGAATCGTCGGTGGCGACAAAGGCAACTTTGAACGGTACACATTTCGCGTGAACACTAGGCAAGATGGCGGCGAACGCTTCCGTTTGGGTCAAAACGTAAACTTCACGCACCTCAATCGCTCTGCGCTAGCAGAGAACAATGAGTTTGCCACGCCAGTAGGACGGGCGCTCAATATGGACCCCATCACGCAGTCAACGCGGGAAGATGGAACTTTTGCATACTCGAATTTTATCGACTCTGATATTGCCAATCCGGCGAATCAGATCGCTTTGAACAATGACTTTTGGACAACCAACCGATTTGTAGGTTCAACTTTCGCTGAATTTGATATCCTTTCGAATCTTACGTTTCGGTCGACCATGTCGGTGGATCTTTCTTTGGGCTCACAGCGTATTTTCAATCCGACCTATGACTTGGGCATCGGTGAAAATGACCCCAACCGACCTGCTTACGAATTCCGTCCAGTCAACTCATTGATTTTGGGTGAGAACAAATGGAGCAATTGGCAATGGGAAAATATCGTAACGTACGACAAAGAATTCTCCAACGGTGACGATTTGAAAGTAATAGCGGGCTATTCTTCATTGAGCAATAGAAACACAAGTTTTTATGGCTCCCGCGATAGTCTGGCGTCAAACGTCATTGAATATGCCTACCTCAACAATAGCTTGAATGCAGCAGAACAGGCGCCAAGTGCGAACGGCGGAATTTCTGAATCGACCTTTATTGGTCAATTCATGCGAGTAGATTACGGTTTGGGGGATGCGATTTCCTTGGCCGGAACCATCCGTCGCGACGGTTCATCTCGTTTTGGAGTGAACAACCGCTATGGAATCTTTCCTTCTTTTTCAGCTGCGTATAACATGACTGAGATTCCGTGGGTGGCAGAGAAGGACTGGATTGACTTTTTGAAATTTCGTGCCAGTTGGGGACAGAATGGAAATGCTGATGGTATTGGAAATTATGACTACACAAGCTTGGTCTTCAACGGCTTGAATTACACTTTTGGAAGTGACCAAGTCCAAGTCAACGGTGCGGGCCCGATCAATACGTCCAACCCAGACCTCAAGTGGGAAAAGGTGCAACAGACAAACATTGGAGTTGATGCGGATCTTTACAAAGGCAAATTGAATTTCGTTCTGGATTACTTCGTTAAGAGTACAAACGACATGCTTGCTGTGGTTCCATTGCCAGGTGTTGTGGGTTATTTGCCGTCTGCGACAAATGTTGCATCTGCCAAGAATTCGGGGGTAGAATTGATGGTGAATCATCGCAACCAAGTGGGTCAAGTGGAGTATTCTGTTGGAGGAAACATTAGTTTCATTCGCAACGAAGTAACGGGTTTGGGCGAAGGAGGTCAGCCGATTTCTACAGGTTCTGTGTTTGGCATCGGTGATCTTGTGGCCTACACTGAAATTGGTCAACCCATTGCTTATTTTTATGGATACGAAACGGCTGGGATTTTTCAGACAGACGAGGAGGCGTCGGCGTATACGGCTTTGCCTGAAGCACAAGCGGGTGATGTTATTTTTGTGGACCAAGATGATGACGGTGTGATCAACGGCGATGACAAAATCATGATTGGCAATCCTCATCCTGATTTCACGTATGGATTCAACTTTGAGGCGAATTACAAAGCCTTTGATTTCTCGTTGTTTTTCCAAGGTTCACATGGAAACGACTTACTCAATGGTGTGTTCCGATACGATTTGAATACCACCAATTTGCCCGTGTCAGCCTTGGAGCGCTGGACGGGAGAAGGGTCTACGAATGTGTATCCACGCATATCGCACGCGGATAAGAATCAAAACAATCGCATTTCTGATCGATTTGTTGAAGATGGATCTTACTTGCGGATCAAAAATGTGCAGCTAGGATACACTTTGCCAGAGAGCGTGATGCAACGTTTGAGCATCGGCAAGTGTCGACTTTATGTGGCTGCAAGCAATTTATTCACTTTCACCAATTACTCGGG
>DDEH01000151.1 GCA_002336085.1 Flavobacteriales bacterium UBA1959 | reverse complement strand
TGTCCACTGAGATTCCGTCAATGGCCACATTGGCTGGGATCCGGAGTGACGGATTGTTGAAGAATGCATCAATAAGTACAGAATGGTAGTTGCCATCTTCAAAGGTCACATCCATTTGACGGAGGATGCTCGGGTCAAATAAACTTCCATCACCATTGTACAGCTGCTGGGGATCGTGGACGGTTAGGTTTTGACTGAAAGCGATTTGTGCTGTTGCACAGAGGAAGAAAGCAAGAGGCAGAAATTGACGCATGATGCAAATTTAAAACAGTAAGATGACTTAATTCCAAAGCAAAGCATTGAATGCCGTGCTCGTGGTATCCGCATCCAATCCATAGGTTTGCTTCATCAATACGACGACCTCTTGCGTCGCAGGATCCGCATAATACTGGGTGTTGAAATAACCGCTCCAAAAAAATCGACCCGCTCCAGGAGCATCGCTCTTGACACCGAAGGCCAATCCTTGTTCCCACGGACCTGAGAGTATCCCTCGTGTGTTATCAGTCATGATGCTATCTACGGTCGCTTCCTCCAAGATCCGCACCTCATCAGTAGCACCGCGTCCCAGATACATCTGTAAAAATTTGGCATAATCGCTTGCACTGCTGGTCAACCCTGCTCCACCCGAGCAAAGGGGCCATTCCGCGTGCATGGGGTATTCAATGGTGTAATCGGGGTGCTGATGCGTTTGCCAAGAAGAGCCATCGGGCGTTCGCTCCATGACGTTTGCTACGCGAGATTGATCGGACTCAGGAACGACAAAATACGTATCATCCATGCCCAAAGGCTCAAAAATTTCCGATTCAACAAATTCGGTATATGGCTGAGCTGAGGCGACTTCTATGACGGCAACCAACACGTCGAGGCCCAAACTATATGTCCATTGCGATCCTGGTTCGTGAGCCAGTGCCAATTGGCCGATTCTTTCAGCGTTGTCTAATGTGCTGCGCATGTCACGCGGAAACAAGTCTGTGACGTCATGTTTGGTGTAAAGTTTTTCATACCGAGGATCGCCAATTTCGCCATAGGGAATGCCGCTGGTGTGGGTCATCAGGTGTCGGATTGTCAAGGCATTTTCCGCAGGCGTGCTTGTAAATGTGGAATCGGCCATCAGGGAATCCAAAATGCCGATTGATTCAAATGCTGGAATGTACTTCGCGACTGGATCATCGAGTCCAAGGAGTCCCTTCTCCCAACAGACCATTGCGGCTGTTGCAGTGATGGCCTTGGTTTGAGAGCAGATGCGAAATAGTGTATTGGGCTGCATGGGCACCTGAGTCAAGGGGTCTGCAAAACCATAAGCACGGTGCAAAATGACTTTGCCTTCTCTCGTCGTGAGGAGCACGGCACCGGGAATCTGATTTGTTTCTACGGCAGATTGAATGACATCGTCGAGGATTTTCAAGCGTGGTCCCAAGGTGTTGTCGCATCCGCAGGTGGTTGCGATGATCAGCCCCATGAGCATTGCGAAAAAATTGGATTTCATGGTGTTTGCGTTCATGCAACGAAGGTATGGTTTGAATATTTTCTATTTTTATTTCCCGATGTTTACAGAATGATGTATCGATTTAAATGGTTGTTTATTTGTTCTTTTGGGCTTTTGTTTTTTCACGCTGAGGCGCTAGCGAAGCATCTGATTCACGTGGATGAAAGCCGCTCCATTGATCAAAAAACGGCCTTGCTCATCATGAATGGTTTTGGCGGAAGCAAGGCTGCATGCAAAGCACAAATGGCTTTTTGGGAGCGTCAGAATATGGATGTTTTTATCCCGGATGTCTTGCTTCGGCCCTCCTTGGAAGTCAGTTCGAAGGCGGTGGATACCTTCATGGCATCATTTGAATTGGCAGATTACAAAGAGGTTAAAGTCATTTGCTACATTGCCGGTGCTTTTCTGTTGCACACGCATCTCTTGGACCATGATATTCCCAACATAACGAGCATTGTCTATGACCGGAGCCCCACTCAGGAACGCGCACCTCAAACTGTAATTGAACGCTTTCCGCTATTGGGAAAATTAAGCAAAGGAAGAGTGCTAGAAGATCTCAGTCATGCTGTTTGGCCCAATCCTCCGAATGGTCCAATATTGGATAAAGGTCTCATCATTGAAAATAGGGCGACCTCATTGATGCGATTGCTTCAAAATGAATGTTTGGCAATGGGGCCGCTCACCTTTGATTGGCGTCAGATTGATTCCGACGCGGTTGACGCATTTCACATAGCACTCGATCATGACATGATGTATCGACGATGGGATTTGCTCGGTGAAGCGGTGTTGCAATTTTTTGAGAACGGTACTTTCCCGGAGGCGCTGCCTCGAAGTCGTGTGGCGATCAATCCTTTTGACAAAAACATGATCATCCCCTGATTAAAAATGAAGATTCCGAGTACGTATAATTTGAAGCCGGCTTTTCAACGTTTGCTGTTGCCAATCATGTATTCATTGCGGGGCCTTGGAGTTTCGCCCAATGCATTGACATGGATGGCCATCATCCTTTCCGGCGCACTGGGATTGATGTTCCTGAGAGGAGCGACGAATCCCAATTGGTATTTCGTCATCGTGGCGGGTTTAGTCTTGCGCATGATGCTCAATGCTTTGGATGGTATGATGGCGCGTAATTACAAAATGACCAGTACTGGAGGTGCTTATCTAAACGAGTTGGGTGATGTCGTGAGCGATGCACTGGTCATTTGGCCATTGGCATTGCTGCCGGGTGTTCATGCGGGCTGGGTCGGGGGACTGCTCTGGCTTGCTGCACTGAATGAAATGTCGGGCGTTATGGGTGGTTGGCTGGCAGGTGATCGCAGGTATGATGGTCCTATGGGCAAGAGCGATCGAACGCTGGTCTGGGGTTTGTTTTGTCTCCTGTTGGGGGCAGGGGTGAATGTGTATTCTTACATCGAATACGGACTTGCTTGCGTCATGGCCTTTTTGATATGTAGTACTTTTATTCGAATACGCAAAGTATTGCAGCAATGAACAAACTGATTTCGGCCTGGGGCATGAATGCTGAAATTCAATGGGTAATTTTCATCATTTTCTGCATTTTGGTGACGAGCTCAATTGCTTGGTTCATATTGGTGCGAGTCAAACCCTCAAAATTGGCAACGGAATTGCAGGTGAGAACCCGCTCTTGGTGGGTGATGTGCGCCTGTTTTATTGTGACCACACTTGTGCATCCAGTTGTCACGCTGCTCGGATTGATGTACCTCAGTTACGCCTTGCTGCGTGAGATGTATCCGCTTCTAAATTTGGATGCCCGTGAGCGAAATGTGGTCTTGGTCTGTTACGCGGCTGTTCCCATCCAGTATGGTCTCGCCTACTTTGGAATGAAGACGCTATTCTTGGCATTTATTCCAGTCTTCATGTTTGTGTTCATTCCATTTATGTTGGTAGTGCGTGGAGAAACAAAAGGCATTGTTCGATCGATTTCGCTTATGCCGTATTCGCTCATCGCTTGGGTCTACGGAATGAGTCATTTGGCCCTTTTGTTTCAGCTTCCTGAACTTCAAGGATTTACTGCAGGGCCGCAAGGACTCTTGTTGTACTTGATCTTTTTGGTGGGAATGAATGATGTGCTTCAATTTGCTTGGGGCAAGACATTGGGCAAACGACCGGTGCTGCCCACAGTAAGCCCCAATAAGACCTGGGAGGGACTCATCGGTGGTGTGCTTTCCATCACATTGATTGCCGTGGCCATGCGCTTTTTAACGCCCTTGAACATTTGGCAAGCAGCGATTACCGGATTCGTAACTGCGGTTGCCGGTTTCATGGGGGATGCAATAGCCTCCGGAATCAAACGGGACATCGGGATTAAAAATTCGGGACATGCTATTCCTGGCCATGGCGGTTATTTGGATCGGCTGGATGGTTTTTCGGCCGCCGCCGCCCCTTTTTTTCACCTCATCTATCTTTTCTGCTACCACTGAGTGACTGATGCGCGATGAAAAAATCTGAAAAACGTGAAGCCAATACTTCAGGTCACCTGCCAGTAGCGGCTTCGTGGCGACGGCGGACGATGCTGATTTTTTTGTACAAGTTTTTCTGGCGTGCGATTCTTGGTGTGGTCATTGGACTGCGCTATTTAGGAGTAAAAAAGGAGCAACACGATGGTCCGGTGATCTACATCGCAAATCATAACAGTCACTTGGACGCCATCGCCATGATGACGGTTGTTCCTCGCCACCGATTGCACCTCACACATTCGGTTGCGGCGCAAGATTTCTTTGGGAATTCATTCTTCCGAAAGTGGTCCATGGAGAATTTGGTCAATGCCGTACTCATCTCACGGAAGCGAGGAGATCAGGAGGTCGATCCCATTGAGTTTTTGGATGGCTTATTGCAGGCGGGTCGCAGCTTGATCCTCTTTCCTGAGGGCACGCGTGGGGTGCCCGGATCCATGGGGGATTTCAAGCGGGGAGTTGGTCACCTAGCATCGCGCCACCCAGGCATTCCTGTGATTCCTATTTACTTGGACGGTTTGTACCGCAATTTGCCAAAAGGACGTGCCATGATTGTGCCGTTTGGAGGCAACTTGATCATGGGCGATCCGCTTGTTTTTAGCAATGAAGATTTAAATGAAATTACAGCTAGAACCCAAGAGGCCATCGAGAAAATGGCCCAAGACCTGAGTGATTCCAATCAAATATGATTCTGCTTCGTTTTTTTGGATTCTTGACGCAAAATTGAATGGCCTACATTTGAGGGCAAACTAACCCTTTTTGTATGATTAATTCCCATCAGTTTTTCCGCTTAAAATACGCAGTTTTTACTTTTTGCATAGGCCTATTTTCGATTTCTTCTCTCGCTCAAACGTCCAGTGTTTCTGGAACTGTTTTGGATGCAGAGTTCAAGTACCCCTTGCCGGGAGCGTACGTGAGCATAAGTACGGTCGATGGAGTTATGGCTTCAACCGATATGGATGGCAGGTTTTCCTTTGCCGACATACCTTTGGGCCGACATGTTGTGACCGTTAGTTTCATGGGGTATGAATCCCGGACACTTGATGGAATTGTCGTTTCAAGTGGTCGACCGGTGGTGTTGGACGTGAAAATGAGTGAGAGCGTAATTGCTATTGAGGCGGCGGAAGTTACCGCGACACAATCGGGAGAGGTGATGAACGAAATGGCGACCGTGAGCGCTCGAGCTTTTACCGTGGAAGAGACGGATCGGTATGCCGGTTCGCGTGGAGATCCTGCCCGAATGGCCAGCAACTTCGCAGGGGTGCAAGGTGCAGATGACAGCCGCAATGACATCGTGGTCCGTGGAAATAGCCCAAGCGGTGTGCTCTGGCGCATTGAGGGAGTTGACTTGCCGAATCCCAATCACTTTTCGGTTCCCGGAACAGGCGGCGGTCCGGTTGCGATTGTAAATAACAAGACCTTGGCCAATTCGGATTTTTTCACGGCCGCGTTCCCTGCAGAATTTGGAAACAGTACGGCTGCAGTCTTTGATTTGAAACTGCGCAATGGAAACCAAGATCATTGGCATGGAAGTGCTCAACTGGGCTTTCTCGGCACAGAGGTTCTCGCAGAAGGGCCATTGAATCGCGATAAGCGCTCTAGTTTGTTGGTGAATTATCGATATTCTACGGCTTCTATTTTCTCAGCTGTAGGCATTGATATTGGCACCACTGCGGTGCCCAAATACCAAGATGGAAGTTTCAAGCTATTTACCCCCACCAAAGGCGGCGGCTCGCTGTCTTTCTGGGGGATTGGTGGAAATAGCAGTGTGGACATTTTGATTTCTGACCAAGTCGCTCCCGAGCGCAACATTTATGGTGACAACGACCGCGACCAATACTTTCGAACGGGCATGGGCATGGTGGGGGTCACCCAGACCCAACCCGTGAATAACAACATGTACATCAAATCTACGCTGGCGGTGAGCCGTGATCGGCAAGACAGCGATCACGACTATGTGACTCGTGACCTTGTGAGCGATTTGTACCAAAATGTAGAAACAAGCCCATTGATGTCCTACGGTTTTGTCAAAGATCGAGTGTCTCTCGCTGTGCATGCGAATCGGAAGCTCACAAGCGATAAAGGCACTGCAACTTTGCGCTTTGGGCTCAACGCAGACGCCATGATGTGGTCATTCCAGGACAGCATGCGCTCGTTCATGTCGGTTCCCGATTCGATAGGAGCGGATACATTGGGAGATTGGAATCGGCGTTGGGACGCCAATCTGAATAGTGCATTGATTCAACCTTTCGTTCAATTGAAACGCCGGCCCAATGACGCATTGACGTGGACCGCTGGTGTGCATGCCATGATGGATTCTCGCAGCGGCGCAGCATCTTGGTTTGAGCCGCGCTTGGGGATGCAGTGGATTTCAAAAGGTGGAACCGTTTGGTCGGCGGGATCAGGATTGCACAGCCAACTCCAATCGTCGTACCTCTATGCTTCTGCCACAAATACCGCATCGTCTGGGCCACTGAATATGCCAAATCAAAATTTGGGGTTCACGCGCAGTGTGCACAACGTCATTGGAATGACCCAACGACTAACCGATTTGTGGACGTTGAAACTGGAGGCATATCATCAATACTTATTTGACATCCCAGTGGCCGATACAGGCACTGTATGGGGATCCGAAAATGGCAGCTATTCATTGATCAACGCCGGGGGTGGTTTTTCACGTTTGTTCCCTGATACTCTGGTGAACAATGGCACGGGCAGAAATGTGGGAGTGGAAATGACCTTGTCACGCGCATTCCGCGAGGGATGGTTTGTGTTGTTTACAGCCAGTGTCTTCGATGCTCAGTACAAAGGGGCTGACGGCAAAAGCCGCAATACGGATTTCAATGGGAAGTATGCCTGGAATTTCTTGGCGAGCAAGGAGTGGCGATTGTCTCAAACATTTTCGCTCGTGACGGGCCTCAAGGCGACTATGGCTGGAGGCCGATGGTACGGTCCTGTGAATGAATTTGCTAGCCAAGAGCAGCGCGAAATCATTTACGTGGATGCCGATCGCAACAGCGAACAATTTGACGATTACTTTCGCTTGGACTTGAAAACCAACCTCACGTGGAACCGTCCAGAAACGACCCATGAATTGGGCATTGATTTCGTAAATGTCTTGAGTACAGAGAATATCCTCAAGCTGACCTATGCTCCAGACGAAATGGATGTGAATGATCCTAATTACAGTTCAGTTCGGGAAGAGTACCAGTTGGGCTTCTTGCCAATCTTCTTCTATCGGGTAGACTTTTGAGGCATTACTCAAACGTCAATGATGCCACTTCGAGCTTGAAGGGCTGAGCGGTTCCGTCGTATTTCATGAGACCAAATCGAATGACTTCACCTAACTCTTTGGATGGTTTGACTTTGCCAATAAAGCCACGGCGAGGTTGTTTCCAGATAAAGTTTTCGAGAGGAATGACCACTTCGCTCCACTCTTCAGTCACTTCGAAGTCGGACTGAGCATTTGGTAGGTACCATTCACGTGTGGTGTCGAAAACAATTTTGAACGGACCGCCAGTTCCCTTGCAGCGGATGCGCACAGCGTCAAATTTCGTGAGGTCGAATGATTTCCATGGACTGCGAATGGAACTGAATCCGCCATTGTTTTCCAGTCGTGTATGGCCGTGCCAGTAAAAACCATCTTCTTGCCACTGCACGCTACCCTCTGAAACCCCGCCCATTACGTTGTCATTTTGGATGGTCCACGATTGAGTAGAGTTTCCGCTTTCGTCAAAATGGAATTCGAGCTGTGCATTCATGATGAAAGGGGAAAGAATAAGAAGTAGGTTAACTATGCGCATGGTGAAAGAACAGTAATTTGCCTTCTTTGGTTCATTTGATTCATACTTGTAGATGGAATGAGTGATTAGACTTTCGAACTTTAGGTGGAATAGTGAGGTTGAAACTTCATGATACGCGTCGCTTGGAATGAACAGTATGCCCATTCGTTGCCCGATAACCATCGGTTTCCAATGGAGAAGTACCAGCTGGTGCCAGAGCAATTGAAGCATGAAGGAACCTTCAGTTCTGATGCTTTTTTTTCTCCCGCTCCATTGAGTGAATCGCAGATTTTGTCCATTCATGATTCGGAATATTGGAGGCGACTCCGGGGTTTAGAACTTAGCAAGCAGGAAGAGCGTAGAACGGGATTTCCACATTCAAAGGCTTTGATCAATCGAGAGGTCTCCATCATGGGCGGCACCCTACAATGCGCTCGCTATGCGCTGGAAGAAGGTGTGGCATTGAACGTGGCCGGAGGTACACATCACGCATATGCCGATCGCGGTGAGGGCTTTTGCTTGCTGAATGATATGGCGTTAACGGCTCAGGTTTTAATTGACGAGGGCTTGATTCGTCGCGTTTTGATGGTGGATCTGGATGTGCATCAAGGCAATGGCACAGCTAAGATTTTCGACGGACGACCGGAAGTATTTACCTTCTCCATGCATGGAGCCAGTAATTATCCCATGCACAAGGAGTCGAGTGATCTTGATGTTCCGCTCGAAGACGGCACCGATGACCGTACTTACCTCAAACTTTTGCGGGAGCACCTGCCGCGTGTGATCGATAAATCAGAGCCGGACCTTGTTTTGTACCAATGCGGCGTGGACATTCTCGGAACGGACAAGCTTGGACGTCTCGGAGTTACTGAAGCGGGATGCCGTGAGCGCGACCGACTCGTGTTTGAGGCGTGTCATCGCAACGAACTTCCAGTGGTGTGCGCTATGGGAGGCGGCTACTCTCCTGAAATATGGAACATCGTTGAGGCGCATTGCCACACCTTTCGTCTGGCTGCGGAGTTTTGGGGTTGAATCTGGCTTAATTTGGAGGAAATCTCACTCATGTCAGAATTTCCTCCTTGCCCCGAATGTCAATCGGTACATTCTTACCATGATGGAACGCTGCTGAATTGCCCCGAGTGCGGTCATGCTTGGAACCAAGAAGAAGTGGCCGAGGGGGAGGATGCGGAAACAGATGAAGGTGCAGTCAAAGATGTGAATGGCAAAGTGCTTGCCAATGGTGACAGTGTCATTGTGATCAAAGACTTGCCCGTCAAGGGAGCACCTAAACCTGTCAAGGCGGGCACCAAAGTCAAGAATATTCGCATTGTCGACGGTGAGCATAACATCGCCTGCAAGATTGACGGGTTTGGTTCCATGGGCCTCAAATCTGAATTTGTCAAAAAGGCTTGAGCGAGACGTCAGCTCACAATACGTCTGAACTTTTGTTGTCGGTAGGTTTCATTTTCTTATTCGGCGAATACCTTTGCAAGAAATAGAGATAAATACCTAGCACCATGACCCGATCACACAAATTGTCCTTTTTGATTGCAGCTACTTTCCCTTTCATCATTTGGGCCTGTGGTAGTACTCAATCCCTCGTTGATGCTGGGCCAAAACGTGTGCTCATCGAAACGACGTTTGG
>DDEH01000010.1 GCA_002336085.1 Flavobacteriales bacterium UBA1959 | reverse complement strand
GGTTTTGATGAGGTAGGCATCGGCGCTCGTATTGTTTTGGATTTCCCTTCCGGGACCCAATAGACCTCCAATGATGAACCCACCGTCATCGGTTTGTTCCAACGAGTAACCGATTGCTGTCATTTCATCGGTTCCGAATGTTTGTGACCATTCCTCAATCCCACTTTCATCGGTTTTGATGAGGTACAGTTCTTTAAAATGCCCTTCAATATCCCAAGGGCTTGATACGGTATAACCTGCGATGGCATATCCTCCATCTGACGTTTGGCATACCGCCCAAGCAACATCATTGTTGGGATAACCAAGCACTTTGGTCCATTCGGTTTCTCCATTTGGCCCTGTTTTCAGCATTAAGATGTCTAAGCCACCGTCTTCACTGTCTTCCCCTTCTTCGGTGGTGCTCCCCACGACAATGAATCCTCCATCTGATGTTTCTTGAACGAAATACCCCTTGTCATCCGTGTTGTCATAGACGCCATTGTTGATGAAGTCATCATAGGTTTGACTCCATTCTTCATTCCCATATTCATCGGTCTTGATGAGCAACACGTCTGCACTTCCATTGCCCGCGGCATAGGTGTATCCGAGCAGGATGAAGCCACCGTCTGACGTAATTTGCATCGACCGGCCCTCGTTTTTGATTCCATCACCATAGATTTGTTCCCAGACTTGTGAGTGGAGAGTTAGGCTGAGCATGCACGCCAAAAGAAGTTGGAGATACTTCATGATTGAGCAAGGATATATTTAATGTGAACCGTTGATTAAACCATGTGTTGAGGTTTTTGGTTGCACGGCGCAGCTTGGTTTGGTAAAACTTCGATTTGAACTGCAGAGTTTCATCACGCCTGAGGGTAGAATTGTTCCATGGCATTGCGTTCAGGTCAGGGGAATGCGGTCCTTACCCAAGTTCCTTGGGTTGAGCAAAGAGCATTACTTTTGATTTTCCCTAACGATGAGCTCATGAGATTGCTATGTTTTTTTTCGATGTTTTTTTTGTGTGGATTTGCAAACGCCCAATGGGAAGTGGGCCAAACGGATTGGTTGCTCATTGATGAATCGAGGGACGACAGAGAGATCCCTTGCTCGGTTTGGTACCCTGCAGTCGCAAGTGGTTCGGAAATAGAGCCTGAAATGGGCACTTTCCCTTCCTTTGTGATGGCTCATGGATTTTTAATATCATCCATGGATTATACGGGTCTGGCGGAAGCGCTTGTCGGTGCGGGTTATGTCTTTGTGTCGTTGGCCACTGAAGAAGGATTTGTCACCAGCCATGGTGATTACGGATTGGATTTGGCCTTTGTGGCCAATAGAACAGCTGAAGGTGATATTCCAGGCTTACTGAGTGAATCAACCAATGGACGTGTGGCAATTGGCGGCCATAGCGTGGGGGGTGGTGCTTCTTGGTTGGCTGCCGCTCAAAATCCGGACATTGACGCTGTCGTGGCCATGGCTCCCGCAGAAACAAATGTATCTGCTATCGCCGCAGGCGAGAATATCACGGTTCCAGTTCTCGTGCTATCGGGCTCTGCCGACGCTGTGACCTCCCCGAGTGACCAGCACGAACCTATTTACAATGCCGCAGTAAATTCCCCTTGTAGGGCGTTTGTCTCCATTGAGGAGGGTGGTCATTGTGGATTTGCAGATCCCGGAACCCTGTGTGATTTAACTGAGTTTGGATTTTCTGGATTGTCGAATGCGGAACAGTTGGCTCTTACACTCGCCATGGCTGTTCCATGGCTGAATTACTTTGTTCGAGATGAACCCAGCGGTTTGGATGAAATGAGTGCCGTGGCAGCATCGAGTCCAATCCTTTCATTGGATCTGAGTTGTGCGATGGGCATTGCCGTTCAGAAGTTTCCTTTTTGGCAGATATACCCGAACCCCAGCCAAGGCGCGGGTAAGATTGAAAATCAGAGCTGCGAAATCTTGACATTTCGAGTCTTCAACGGCTTGGGGCAGCAGGTCATGTCCGATTTGGATATTTATCCAAGCGGAGAGATCATTTTGCACTTCAATTCGGGACTGTACGTCGTCGAAGCGTGTGACAGGCAGGGCAGCGTGCAAAGGCAAAAGTGGTTCATCGATTGAGTGCGTTGAAGCAACAGATCATTGGCAAGTTTCGCTGTAATATGATAGCAAAAACAGGAGGTCTGAAACGCTCACGATTTCGTCTTCGTTGAGGTCTGCCGTGCAGTCGGTCGCGCAACCAAATTCTGCCAGTAGAAACAGGACATCGGCCACGGTAACGGCCAAGTCGCCGTTGAGGTCTCCGGGGCACGCACATGGCTCGCAACTTCCGTCGTCATAATTCGCATCGGGATTGAAATTGCACGCAGAAGTCGCGGTGCACCCGGCTTCACAATCTCCTAGAATATTGATATCGAGCCAGTTGAGTCGATTATCAATCCAATCGCGCATAAAATCCAATTCCTCTTCGTAGGTATCGCCCACAAAGGCATTTGGCCAAACCCACTGGCCGAGACGAGGCCATCGTGCATGATCTCTTATGCTGGCCTCCCCCAGTAAGTTTGACAGGGAATCAATCGTGCTGTGAATGCTTTCATTGCTCCAAGCGTCTGATCGGTACTCTTCCCATCGACACCTCGTCAAGTCCCTGTAAGCGGGGTCCTCGAGTAACCTTTCCCACCAGAATGGGTTGGAATTTCCACAATCAGTATTGACCTCAAATCCTTCGGTATTGAATGCTTCACAGTAGTTTGCATTGCCCAGGCTGAGGTTGTAATCCCACCAAGGCCCCATGACAATTTTGCCGCCATTTGAATCTTTTTGCTTGTAGAAATACGTGCTCAGTCGATAACCATCTATATTCTTGGAAAGCTCATTGATGAGGTACAAATCGACGAAAGAGGACACATCAAGAAATGGGGCGTAACCTAGCGCAGGGTCCGCGAAATTGGGTCCCGCTAAAGCGTCTTCAAAAGCTGTGATGTGATCTTCGATGTAGGCAATTTGTGGGTCGTTGAGGTCGTCTATTTCGGGCTTGTGAAACTGCACGAACAAACCTTCTCCGCCCACCGAAGCGTAAGGAGATTGCCAACCACCATTGAAATCACCTGTAAATTTATCAACCTTTAGGATGTATCCTCCGGTTACTTCGTCTCCGTCGGTATCGGACGGTAAGAGGGTTGCAACGTCCACTCGATTGACATCGCGCTTGATGTTTTCCATCAGCATGTACACGCCTTTGTAGTCATAATTAATGAACAATTCGCAGTACCTGCGACGTGGGGTGTAACGATTCAACTTTTCACCGAGTTCAAACACCACAGCGTTTCGCATGAGGGTCTTGTCCGTGTAGGGACCATGGAGAATCCAGTCATTCTCTTCGGGCATGCCCAATAGTGCAACATTGTTGTTTTGCCCTTCTGCGTCCTGTGTCTCCAATGAGTATGATTTTTTCGGAAACATTTGAGAGGAAGAGCCTCTGATTTCAATTGCAATCAGTCCGTTGTATTCGTTCGGAAAATCTCCGATTTGATTGAACCCCGACGCGTTGTTCACGATGGCCATATTGGCAACAATCCGCGGATCATCCAAAATGGGGCCGGACGAATTGATTTGGATGATGGGCAAATTAGATACTTCCCAGTAGACACAAGAGTTGTCATCTTCAGTCGCCGCAAGAACATAGTTGATTGCTGTGGCATCAGTGCAGCCAGAGACCGCAGCGCAGGTTCCATCGGTCGTACATTGGCCAAAGCAAGTGCTGATGACAATCGATTCTACCACGTTGTCGAGCATTCGATCGTTGTAGTTTTCAGGATGAGCGCAATCCAATCCGGCAATGTTTTCTTTGCAGCTCCAGTCGCCACAGTTGCCATTGAGAAACGTGTAGTATCCCGTAAAAGCGTTAGGGACAAGAACCGTTGTAGTCCAGATCCCATCGCCATCATCATCCGAAAGGGGATTGTCACCTGCCATTCCAAAGTAATTTCCGCCAGCTACAAAAACACCACCGGGATCAACTATTTCATTGGTCATATTCAAATTGAATGTGACTTCGTGCACATCCGAAAAACTGGAGTTGAACCAGCTTGGTGGTGAACTGAATCCCAAGTCTTCAGCTGTAGTTCCGACAAATAAATAGGGCCTAGCGGTTAAGTCAGAGGATGTGGGGTTGACGTTATGCAATTCGACCGCAAGCGTGTTGGTCCCCTCGATTATTAGCGCTTCAAAATCAAAATCAAAGGAAGAAGGCATTCCCCCGGAATACAGCACCGCTTCATGGTCGGTAACCAAATTTTGATTCCACGCCACAAATGATCCTGGAAGTCCGGTGTTGCCTCGAGCGATTTCAGAGCCATTTAGATACGCTACAAAACCATCATCATAGTCCATCTGAAAAACTGCATCCAACCATGCTGCAGAGTTTGCAATTTCAAATTCGTGGCGCAGGTAAAGCGATGTTGTGGACGAGACAATAGTGGCATCATCACCGTCGCCGTAACCAAAGCCAGATGGCCCTTCAGGCCAAGAAAAGTCGTCGAAACCCGGGGAGATCCATTCCGAATCGGGCTGATCTGTTGGAACCAAATAGTGCCATGACGTGCCGTCAAGGACAGCGGCTTCCCAGTGATCGATGTCTTGTTGTGCCTGCGTTGCGAGTGAAATGACAGCTGATAGCCCGAGAATCCATAGTGGTTTGAGCCTACAGCGCATCGATTTTATAGACATCCTCTAAAGATATTGAAATTTTATAGAAAAGACCAAAATCAAACAGGAAGAACCTGTTTGAATCATAATGACTGCGCATTGATTTATGCAATTCC
>DDEH01000042.1 GCA_002336085.1 Flavobacteriales bacterium UBA1959 | reverse complement strand
CCTGCTCCATTGAAAATTCAAATCGAGGATTGCTTCAGGAACCTGAATCCTGAATTTTTGCAGGAGATCAATTTGACTGTATCCCGAACCTTTCTGGATCGTAGGATCTTCCGTAGAAAGCGCTATATCAGTCGAGTCAATACGGGCCGCAAACAACGTATCCAATCCCCACGTCGCATTGCCGTGCCGACGCCACTTCCCCATTCGCAAATCACCGTATTCCGATCGTGTCACCGATGTTATACTGCCCCATCGTTCGCGAGAAATTGCCACATCGGTATGCCAAGATTGACTTTGATTCGGAGAACGATAGGCACCAGAGGCATTTACACGAAAATCTTTCAAGCCCATTTTTGGAATCCGGGTGTGGTAATGGATAACACCGCCGAGAGCATCACTACCAAACAAAATACTATGCGGACCAAGTAAGACATCGGTACGTTGCAGAATATTCGCATCTACGGTAATGGCATTTTGCAAGTGACCGCTTCGATAAATCGCATTGTTCATCCGAACGCCATCCACAACCAGCAAAATACGGTTGGCTTCAAACCCTCGAATGATTGGAGATCCACCGCCCTGCTGGCTCTGCTGGACGAGCACAGAACCTGTGGCCCACAAAAGTTCAGCCGCTGTTTGGGGAACTTCTAACCGAACAACCTGATTCTGCAAGTTTTCCAAGCGCATGACTTGGGTAGAAAGTGAAGCACTATTGGCATCCACCAAACCCTGGCTCACCACTTGAGCCGTTTCCAAGCTAATAAGGTCTTCAACCATTCGAACAGATGTCTTCACTTGCTGCATCGGAAGGATCACCTTGTCCATAAATCCCACACTTCGCAGCAATAGGGTGTCCAATCCGTATACTCTCCCAATGGTCGCTCGACCGTTGGCATCGGTCATCACTTGTTGTCCAGAGTTTTTATTCAAAACCACTGCAAAAGGCACCGGCGTGATACCATCCGAACCGACAGCTTGCAATTCCAATGAACGTTTGGATGACTCCGAAGCTTTTCCATTGGCATCATCCTGGGCCAAAACACTGTGTGCAAAAGTGAAGCAAAAAGTGGCTACTACCATTGTTATGGTGGCCCTTTGAATGCGCCGCGTCCGATGCTGATTGCCCTTGGTCATGCGGTTTGTTTTGTCAAAAACCGAGCCAAAATATCTATTATCGCTCATTGTCAAATACCGCCTCTAACACTGCGTAGCTTTTGATTTCACGGATTACGCCCAATTGATGTTGAAGGTAACGGACTTGACCGAGAACTAAGCGCTTGCGGTCCGCAATTGTCCACATCTTGGGAACCGCTGCGGCAGACTTCAAAAAACCCATAAATCCCAATGCTATAGGCATTTCCAAGCATTGCTGTTCCAGTCCGATTTCAAATTTCCAATCTCCCGATGGGAGATCCAAAGACTTAAAATGCGGTGACGGCGGTTCGACGGGCGCAATCCCCAAAAGTCGAATCAATTGACCCAAAAATGCAGCGTGCAACCAACCAAGGGCGGAAGAGCTTTCAATTTCGAGGATGGTTTGGGCCATCAAATCGTGCACCTCGGGGTGCGGCGTCTCTTCCGGCATAGTCTTTTCGATGACCTCGCAGATGAAAAAAACAACTGCACTGCGACGGGGATCGCGAATGATGCCATCCAAAACCACCGTCCTGCGGGCTTCCCTGAATTGAACCAATCCCTCCGAGCCCTTTCGGTTCATACCGCTCAATTCGAGGACTGCTCCCGCATGCCACATGGCAATGCGCCGGTTCTTTCCACGTCCTTCATTCACCCACAACGCAATAGTACCGTAAGTTCGGCTCATCACGCGCACAACGCGTTTTCCATCGCTGTATGGTCGGCTCGAGAGCACAACAACCAAATCGGTTTCATTTTGAATGGAAGGCAAAACAGATGTGTGATGGGCCGAAAGCCTTGAAATTAGTTCCGTAAAATTACGATTGAACCGTGGACAATTCGATTAGCCAACTTCCAACAAATCTATTCTCCCGTCGGTTACCTTAGCAGAGCAATTTGAACCATGGAACAAAACTCCTCCCACGAACCCTCTTCTGACACGCTAGATGTTGATTGGTTCAATTACCGCAGACGCGTGTCGAGGCAAATCTGTGTTGGCGATCTCACATTGGGCGGTGATGCACCGATCCGCATTCAGTCCATGACCACGGCGGATACTCTTGATGTTTCGAAGACGGTAGACGAAAGCATTCGGATGATAGATGCAGGCAGTGAATTGGTGCGCATCACCGCACCATCAAGAAAGGAGGCCGAAGCACTTGGAGCCATTGCAAAAGCGCTGCACGAAGCCGACAAGCATGTGCCACTGATCGCTGACATTCACTTTACTCCAAATGCAGCAGAGGTCGCGGCAGATCACGTAGAAAAAATCCGTGTGAATCCTGGAAACTATGCAGACAAGAAGAAGTTCGAAGAGATAGAATACACCGACGCATCATATGCTGCTGAACTTGACCGAATTGAATCGCGGTTCACTCCACTGGTTGAAAAATGCAAGCGTTTGAATCGCGCCATGCGCATTGGTACTAACCACGGTTCCTTGTCCGATCGAATTCTGAGCAGGTACGGAGACACGCCCATGGGTATGGTGGAAAGTGCTCTTGAATTCCTTCGAATTTGCCGCATCCATGATTACCATGACATCGTCATCAGTATGAAGGCTTCGAATCCACAGGTGATGGTGCAAGCGTATCGATTGCTCGTAGCGAAAATGGATGCGGAAGGCATGGACTATCCGCTGCATTTGGGAGTTACGGAGGCGGGCGATGGCGAAGATGGGCGTATCAAAAGTGCCATTGGAATTGGAGCCCTGCTCGAGGATGGTTTGGGCGACACGATTCGTGTGTCATTGACAGAAGCACCCGAAGCTGAATTACCTGTTGCGCGAAAATTAGTAGATCGCTATGAGCACCGAGACGGCCGTGCTTTACAAGAAGCCGTGCCGTTGAGCTTCGATCCATTCAATTATGTCCGGAGAGTCACCCGAGAAATAATGAACATCGGAGGAAAGAATGTTCCCGTGGTGGTCCATGATTTGAGCGAAGGAGAAATCAGTCCTGCGCGACTATTTGGCTGTGGGTATCGGTATTCGGTTCCTCTGGACAAGTGGAACCTCGATGATTTTGCTTGCGACTTCATCTTCACTGGAGACGTTGGTATTGACTTTGATTTACCTGGAACCCTTGGAGTCATCCAAAATGCAGCGCACTGGAAAGGTGCCGTTCGGCACTATCCATTATGGAACGCCAAAGATTGGAATGCTGGAGTTTCGGCGGAAGTACATTTTATTCGAGCCACACGAAAAGATTTGACGCCAAACTTTATCGCTCAGGTCTGCGGACGCAAAGACATTGTTTTAGTTTTGGTCCCATCAAATGCGCACGCCATGGCAGACTTGCGCAGCTGCTGTATGATTTTGGATCAGAAAGGGTGTGACATTCCTGTGATATTGCAGCAGACACTTGATGGGCTTGATGCTGAAACATTCCAGCTGTATGCTTCGGTGGATTTAGGCGCGCCGTTGCTGGATGGATTTGGCGATGGAATCTGGATGGCAGGAGATGAGACATCTCTTCAACTTCGAAATTCAACCGCCTTTGGAATCCTGCAAGCCACGCGAACACGCATATCCAAAACGGAATATATCAGTTGCCCGAGCTGTGGGAGAACTTTGTTTGATTTACAAGAGACGACAGCCAAAATTCGATCTGTGACCTCTCACCTCAAAGGCGTTAAAATTGGAATCATGGGCTGCATTGTAAATGGCCCGGGTGAAATGGCCGATGCAGATTATGGCTACGTGGGAACTGGACCCGGAAAAATCACTCTGTACAAAGAGAAGGAAGTAGTGGAGCGCAACGTGCCGGAGGACCGAGCCGTTGAGGCTTTGGTGCATCTCATCCAGTCACACGGTGACTGGGTTGAGCCTGTTTCCAACTAATTCAGTTCAGACTTACTGAACCGGTCATTATAACGTCTGATCTTTATCCTCTTCCGTCGGTCCGCCTTCACTAAAGAATGCCCGTTGGCCCAATAATATGGCTATGACTCCGCATGAAATTGCGGCATCCGCCAAGTTCCAAATGGGTGGAAAAATCTCCCTTCCAGCGAGCGAATCTATTGGAAAACTCATGGGCCAGCGGACAATAAAATGGAACATATCCACCACATTTCCCATCAGAAATGGGGCATATGCCTCCGAAGGGCCGGCCCAATCTGCCATCATTCCCCAAGAACTTCGGGTGAATAATTGACCATACACAGCACTGTCAATGATGTTGCCAATGGCACCAGCCCAAACAAACGAAACACAGGTCAATAAGCCCTTATGCACCCCTGATCGAATCAATTTATTTAAGTAAAATCCAATGCCGACTGCGGCCAACAGGCGGAATACCGTAAGGACCAATTTGCCCGCGACTCCCGGCAAGGCCCACCCAAACGCCATCCCCTCATTTTCGATAAACTGCAGTTCCAAAATTCCTGGCACAAAGGATGCCCTTTGTCCCACCGAAAAGTTTAATTTGATCCACACTTTAAGCGCTTGATCGCACACAATCAGTGGTATCACGACCAAAGAAATCCAACCTGTGAAGGTTTTGGGTAAATGCAAAAGAGTGAGTTTAAACGCTTGGAATTACTGCCTATTCTTTGCTTCGATGGACATAGTCGCATGAGGGACCAGTCGCAACCGCTCCTTCGGAATCAGTTTTCCAGTTACTCGGCAAATACCAAACGTTTTGTTCTTGATGCGAAGCAAAGCATTCTGCAAATTCCGGATAAATTTCTCCTGACGCGCAGCAAGTTGTGCTGTTTCCTCACGACTCATCGTTTCGGAACCATCTTCCATCATCTTGAACGTCGGCGACGTATCGTCTGTGGTATTGTCGTCTTGATGCGACAAGGCACGTTGCAGCTCGTCATAATTTTCACGTGCTGTCTTCAATTTCTCATCAATCAGGTCTCGAAATTCATTCAAGTCTGAATCCGTGTATCGTGTTTCGGCCATCGCTCGGTGTTCAATTCAGTTTTTCAACTCCAATTTCAAGGGCAATCCCTTCGCTCAAATCGACTTCAACAGCGTCCTCGGATTCCTGCCAAAGAAGTTCATCTGCTAGAGTTTCGAGTCGAATATAATCTAAATTCTCTTCAATTGTTGCCCGAATTTCATCAGTGGCGTGCAAGGTTAGGAGAATCTTGTCTGTCACCTCCAGCCCTTGGTCTTTTCGGATGTTCTGAACCCGGTTGACCAGCTCCCTCGCTAGACCTTCTGAGCGCAGTTCCTCATCCAAGGTAATATCCAAGGCTACAGTCACTCCTGAAGCACTTGAAACCAACCAACCAGGTATATCATCTGTGAGGATATCAACATCCGACAAACCAATGACCGCGGGACCCTGTCCGTCCTCAGGATGTACTTCTAACTGTCCGTTTCGCTCCAATTCTCCAATGCCTTCAGAATCCAATTTATTCACAGCAGCAGCGATTGCCTTCATGCGCTTTCCGAAGCGAGGTCCTAATGCTTTAAAGTCCGGTTTGACACGCTTTACAATGGAAACCTCTGTATTCGAATCATCCTTCAATAATTCTATATGTTTCACATTGATCTCGCCACAAATCAATTGCTCTATGGCCTTAATGCGCCGCTCCACAACTTCATCCAGCACAGGAATCAATATCCTGCGTAAAGGCTGCCTTACACGAATTTTTTCCCGCTTTCGCAAAGAGAGCGCCTGTGAACTGACTTGCTGAGCGAGCTTCATGCGTTCCTCCAGTTCAATATCCACGCAACTAGGATCCGCAACCGGAAAGTCCATGAGGTGAACCGAATCGGCTCCTGGATTAATGTCCTGGTGCAAGCGATCACAATAAAACGGTGCGATGGGAGAAGCCATGATGGCGAGTGCCTTGAGGCATTCGTGCAACGTCTGGTATGCGCTCAACTTATCCGCGCTCATCTCACCTTTCCAAAAACGTCTGCGGGACAGACGCACATGCCAATTCGATAGCTCGTCTATCGTAAATTCTTGAATGGCACGGGCTGCCTTGGTCGGCTCCAGTTCACCGAAAGCGCTATCCACGACGTGAATCAAAGAATGAAGCCGCGACAAAATCCATCGATCGATCTCAGGCCGTTCCTCAACAGGAATATGTTTTTCGCGGCCATTGAAGCCGTCAATGTTCGCATAGAGCGCAAGGAAGTTATAAGTGTTGTGAAGAGTGCCAAAGAACTTTCGCTGCACCTCAACAATTCCATCGGTGTCAAACTTCAAATTATCCCAAGGCTGAGCATTGCTGATCATGTACCATCGAGTGGCGTCTGGACCAAACACATCCAAGGTTTCAAAAGGATCGACCGCATTGCCCAAGCGCTTGGACATTTTTAACCCCTGCTTATCCAAAACGAGACCATTACTAACAACATTTTTGTATGCCACAGAATCGAATACCATCGTACCGATCGCATGAAGGGTAAAGAACCAGCCTCGGGTCTGATCGACACCCTCTGCAATGAAATCTGCAGGAAATGACTTTCCACTATCGATGCGTTCTTTGTTTTCAAAAGGATAATGCCATTG
>DDEH01000107.1 GCA_002336085.1 Flavobacteriales bacterium UBA1959 | reverse complement strand
AAAAGTAACGGCGATAATCGTCGACAAGTTGGGAGTTGATGCAGGAGAAGTGAACATTGAAGCGAGCTTTACCAATGATTTGGGAGCCGATTCACTGGACACTGTAGAACTCATTATGGAATTTGAAAAGGAGTTCAACATCGCCATCCCAGATGATCAAGCTGAAAAGATCAGCACAGTAGGCCAAGCGGTCGACTACATTACTGAGCACGCGAAATAATACAGGCTCCATGGAGCTGAAAAGGGTTGTTGTCACTGGTCTCGGAGCGATTACGCCCGTGGGAAATGATGCGCGCGCTTACTGGAAAGGAATAGTCAGTGGTGTGAGCGGCGCAGCTCCCATTACCAAGTTCGACGCGGAAAATTTCAAAACGAAGTTTGCTTGTGAAGTCAAAGGCTTTGACGTTGCGGACTTTCTCGAACGGAAGGAAGCGCGAAGAATGGACCTGTTTACCCAGTATGCAGTGGTGTGCTCTGACGAAGCGATCAAAGACGCAGGTCTCCTTGAGAAAGAAAATGTTGTCAACCTGGACAGGGTGGGCGTCATCTGGGGTTCCGGTATTGGGGGGTTTCAAACCTTTATGAATGAAGCCCTGAATTTTCATAAAAGCGATGGAGTCCCTCGTTTTAGTCCTTTCTTTATTCCGATGATGATTTCGGATATCGCGGCGGGCCACATTAGCATGCGCCATGGTTACCGAGGCCCCAACTTCTGCACTGTTTCGGCGTGTGCAAGTGGAACCAATGCAATGATTGACGCTTTCAATTATATACGTTTAGGAAAAGCGGATGTGATGGTAACGGGAGGTTCTGAGGCAGCTGTGACTGAAGGTGGAATTGGGGGTTTTAATGCCCTTAAGGCACTATCAACCCGCAATGACGATCCGAAAACTGCCTCTCGCCCTTTTGATTCTACACGAGATGGTTTCGTTCTAGGAGAAGGCGGCGGCGCTATCATCTTAGAAGATTATGACCATGCAGTTGCTCGAGGTGCTACCATTTATTGTGAAATGGTCGGCGGAGGAATGAGTGCGGATGCTCACCACATTACAGCGCCACATCCAGAAGGCTTGGGCGCTCTGAATGTGATGAGGTCAGCTCTTGATGATGCTTTTATGCATCCATCAGAGGTTGATTACGTGAACGTCCACGGCACATCAACTCCCTTAGGCGATGTAGCTGAGACCAAAGCTATCCAGGGTGTATTTGGCGAGCACGCGTATGATTTAAGCATTTCGTCTACGAAATCAATGACGGGTCATTTGTTGGGAGCGGCAGGGGCTATTGAAGGGATTGCATGCATCTTAGCCATTAAGAATGGCATTATCCCCCCAACTATCAATTTTGAGCATGCGGATGAACAATTGGACCAGAAGCTTGACTTCACGTTCAATCAAGCGAAGAAGCGAAAAGTGCGCGCAGCTCTCTCGAATACGTTTGGTTTTGGAGGACACAACGCTTCGGTTCTTTTCCGAGAACTTTCCTAAATCTTTTCCGCTGTGGGATTGCTGAATGCCAATCGATTGGGAGCCTTTGGTTTTCGAAGCAAAAGATCTTCAGCGTTCCAGACTTTTCTCCGCGTTGAGTTTGGCCTGCGGCCAAAGCAACAACATTGGTACGACGAGGCCTTGACACACGCTTCCTTATCGGATGATCTTGAGGAGGGGAAAAATTCCAATGAGCGCCTGGAATTTTTGGGAGATGCGGTTCTAGGGTCCATTATTGCCAAACAGGTTTTTGATAAATTCCCCCTGGGGGATGAGGGCATGTTGACCCAGTGCAAGTCGCGATTGGTTAGTCGCAAAGCATTGAACCAAATCGGTCAGGTAATGGGGCTTGAACCTTTTATTCGGACCAAAATGGGACAGTCAGCTATACCTGCAACGGTAATTGGAAATGCGCTGGAAGCATTAGTTGGAGCGATTTTTATGGATCATGGGTATCAAAAAGCAGAGCGCGCCGTTTTAAGAATGTTTGAGAAGCACCAGTCGAATACCAATGCTCTCGTCACTTCTGATTTTAAAACCAAGGTCCAGCAGTGGGCCCAACAGTCTTCAAAAAGAGTCGAATACCGCTTGCGAAATACGACCCTCGTGGATGGTAGGAATGAATATCAAATGGAGCTGCTTGTTGACGGTGAAGTGGCGGGGCTTGGCAGCGGGCCGTCAAAAAAAAGTGCTGAGCAGGATGCTGCCGAGCAAGCGAGTCGGGATATTCCACTGTAATTGTGCATGTTATTGGGTGATTGATACCGGATGAACGCGAATCTCAAGTTATATTTGCGTGAGATGCAGTGGCTTGAAGATGATTTTGCAGATTCCTGTGATTTTGAACTGATTGGATTGAGCAGTCACTTGCCGCCCCAAAGGTTGTGCTGGGAACTTAATCGAACAGTCGGCTGGAGTTTGCAATTCAGTCATTTGCTGGATATCGCACAAAAAAAAGGCAATTCAAGCCATGCTGTGTACCGGTTCAACGAATCCGGTGATGCAGGTCAAAGTGCTTTTCATGTAGTCGAAAACAAGTTGCCAGAGGGTATCATTGCTCGATTTCAAGGAGCAGCAGCTTTGGATTACCTCGTCCATCTAAGTGAGGGATGTGAGCAAGCTGCGGAATTAATTCCGAGGCTGAGAAAAGTGAAGGGGGTGAATTATGTCCAAATATTGGACCCACTGAATTCCGGAGCTATCGAGCATTTGGCCTTGATTGATTTGGTGGATTCTGCCAAATGAGAATGATTGAAGAAAGACGTAAAAAGAGATGAAACGAACGAAGATTGTAGCGACCATGGGTCCGGCGTCCTCCTCAGAGGAAATGTTAATGTCACTGATTAATTCAGGGATGAATGTGGCGCGTCTTAATTTTTCCCATGGAGAATATGCTGTGCATGGACAGACGATTGCGAACATTCGAAAAGTTGACGATAAGTTGGGAATACACACTGCATTGCTTGCAGATTTGCAGGGCCCAAAGCTTCGCGTAGGGGACATTGTTGGCGGCGAAATGAACTTGATAAAGGGCGAGGAACTGATTATTCGGACGGGCAAGGAAGATGGTGCCAATGGAATTGTCTATACGAACTACAGCGAGTTTGCTCGTGACGTTAAGCCAGGGGAGCCTGTCCTTATGGATGACGGAAAATTGGAATTGAAGGTTCTGGAAACTGACCGCGACCATGAAGTTCGTTGCGAGGTGGTGCATGGAGGTAAATTGAAGCCTAGGAAAGGAATTAATTTGCCCTCAACCGTAATCTCACTTCCCTGCATCACGGAAAAGGATGAGGCTGATTTGGCATTTGCACTGGAGCAGGAGGTCGATTGGATTGGGTTGTCTTTTGTTCGAAATGCTCAGGATATTTTGGATTTAAGGAGCCGTATTGAGCAGTCAGGTAAGCATGCGCGTATCGTTGCGAAAATTGAAAAGCCCGAGGCGCTGGAAGATTTGGATGCCATTCTTGAAGTCACGGATGCCGTAATGATTGCGCGGGGTGATCTGGGGGTGGAAATCCCAAAGCAAGAGGTGCCTTTGGTGCAGAAAGACATCATAAAGCGATGCATGGTATTGGGGCGTCCGGTCATTGTGGCGACTCAAATGATGGAATCCATGATTGAGCACTCTGTGCCCACAAGGGCTGAGGTCAACGACGTAGCGAATGCGGTTTTGGACGGAGCAGATGCGGTCATGTTGAGTGCTGAAACATCCGTTGGTGCTTTCCCGGTTCAAGCTGTTCAGGCCATGACGGATATTATTCATACCATGGAGAGTCATGATGGAATGTTCAATCAAGAGCGTCCGCCGCTAAGCCCTGATGACAGTCGTTTCATTAGCGATAGCATGTGTTATAACGCCTGCCGACTCGCAAAGCGCGTTAACGCTGAAGCCATTGTTACCATGACATACAGCGGCTACACGGCCATTCAGGTCTCTAGTCAACGCCCCAAAGCGTATGTTTATATGTTCACTGCGAATAAAAAAGTGTTGGGTCAAATGTCTTTGGTTTGGGGTGTAACGGCTTTCCCGTATCTGAAAATGGTCAGCACAGATCACACGATTGCGGACATCAAGTTCGAACTGACAAAGATGGGTGTTGTGACCAAAGGAGATTTTGTTGTTCACTTGGCGAGCATGCCCATTGCTGAGGCCGGTATGACAAACATGGTCAAACTCAGTCAAGTCTAGAAAAATCAGTGTTTTAGAATTCGCATCCTCCTGCTGTTGGTGCTATCTTCGTGGCAGCGCATGCGCGCCAAGAAATGGCCATCAGAATGAGTGATTCCTCCTTACAATCTTCTTTCCCCGAGCGGGGTTCTTTGAACTTGCCAGATGTTGCAAGTGACATCTTGGAACGATGGGAGCGTGATAACACCTTCCAACGCAGCATTGATACTCGGCCCGAAGACCGTCCTTATGTGTTTTTCGAAGGGCCACCATCGGCCAATGGTAAGCCGGGAATTCATCACGTGATGGCGAGGGCCATCAAGGACATTTTTTGTCGATTTCATACCTTAAAAGGGTACAGAGTCGAGCGGAAAGCTGGCTGGGATACACACGGATTGCCCGTGGAGTTGGGCGTGGAGAAAGAACTTGGAATTACCAAAGAAGACATTGGCGTCAAGCTGACCGTAGAAGAATACAATGAGGCTTGCCGCAAAGCGGTGATGCGGTATACGGACATCTGGAATGACCTCACTCACAAGATGGGGTATTGGGTGGATATGGAGACTCCGTATGTGACGTACGAAAACAAATACATTGAGAGTGTCTGGTGGTTGCTCAAGCAATTGGATAACAAAGATTTGCTTTACAAGGGATATACCATTCAGCCGTACAGCCCGGCAGCGGGCACTGGCTTGAGTTCCCATGAGCTGAATCAGCCCGGTGCATACCAAGATGTTAAAGACACTACAATTGTGGCTCAATTTCGGTCTTTGCCAGACTGTGCGAGTCGAATGTTGGAACATGCAGGAGCTGAAAAGGCTGCGGAATTGGCTCACATTCCCGTTGATTTCTTGGCGTGGACAACAACGCCTTGGACGCTGCCTTCCAACACGGCACTGACAGTGGGGCCAAACATTGATTATGCGCTTGTTTTGACCAAGAATCGGTACACTGATGAAGTGGCTGTGGTGGTGTTGGCATCGGACTTGGTGGGGAAACATTTCGGTGGAAAAAAAGCGCCTGAACACGAAATTATTGCCCAGATTAAGGGCGCAGATTTGTGCGGAGCACGATACGAGCAATTGCTTGATTGGGCAGAACCGATGGAGCGAGTTGAAGAAGCTTTCCGAGTCATTCCGGGCGATTTTGTCACGACTGAGGATGGAACGGGTATTGTGCATACAGCGCCAACGTTTGGAGCCGATGACGCTCGCGTGGCTGCTGCTGCTGGTGTTCCACCGCTCTTGGTAGAAGATGGTTCAGGCCAAGGTGTTCCCCTCGTTGATATGCAGGGCCGTTTTCGAGCGGACATTGGCCCGTTTGCGGGTCGGTTTGTCAAGCAGGAATATTATGATGAGGGTGAAGCGCCAGAACGTTCTGTGGATGTAGAGATTGCGATTCTACTCAAAGGCAGTGGTCAGGCCTTCTTGGTGGAGAAGTATGAGCACAATTATCCGCACTGTTGGAGAACCGATAAACCTGTATTGTACTACCCCTTGGACAGTTGGTTCGTCCGTTCTACGGCAGCCAAGGAGCGCATGCAGGAGTTGAATAAAACCATTCGTTGGAAGCCCGCAAGCACGGGAAGCGGTCGGTTTGGAAAGTGGTTGGAAAACCTGAATGATTGGAATTTGAGTCGCTCACGTTTTTGGGGCATTCCCATTCCTATCTGGTCCACTGAAGATGGATCTGAACGCATTTGCGTTGGTTCTGTCGAAGAGTTACAACAAGCATGTGATCGTTCTGTAGCGGCCGGTCTGATGCATGCCAATCCACTGAAGGAATTTTCCCCGGGCGATATGTCAAAGGCGAATTACGAAGCCTTTGACCTTCATAAACATTCTGTTGATGAGATTGTCCT
>DDEH01000030.1:7703-14782 GCA_002336085.1 Flavobacteriales bacterium UBA1959 | reverse complement strand
TAGGGCCTCTGCATGTCTCTGGAGATTCTTGTTCTTCGCAAGGCCAATGTGCAGAGCGATGGGTTTGGGGTTTTTCGGTTCCGTTTTGCGCTGCTCGAAATGCTGCGGAACAACGGAGGGAATGACGGTTGTACTTTCTTTTGCAAACCAAGGTGCTTCGATTAGAACAGCTTTTCTGGTTGCTTCAGAAACGGTGACAAGTTGATCCACGCAACGCAGCGGCCAGGTGATCCAAATCTTTTTCATCAGCCATCGTTTCCATCCATGGTGCTCTTGCATGAATCCAATGTCGTGAATGGTCAGGATGACTTGCGGGCGATTTCGCTTCCATTTTGGCCAGGCCAATGCTGCGAAATGAATGTCGCCTGTGATGTGGAGGGTATCAGTTTTGATTGCCCTTGTCTGGGATATGACTTTCCAGCGATTCCGCCACCCTTCGCTGAAGTGCGTTGCCTCGATCCAATTGGGCTTGGTTTCTTCAGGCCAAGCATTGGCCACTTCGCGAAACGACTGCTCAATGCTATAGTTACCGAGGGCACGTTTTTTCCGGAATAACCAAGTGGTATGCTGCTCGGAGATTTGCATATGATGTGCTGAAAAAAGTATTTTGCTCCTACTAGAAGAAAGATGAGGCGCAGATAGAGTTCAATATTTCGGAGAAAACTACACCAAACGCAGAAAAAACATCCATGAGATCTCTATTTTCTCTTTTTAACCGATTCGATAAGAGACGAATAATTTCGCTAGAATCTCACGGAACCTTATTGTTTGGATTGAATGGAGACGATGTTATCGAACATGAGCTGAGCTCTGGAATTGTAATCTCCTCCCAGTTGCAGTGTTTTTTCTCTGGCAGATTTTCTAATTTTTACAGCTTCTTCATAGCTTAAATCAAGAATGTGACGTGCAGTTTTTGCAGCATCTGTTACCTCGTCGTAAATGAAAGCTTCATTAGAATCAGAAAAGAAGTGTTCATGATCTCTGGTCCGAGGCATGAGTCCAATGCCCCCGCAACCTGGAACGTCAAAGGTTCTCATGTTATGGCTGTTTAGGTTGTGTGGCCTCATTAGGTTTAACTGAACCCGATATTTGCGCAGTGTTTGGTAGAATTCTTTCCCTGTGACTGCTTCGTGAATTTTTACGGAGCTCGTAAAGTCACTCTGAGACCAGCCCGTGCCGTACAAGTGAAGGGGGATATTTTTCGCAAACTCTTGAAGAAATGCAACGCGTATTGAATCTGGATTGCCGATAAAACAGCAGCTGTTTATTTCTTCCTCTTTCAAAAGGCTTTGCCCCATCCAGCTTGAGTTTTCAAAACCGAAAGGAAGAACATAGCTCGGTATATTTCTTTTTTCTAGCGCCTGTTTTGCATCCAAAGCATAGGTCATATAAAGATCAAACCATTTTATTCCATTTCGGACATTTGCATTGCCTGAACCCCGACCTGAAAAAATAAACGGATGATCGGGATTGTAGTTTACGAGTATTAGTCCGGCTTTTTTTGCCTTTTTTAAAGTGTCCGGTAAAACCTCCATGCCTTTAAAAATGAGAAGGACATCTCCTCTTCCTCTTTTGTCGATTTCTCTGACCAAAATTTTATTGTGAGCAAGAATTCTCCTGTGATTATTAGGCAGTATCCTTCGTGCGATTTTGTAGAGAAAGGTCAGGTTTGTGTAAATGCGGTCCGTTTCAACAATTTGTACATTTTCACACTTTGTACGCTTCAGTCCATTGAGGTAAGCTAATTCTATGCTAGCCGGCAAAGTGGAGCCAGAAATCAGAATTGCAAAGCGTGTGTCGGGATTAGTGATTTCGTGCATTTCCTCTCTGAATATGGGCCAAGACACTTGATACAAGAATGATAAATAGTGTGCTTTTGACGATGTGATTGATGACCATGTTTAAATCTGTTTCCACAGGGATCAAACCAATAAGTACAATAGGACTTAGCCAAACAACATACTTTTTGTGAGTGAAAGTGCTGATTTTATGGATGAAACTACTGAGAAAAAATCCCCAAAAGAAAAGAGAAATAACTCCTCCGTATTGACCAAACGATATGAAGAAGTCGCTGAAGTAAGATATATTCATACTTGTGCTGCCAATGAGGTTTATATCCGTAAAAACCGAGATGTTTTCTCGCCCGCCCGCCTTTGGTTTATCCGGCCAAAACAGACGAGGCACAAAAGCGCTTCCAAAAGCCATTGGGATTCTCTTAAAATCTTGTTTTGTCTCTTGGCGCTCTATTTTTCTAATCACGTGGCTGACGATACGGCCTTGATTTAATCGCTCGACGATTGGAAACCAGAAGTTGGGGTTGTTGAAGTTTTCTTTCGAAATCTCGTACCCTTCAATAAGGCTGCTCCCAATTTGTATTACGCTCGACTCCTGTCCCTTTTCCCAAACCAAGGTTCTGTAGATATCCTTTGCCGTCTGCAAGCTTACGAGAAGTATGAGTCCGGAAATGACAACTGTGAAATTGCGGCCAATCGATCGGGGCAAAACAGCGAGGCTAGAAACCAATAAAATAAAGCCCCAAAACACGAGTGCTTCAAACATCCCCGACTTTGATGATTCGTAAATCAAGAGACTGATCATAAGCAGTGCGGGTAGGGTAATTAACCCCCTGATTTTCGTGGCTTTTCGGATTCGTTGTATGTGAAATAGGAGCAAACCGCATTTGGCGAGAGAGGCGCCAAGAGTTAGCAAAAACTTAAGGCTCTGAGGAACAGGATAATACAGTATGAGGGAACAGATGAGGCCGCCAAAAATAAGTGGCTTGATAGCTTCACCGCCGGTCAAATCAAAATCAAACTCTTTCTGAAACCTTTTTCCGGAGAAGTGAAGTCCGATCAAAAAAGCGATTAATCCAGGAAGTAAATATGAAAAGTATAGATCAGAGTCAACAGCCATTTCTAACATCCAAAGCTGAGAAATTTCGGTTCCTTGGTAGAATGTATAATACAGGTAAGGACCAAGGCACAATTGCATGTATGCAATGAGAGCAATGAGGTTCTTTATGGCGTTTTGTGGCCTCGAAAGGGAGAGAACTAGGTTCAACGCGACAACCAATCCAATGACTATGATTAAGGCTTCATTCATTCGTTTTAGCCAATTTCGAGTGCAAGAAAGTTAACACTCCTTTGAATTGAGCCTCATAGTTCCAGGTGCTGAATATTTTATCTTGCAAAAGAGAAAAGTCGGCTTGTTTCTGCTTTCGTAATTGACCAATGCAATGATCCAATGATGCTATATCATGCGGATTTAAGAAGGCCACTTTGGGTGTTTCTGAAAAAATCGAACGCCAGTCCGGGGTGTCAGGGCAGATGACGTAAAGTCCATTTGCGAGATAATCGAAGGCTTTGTTTGATGCCCCAGCCATATGCCTTTCATTGATGTTCGATGTTGCTTCAGGGAGAATGCAAAGCCCAACATCTGCATCTTGCATGAGCTCGCTGAGCTCGTCTCTCCTTTTTGGTCCGAAATAGTTAATATTCGACTTTTGGTTCGTGGACTCGTGTAAAATTATTTCTTCGATAACTCCAGAGCCTTGGGTGAAGTACCCAGCAACATTCAAAGTGTAATCTTCACGTTTTACGATTGCTTTTAGTAGGCTTTGAGGCAATCGTGCAGGCACTAGACTTCCGTGATAGTAAAGTCTTGTATTTTGGTCATGGTGGAACGTTCGGCTTACAATTTCGCTTGATTTAATTTCAATGAGCGCGGAACAATTGAAGACCACCTCAATTTTATTGGACGCCTTGATTTTTTCTGTGAAACTTGCCTCGGCTCTTGCGTGGCTTGGCACAACAATCATTCCGGCCAAAGAGGAAATTTTATTTCGGCAAAGTCTCAGGACTCGAGATTTGAGCGAGTTGCTTTTAATTGTGTAATCGTGCTCATGATAGATGACCAAAGCAGATGAAAACAAAGAGGCTAGAAAGCCGGCGAAGCATGCCGATTCATCAGAGATGTATAGCACATCAGGCTTATGAAAAAGGGTCTTCGCAATTGATTTGAGATGAAAGTGTACGAATCGCAGCAGAGGGGTCTTGCCCATAACCAAGGATACCCGAGTGCTAATTGATTCCGGGAAAACCAACTCTCTGGTGGACTCAGTGTCGAGCCCAATAAATGTTGTTTGCCAACCCAATTCTTCAAAAATCCGGGCGCTGTTGATGAGAGGTGGATAAGCACCAGGGTTGTTGTACTGAATATATAAAACTTTAGTTGGCATAGATGCTTCGAATGCGCAAGGTAGCTTTGGCTCCTATTAAAGCCGATAGGAATCTTAGCCTTGTACTTTGAGGGATGATGTTGTAGTTTTTCTCTCCTTGTAACCTCATATCGAGAACTTGCTTGAGAAGGATAGACTCTACCTTGTTGCAGGCACAGCGGTAAGCGACATTGTTCACTTGGCAGTTAAAAGAACCACGCATGCCACTTGCACGAGGTGCTTGTATTGCAAGAGAACGATACGTTTGCAGAACCTGTACTTGGGACTTTACCTGGTCAACACCTGTTTTCTGACTGAGATTTTCATTCATCGGACGGCGATAAAATGCTGTGCCGCTAGAGTGGATTATTTTATCAGCTTTAAAGCATAGCCGAGCAAAATATTCGCCGTCTTGATTTTGAGTTAGATTCTCATCCCATTTCATCCCATCGGTTAAAATGGTTTTAGGAATTAACCAAGCATGAAGAGGATACATGTTTTGATTCCATAGATCTGCTAAAAAGGTTGCTCCATTCATGTATGAGTGGTCGCACAATTGAGCTGATGAATGTGAGCCGTCCCCGGGTTCATTTGTGAAATGATTCCAATTACACTTTGATAATGAGAGAGGGTGTTCTAGCAAATCCATCACTTGATTTTGAATTAAATCATATGAGATGCAGTCATCAGCATCCATGAACTTTACGAATGTTCCGCTGCTCATAATCAAGCCATAATTCCTTGCACTTTGGGCTCCTTTTCCTTGGTTGACCAATAATCGCGTATTCGGTTTGTCCGCTAAGATTGTTTTCGCACATGCAAAAGAATCATCTGTCGAATGATCATCAACCCATACAATTTCAATGTTTCTGTAGTTTGAATCCAAAATCGACGAAAGCGTCTTTCTCACCCATTTCATTGAATTGAATGAAGGGATGATGATCGAAACAAGAGGCAAGTGCTTTTGAGTCATGATAGAAATGCAAATTGCAATGTCGCTTTCCAACTGAACCTCAGTGATTTCCTCATTTGTCTACCGTTGAACCACTCTGATTCCATTGACGTATTTAATAGTGTCCGTCTAATACTTCCGTGTTTTTTGATGACACCCCCGTCTTTCTCTGTGATGCGGGAGGCAGCAACTGTCGATTGCATTTTATCTCCGGCTTTCTGTGACTTTTGTTGGTCAATGAGCACGATACTTTCTCCAGTCTGGGTTCTTCTCTGCCGAACGCAAATGGCCAAGGTTGCGCCAATGAATTCAGCTGCGTTGCAGGCTGGTATTAGGATGGAGGCTTTCACATTAATAATGTCTAATTAGGTTTCAAGAAGAATACTCATGTATATCGGAGATTCGGCGGTAACCAATATATTTATGGGTGTATTCGTATTCGTTGAATTGATTAGGGTTTAATGTTTTAATTTTCTTAGCGGGATTTCCGGCAATAATACAATTCCCTTCAGGGAACGACTTGGTTACCACTGCCCCGGCGCCAACAATTGTATGATTCCCAAGCGTGATGCCTGGAAGGATTGTTGAATTCATACCAATCCAACAATAGTCTCCAATTCTGGTCTCATTTGGGATTAATTCTAGATGGTTATAAATGTTGTGTCCACCACTTAGTACCCCAGAATTTTGACCAATCGAAGTGTACTTACCAAAAGTTAATTTTCCAGTCCCTTGAATGTATACCCCTGGATTATAACCTGGATATGTTCCAACTCCTACAGAGATATTTTGGTGACCAACAACTTTACTAGTAAAGTGCATGGGCCAGAAAGCGCCTCGGTTGTATCCTATGATTTTTTGGCAGAACCAAATAGAAAAAGTGATCGGGTGGGGATTTTCTGCTGTTTCCCTTAGAAATCGAAAATATGGAATTCTCAGCAGTGGTGTGATGAAGAAGTAGATAGGATTTTTAAAAAGAAATGTTACTTTCTGTCTAATCTTCATCATGGTTTTATTTAGCATATGAAAGATTGATTTCTGCGGCGTTGTTGAGTCGCCGCGTGCTGCTCTGAAGCTTGATTTATCGATGAAAAAAGTATTTTCATTGTTTGTCAGTCCTTGATGATTTCAAGGGAAGATTGAACCTTTCGGTAGGAGCGAAGTGCCAGTTTAATGTTTCCTTTTGCCCGATTGAAGGCTGCAAATTTCAAATGCTTTTTACGTTGGCGTTGTGCCACCTGTTGAAGTTCTTCAAACATTAAGGGCCTTGCTTCGGAATGCAAATGCCTCAAACTGATTTGCCGATAGATCTCTTCAAATTCGCCGATGTCATTGGATTCCTGGTCGTCATGTGCTCGGTACCAAACCACGCCATGCGGCATCAACGCCACTGGGCTTTTCAAAGCAAGCCTGTGCCACATTTCGCAGTCGCTTACCCTGCGCCCCAGCTCAACCCCCCCAACCGCATCGAACAATTCCTTTTTGATGATGGACGAAAGTGGAGCTTTATGGAATAAGCCGGGACCGAGGTAATGATATCGGTAGGCCTCTTGGGTGTTCAATACAAAAGGAAATGAACAGTTTTGGTCCTGCGCAAGAGAGCAAAGATCCCAGCCCGCCTCCGGAAGACGCTCCATGCATTCCCATAAAATCTGCAAGCCCCACGGATATATAATATCGTCGGCATCCACGTACTTCAAGTACGTGCCGGTGGCGTGTGCCGCGGCTTGATTGCGGTTGGGATAATCGCCGAGATTTTGTTCATTGATGAAAAGTTTTCCGCGGTCATCTTTTGCTTGCCATTCGCGAACAATGTCTACAGTCTTGTCCTTGGATCGGTCATCAACCACTACCAACTCAAAATCCTTGAACGACGAGTTGAGTACCGATTCAATTGCCTCCCCAACATAC
>DDEH01000030.1:0-7405 GCA_002336085.1 Flavobacteriales bacterium UBA1959 | reverse complement strand
AACCACTCTGATTCAATTGCCTCCCCAACATACTTTTCGCGGTTGTACGTGGTCATCAAGACCGATATGGCCGGAGTATTCATACGGGTTGTTTGTGGGTTGCCATGGGTGCTTTATTGCCGAAGGATACGCACAAGATATTCAACACTGATTCACCGCTTTGTGCAGCGGCGAGAAATTCTTTCAAAGGACTTTCGTTTATGAGTTTCGTTCTACTACGCAATTCCCTAATACAAGCATGTCCATGCTCGTCCTCAGGTAGCAGGCAAGCGCATGTTCTGGGGCATTCACAATGGGCTCGTTTTCATTGAAACTCGTATTCAGCACTATCGGCACGCCTGTTTTGGCGTGGAACGCACTTATGAGCGCATGGTAACGCGGAGCTACATTTTTGTAAACACTTTGCAAACGTCCAGAGCCATCTACGTGCGTGACTGCCGGTATTTCAGCGTGTCGCTCTGGTTTGATTGGAAATACCTTTTCCATGAACGGCACGGGCTCGTCCAATTCGAACCAATCGCTCACATGCTCCGATAGGATGGATGGAGCGAAAGGCCGAAAGCTCTCTCGGCGCTTGATTTTGTTATTTAGCAAGTCTTTGGCATCCGCACGGCGGGGATCGGCGATGATGCTTCGTGCGCCCAATGCACGCGGACCAAATTCGGAACGACCACTGAACCAGCCGATCACAGATCCGTCGACTAGGGCTGATGAAACTGAATCGTAGAGCTCTGCGTCTGTCGCATATCGAGTGAATTCCACACCTTGCTCGGTGAGATACGAGGCAATGGCATCGTCTGAAAACTGCGAGCCTGTGTAGGCACTGAAAACGGGATCGACTCGCTTGTGGTTCAAGTCGTGGTGCCAGTGGTATTGAGCAGAGCCCATTGAAATGCCCGCATCGTGACCGGCAGACGGGATGTACACTTCCTTGAACGGCGTGTTGCGCGTGATTTTACCATTTGCGACGCTGTTTTGCGCGACACCGCCTGCGATGCATACTTTTTCGAGCCCAGTGATTGCATGCAAGCGTCGGAGCACATGAAATATCACTTCCTCTGTGTAGCGCTGCACAGAGGCCGCAAGGTCCATGTGGTACTGGGTCAATTCGTCTCCTTTTTGGCGTGCTGGACCGAATAAGTCGATGAACTTGTGCCCAAACAAAGGCGCCACGACGGGAAGGTTTTCGGGATACGACACCACTCCGTTATGCAAGTTAAAATGCGAACTGGGCCATCGGAACAGTCCTCCTTTTTTCAAGGGTAAGATTTGTGCGACTTTGTCCACGTATTGGGGATTTCCATAGGGGGCCAATCCCATGACTTTGTATTCGTCGCCGTAATGAGGAAATCCCAAATATTGGGTGAATGCTGTGTAGAACAGCCCCAAGCTGCTCGGGAAATCTAGGGATTCCAATACTTCTATTTGGTTGCCTTTTCCGCTGGCCAACATGGTTGTCGAAAAGTCACCGGATCCGTCGATGCTCAAGATTGCAGCTTCTTCAAACGGGGATGGAAAAAATGCACTTCCCAAATGACTTCGGTGGTGTTCGATGAACCGCAATTTGCCACGGACCATTTCGAGTTCGACATCGGGTTCCACCAATCGAAATTGTTCGTGCAGCAATTCGATGTCGCCTTTGTTTGACGAGCGCTGGTTCCACAATGACTTGGCAATGATTGGGTGCCTCAGCGCAAACGCAACCTTGTTCAGTTTCTTTGCTGAAGGATCTCGCCCAATCGTAATTGCCGCCAAATCTTCTAGCTGGCATCCGACTTCGCCTAGGCAAAATTTTATGGACTCAGATGGGAAACCCGCCCAGTGCTTGATGCGGCGAAAGCGTTCCTCTTCTGTTGCCGCCACAAGTGCTCCATCGACAAAAATTGCCGCAGAAGAATCAGCATGATAGGCATTCAATCCAAGTATAATTTGTTTATCCTTCACTTCCGAAGTCCTTTAATGCATTCAAATTCAAACGCGTATCACATTTCTCAGCCACCTCCATGTCATGCGTGATGAGCACGACGGTCGTCCCATCATTCGCCCGCTCTCGAAGCAATGCAAATACCTTGTCGCGATTGGCTTGGTCCAATGCACTAGTGGCCTCATCCAAGACGAGGACAGAACGTTTGTGGATGAGGGCACGCAAGATGGCAAGGCGCTGCTGTTGGCCACCGCTCAAGTTATTCCCTCCCTCGAGGAGCTTGAAAGCCATCGGGTCCCTGCCGAGGCATTCAGTTAAATCCAATCGTCTGATCAACTCCAGAGCCATTGGTTTGTCTACGGATGCCCCAGGAATCCGCATCGTCAGATTCTCTTCTACCGATCCACTGAAGAGGAAGGGAGCTTGACTTAAATAACCAACCTGAGCCAACCAGGTGTGTGTATCGATGCTTCTTCCTAGATTCATCAGTTCGTCCATCGATGTACCAACGCGAACGGCACCTTGAGAATTTGGCTGCAAGCCCAAGAGTGAATTGACCAACGTGCTTTTCCCCGAGCCAGAGGGACCCACGATGGCATTGATTTTTGAAGGTTCGAAGGTCCATGTTAGGTTCTCAAAGACGGCCTCTGCCATGGCTTCGTATTTGACGGAAAGGTTGTGCAGGTGAATGACGGCCTGGGGCCAAACGGCAGGCATTTCGAAATCGGAGGCCCGGGCAGTCCGGTCCAATTCCTCGAGCGCGTCCTCAATGCGGTTGAGCATAAAATAATTGCTTCGCATGCCAAATACTTGGCTGTTGATCCGATTCATCGAGGGCATTACCCTGTAGGCGCTAAGCGCCATCAAAATCAATAGGCTGAGGAACTCTTCATTCGAGTCACCCTGCAATAAGCTCACGATGATCGCAACGGAGACTCCAGCAACGGCCAGCACCTCATACAATTTGGACGGTGTCAAGTTTAGGATTTGAACGTTGCCGTCAATGCGATACAGCTGCGCAGTTTTTTTGAGATAGTCATCCCGAATTGCATTAGAGGCTCGAAAGCTGACCACTTCGAGGAAGCCGCGTATAGCATTGTTGATGGCGGTACTCGTTTGCGGCATCAATTTTTTTCGAATGTTGCTGATGACCTGAAGCCTGTTTTTGGTGGTGTTGCGGATAATTATTGCTCCGAAAGCAATTAAAATCGCTACCGCGAGCAGAACGATTGGACTGTATGCAACAAGTCCGATTGAGATCAATGCTATGACGACCAACTCATTGATGAAACGCAATGAACCCACAATGAATAGGTTAGAGAATGTAAGAGGCCAACGATTGATTTCTTCGATAACGCGTCCCGATTCTGAGGACCTCATTCGCTCCAGGCTTTGGGAGAAATGGTATGTCCACATCATCCCGCTCAATCGATGACCGATTCCTAGCGCGAATCGGGTTTGGATCAAATTGAGAGCCAAATTAAATATGGCCTTAAATAGAAAAGCAATAATCAACCCACATGCCGCCAACATTAGGAACCCTTGCTCCGTTACAATACCAAATTTATGGGTGAATTGGAAAGCCTCAGCTAGGTATGTGTTTGAGTGAATTAAGCCGGGCTCGATGACCAATCCTATGACAGGGATAACAGCAGCTAATCCTAATATTTCCAGAAAACTGTTGATGATGGTGCCAACGAACAGCAAGCCTAGCCTTCGGTGCTCACTCGGCACCATGAGTCGCCAAATGCGCCGGAAATTCCGGAAGATATTGAAGGTCTGAGTGGAAGTTTTGGGGTCGCTCATTTAATTTCTCACGGAGCTGATGCTAGAGCAGTCCAGTGATGATTGATTCTACAGTGTGCCCTTCGGCCTCGGCTTTATAATTGCGCACAATTCGGTGACGGAGGATTGGTGTAGCTACCGCCTTAACGTCCTCGATATCGGGACTGTATTTTCCGTTCAACGCTGCGTTTACCTTGGCGCCCACCACCAAATATTGCGAGGCTCGTGGTCCCGCCCCCCAAGAGAGGTATGCGTTCACCGTGTCCGTGGCGCGCTCTCGTCCCGGCCGCGTTTTTCCAACCAGCCCAACGGCGTATTCCAATACATTGTCGGCAACAGGCATGCGACGGATGAGCTGTTGGAAGTACAGAATTTCTTCGCCTGTGATAACGGGTTTGACCAATGCCACAGCGTCAGAGGTGGTGGCTTTGACCACCCTGAGCTCTTCGTCGTGCGTGGGATAATCCACCCACGTGTTAAACATAAACCGGTCTAGTTGCGCCTCCGGTAACGGATACGTGCCTTCTTGTTCAATCGGATTCTGTGTCGCAAGCACGAAGAAGGGCGAAGGCAAGGGGTAGCTCTGACCGGCTACAGTCACCGAACGCTCTTGCATGGCTTCGAGCAGTGCAGACTGTGTCTTTGGTGGCGTGCGGTTGATCTCGTCGGCCAAAACAATGTTGGCAAACAGCGGTCCTTTCATGAATTTGAATTGCCGCGATTCGTCCAAAATTTCAGAGCCGACGATGTCGGAAGGCATCAGGTCCGGTGTGAACTGCACCCGGTTAAAGTTCAGGCCGAGGGATTGTGCGATGGTGTTGACCAATAAGGTCTTTGCCAAGCCAGGAACGCCCACTAGCAGTACGTGACCACCTGCGAAAATAGCTGTGGTTACCTCACGAATCACTTGATCTTGGCCTACAATGACTTTGGAAATTTCATTGAGCAGGGCTTTGTGTTTGCTGTTCAGGGCCTCGAGGGCCTCTTTGTCCGATCCGTACATGGAGTGAGGTCTGTTTCTTTCGGTTTGCTATCGATTTTCAGTGATTCTGATGCGGTACGACCCTCGTCAAAACTTCCGAGTTGTAAAGATAAACCATGAGAGTCAGTCTTCTGCCGAACGCATTCGTTCTGCGATCGAAATGGGATTCAATTGAATGAAGAAACCATTTGGTGCAACCATTTTAAGGAGCATTGGTGCATTGCTCGTTTATTCAGATTCCTGCGGCCGTTGATCGTGAAGAGTTGTTGAGAATAGCTCCGTGCTTAATCAAAGAAAAACATGTCTCCTTTGCTCGGTATTCAGGGCTTGCTCCACCACTGCGGTAATTTCCGCAGGGGCTTGGCAAGTAGTGTCCAGGGCTGCGGGGACAAGTCATTTAGGCTCCAAGCCTTGTGGTCTTCGCGATTCGCCTTGAGTCGATTGGACCAATTGGCATTGCTTACACCACCTGTGCGCATTCTTACCAGAACCTTAGGTAGATAGGCCGTGGATACTCCATGTTTAAAAAGCATTCGAAGCATCAACTCATAGTCTGCTGCAGACTTCAATTGGAGGTTGAAGGTACCGTGCAATTGGTAGGTAGTTCTGCGTAAAAAAAAGGTGGGGTGAGGGGGCATCCATCCATTCAAAAATCCAGTTGTATTGAATTTTCCTTTTCTAAATCCGCGGCTTTTCCAGTATCGAACTACTTCATTTTCTTCGTTGACATATACTAAGTCCCCATAAAGAGAGTCAGCAGAGGTGCTGTTGAGCGTCTCTGCTACTCCTTGTAAAACGAATTCATTAGAATAGCAATCGTCCGCGTTCAGGATGCCCACAAAGTCTCCTGTCGCTGCAGCAATGCCTTTATTCATAGCATCGTACAGTCCCAGATCTGGTTCGGATATGATGGCAGTGATGCGCTCGCGAAAGGGGTCAATAGCCGCAAGTGTGCCATCGTTGGAGTCGCCATCAATAATTAGGTACTCCAATTCGAATGCACTGCCTACTTGGTCGACTACTGACTTTACTGCTTGAGCAATAGTGGCTTCGGCGTTGTAGGCAACGGTGACGATGCTAATTTTCATGACGCCTTCAAACCTTTTAGTCAGCGACCCAATTGTCATCAAATAGACAGGAATCGTAGGGCGCGTCGATGCGAATGTGGGTGTAATCAATGGCCTTTTTGGTCCATTTTTTCAATTGCTCGTCGCGCAGTTTGTTTTCCACGATGGTCTGGAAATACCCAAAGTCTTGCATCGGATTTGCCCTGTGCGCCGACACACGTTCTTCGAGTTGCATAGCGATCCAATAGCCTTGATCTTCGGCGTCGATCAGTTGAATCGGTTCGGATATATCACTGGGTTGCATTGCATTGAGGAGAAAAAAGAGATTGGGATCTAGTTCGTCGGAGCCGAAGAGAGTTCCTCCGTCTCGAGGGTTGACCACACGACCGCCCTGATTGCTTGTCTCCTCACGCGTGGAGTGGCTTACAATGGCGTCGTTCATTGACAATTCACCGCTTTGAACTTGAGCCATTATCTTGTCCATTTTTTCTCCCATGGCCTCAAGCGCAATGGGATCTACTTTTGGAGAAATCAGCACGTGGCAGGCGCTGAACGATTGGCCACGGCGGTCTGTTACGCGGAGAAAATGGAATCCGAAATCGGATTCGAATACCGGGGACAAATCACCCACAGGTGTGTCAAATGCGGCGGCTTCAAATTCCGGAACGAATTGTCCACGCCCCACGTTTTCATAACATCCGCCTTTGTATTTGCTACCGGGGTCTTCCGAGTGGCGAGAAGCGGCTAGAGTCAAGCTCATCTTTCCAGTGGAGACCTGAGTGCGTATGGAATCTAAAAAATTACGGACCTCTGCTTTTTGGCCTTCTGTGATAGAAGGCTGCATAACAAGTTCTCGGTAACGAACAGCTTCAGGAATAAGAGGTAGGCTATCCGCAGGGGTTGCCGTAAAAAGTTGATTGATCTCGGCTGGTGTTGCCCGGACTTGCTGGTTTATCTCCCCCTGCATCCTTCCAGCGAGTAACTGTTCTCTCACCGGTTCTTCAAATTCGGCCTTCCACTCGCTGACCGATTGACCATATTCCGCCTCAAACGCTTCAACTGTGCCAAACATTTGGATGTAGTAGGCGAGCCTGCGTTCAATTTCGTCCATCACTTCGGACGGCGTGACCTCAATGCTGTCCAAACGCGCTTGGTGGACGAGAAGTTTTTGGAATAAGAGATCTTCAATCAAGTTACACCTTTGTTCAGCGGTCAAGGCTTGTGCCGATTTCCCCATTTGTGCCATTTGTGCTCGCATGGCAAAAGCCTGAGCTTCCACTTCGCTTTCCAATATGATTCCTTGGCCAATGACTGCAATGATTCCGTCAATGGGCGTGAACTCGGTTTGAGGATTGGCTGTTTCTTGCGCATCCTCTTGTGCTTGACCATTCATGGCGAACAAGGAGCAAGCAAAGACGAGGAAAACGTTGAATCGCATGGTGTTATTGGATGTGCGGACGAAGTTAAGTGGAATTCTGAGAGACGCCTATGCCGCTGATGGGATTATCCGTAACAAAGGTTAAAGTAATCAACGTTGATTTTACCGCAGCAAGAATATTTTGAGGTGTTGACGTCGATGTTTACCCTTGCCTGCGAATGAAAGTTGACTAGACAAAACAAGGACCCTGCTCTGCAGCGCAAAAAAAA
>DDEH01000127.1:3702-4446 GCA_002336085.1 Flavobacteriales bacterium UBA1959 | reverse complement strand
TCAATTGCCAAACCATTCACGCTCCACTTCGCCCCACATTCGATCGTGTTCATACGCTGCGGCTATACCGTCGCCAATCAACTGCCTCTTTCGGTACAAGGCAGTCACTCCAATTGCTGTTAAAAGCAAGAGGAAGATAAAGATGCCCATTTTTGTTAGGAAAAACGCGGTTTGAAAAATCGTATCCCAAGTTAGCCCAGTGGTTCCAGTTCCGTCAAGAGGATCAAAAATGAACATGAGGAGCCCAAATACGCCGATAGAAATTGCTTGTGAGGCAGCAAATGTTCTGAACAAGACGGAAGGTTCAGTCTCACCGTTGTTGCCCAAACTGATCACATAATACCGATTCAATACGCCACCAAATAGGAAGATACCAATGAACACATACGCCATTGCAGTCGTTCGGAACCTTGGCTCAATCGCACCTGAAAGTGCGTATGTTTGACAGTCGTCTGAATTTCCAGCCTCCTCTGCGTACATTGCCAAGGATGTATTTTCGCTCTCATTTGCCTCCTGCGAGTCGGTGAGGGCATAGATGATGTTGTACTTGGCTGAGGTAAAATTGCTGTCTGAGGCGTTAGGAAGTTCAACCATGAATCCAAGTCCATCAACTGAATTGGGAATTAATGACCTAAATTCCGATGTGTGAAACTCCATACCTAGGTCGGTACTGAATTGGTAGAATTCATGCTCCCGTATATCGTCGAAATCTGAAAACTTCGATAAGACTGAAACATTCAATTG
>DDEH01000127.1:0-3292 GCA_002336085.1 Flavobacteriales bacterium UBA1959 | reverse complement strand
TTGTCGCTTAGGGAATTTAATGAAAGGCACGCAATGTATCCGCCCTTTTCAGATGAATTAAACACACCTGAATTACCATTTTCAATATCAACTAACAATTCAGTATGGTATGTGTTCTCATTCTGTTTCACAACCTCATACCCTTCTGCGGATTGGTAGGTGTAATTTGGGTACCACTGAAATTCCTCGGATGGTTGTTGATCTGCCATTGCGGCCTCATATTGTTCTATTTCTCCATTGTAGAGGCCACTTAGAAAGGAACTGAAGAAAATAATGAGTGTCACCGCAAAGATTGAGGCGAAAATGGAAATTGACAAAGCCGCATACTGCCTGTTCGAGTTGCCCAACGAACCAGTGTTCATCCTACGAGGAATGAGCAGTCCAAAACAGGCCAATGCGACTATTCCGGATGCAATCAGGGAGAAGGTTGGAATGGCCATGAAGAGATAATAACACCAATCAAGAAGATTGAATGGAAGTTGATAGACGTAAGTTAGGTTCTCAAAATGCATTCCAGCGTCACTGTCCCCCCACCCCGTAAACGGAATTAGATTCCAAAAAAAGACAAAAAGATTGAGGATTGTTGCTACAATGAGACCGATCAATGTACCTATAACAGCGAGAAAAAGAGGAGGCGTAATCAGGCAGAGAATGGCGACTTCTGCAGGACGGTCCTCATCAGAACTTAGCAGGCCTTGATACACTTGGTTTTCCGTCAGGAACCTCATGATACCGTAGATTGCAAGCCACCCCATGAACAGAGCGAGAGCTGCTATGGCTCCAAACCCCAAATTCAGGAAGACGCCATCCCAAATCCAATTCCCGAGGTCGCCCCAAAATCCCATTGAAAAGCCTCTTTTCTTTTGTTCCAACACCTAGACTGCGCTTCAATATTCTAAGAGATTCAATCCTGTTCATCTGGAGTCGTGGTTCGGAATTGTTTCGAAGCATCAAATGCTGCAAGATACACATCAGAATTTTTCACGACTTTAGCAGCCGGAACAGGGGATGCTGCGCGGGCAAAATCTTTCATCCATTTCCGGGTTTCTTCCAAACCCCTGATGCCAGATGCTAGCGGTTTTAGTTCTTCAATCGATGATGTTAGCTGTTTGACTGAAAGGAGTTTTTCTTGATGGAAAGAGATCCGGTTCGCTTCATTTACAGCAGCAGCAATCTCTGCACCCGTAATGCCGGGGTTGAGTTTAGATATAGCCGTCACCTGCTCCCAGACCCCTTCCTCAATCCGTTCACTTGGGATTTTGTGGAGATGGATTTCAAGGATTTGTTGTCTTGTCTTTCGGTCGGGCAAATCAACCCACCAAATATCATCCCATCGGCCTTTTCTCAACATTTCAGGCATAGCGCTTGCTATCTCGGAAAGATCGTTAGCGGTTGCAATCACGTAGACGTCTGCTTTGCGATCGTTGAGCCATGTGAGGAAATTTCCAATCACTCTTCGTGTGACACCCGAATCGCCACCAGCAGATCCCAATCCAGAAAGCGCCTTGTCAATTTCGTCAACCATGAGCACGCACGGGGCCATTGACTCGGCCACGGCGAGGATTTTCTTCATGTTCGCTTCGCTGCCTCCGACGTATGAGTCAAGCACATTAGCCATGTTGAATTCAAGCATTGGCATAGCCCATTCACCTGCAACCGATTGGGCAATGAGCGATTTACCAGTACCAGGTAGACCGACCAGTAAACAGCCCTTTGGAGATTGAATTCCAGCATCTCGAGCATGGACTTCAAACTCACCTTGACGAAGACCCAAGTCCTCGACAAGGTTGGTAAGACCGCCAATATCGGAGAAACTTGTTGTGGGCTCGTGAAACTCCATAATTCCAGTTTGTTTGATGATATTCCGTTTCACGGTTTGTAGGTACGCCAGGCTTTCAACGTTCATTTTGGAGTCGTGAACGGTGAAGGTCTGCTGAAGCGATCGTTCGGCCTCCTTGCTGGTCAATCCCCGGAGGGCAAGCACCCAATTTTTACGGATCTTATCATCTTGAATGTCAGTTATACCCATCTCCCTGCATACGCCTCTGAGTGATCCGCTAAGCGTGCCATCACGAGGCAATGGAAGGTCGTAATTTTGAATCGTTCTGGAAAGCGTTTCGGGGGTGTCTTGAGAGATGGTATGCAAGACCACGAGTTTCGGTGATTCATCATTGTTATCCTCGTCCTCTCCCCCTTCATCCGTAAGAGGGAAAAGTCCGTTATTGGCATGCGTTTTCAACCGCCTAATCAACTCAGTTTGTCTGCAAGCAGCGTCTGCGCCAAGGATCAGGAGAACCCCTCCCTCTTTTGTGCTCAAGAAAGAGTTCAAAGCGCGTACGTGTAAGCTTGTATGCGCTTCATTCGGGCTTGATGCTTGAGTGCTCAATGCAGTAAAATCTGCATCTTCCCCTTCAGATGAACTCAAGAGGTCCGATTCAACACCTGCTTCGCTCAAGATGTGAAGCACGCGGAAATCCTCACTGATTCGAGAGTTAATCGATTCGCAAATCCCGATGACACGGTTTTCCTCATGCGTACGAATATGGATGACACTTTGGCCCGTTAGAACGGGCAAAAGGATGTGATCCATGATATCGAGGTGCTCCTCTTTCATGCCTTTTGATGCTTTTTTATATGTGTTAAATTTCATATCCATTCCCCGTTGATTTTAAGCTAGTCATCATCCCGTTCCGTGAAGCAATTGATTGCAAAAGTTCGGGTGTTGGATACCCAACAACTTTGACGTGCCCGATTTCGTTGAGGTGGATTTCCACTTGCCTTTTTTCGGATAAATCTAAACCGGAAAATTTAGAATTATTAATCAAAATTTCTTGATTGGTGGAGCCACGCCAAAGAAGGTTTTCGCTTCGTAATTCGTGCACATAGCGGCCGTGAATTACAATATCGGACATCTGGACGCACTTCTTTTGGGGTGTTGACAACTCATGCAACTCATATCCAGTGTACAGCACTACATCAAAACCCGCTGATTGTACCTGCATGATGAAATGAGCAACTGCTGGGGCTTGGTCAAGGGGTTCTCCGCCGAGTAGTGTAAAACCGTCATCACCGCTTTGAATGGCGGCCTCAATCATCTGAGCAGGCGATTTTTTTATTCCACCTTTGAAGGACCATAGTTCATCATTCCAGCAATGATCACATTGGATGCTGCAACCTTGAAGCCAAAGAACAGTTCGTTTTCCAGGCCCGTAAATTTGGGAGGAATAGATGACCTCAGCAACCTGCATGGACAAGAACCCTCCGAATCAATTGATAAATCTACCGAGCAAGA
>DDEH01000119.1:37468-38635 GCA_002336085.1 Flavobacteriales bacterium UBA1959 | reverse complement strand
CAATCGATTTGGACAACTTCTGATGGATTAAACTATCCGTCTGGATTGAGCCAAATATGATAACAGTTTGATGTGGGTATTAAATCTATTTTATGAATGCACCTAGCAATGGGTTTTGTGAACTTGCGTCTGTTAAACTGGTAATCAAGAGATGAATTCAATTTTGAAAGGAACCATCCGATTTGTCCTCGGCGCGGCGATTCTCGCAGCTGGGATTGGGATGATGAATGGACTTATCTCCATAAAGGAGGAACTTCCTGTGTCCGATAAGCCGGCTAGTCCGCGAGCTGTGCGAACAGCGGTTATGGCTCTCGGCGCGATGAATCCCAAAACGCCTGTAGAGGGTCGTGTAGAGGCATTGTACAGGATGGAAGTAATCTCGGAAGTTACCGGCAATCTTTTGATTGGATCGAAGGAGTTCCGGGAGGGCACGGCGTTTGAGGCTGGGGAAGTCATTTTGTCCCTTGATGATACCGAGTCTCGTCTCGCTTTGATTGCCCAGCGCAGTCAGTTTTTGCAGTTGCTCAGTATCCAATTGGCCGATCTCCAAATGGATTTTGAAGAAAGAGGAGAGGTGTGGTCCAATTACGTCAATGCGTTGCGCGTAGATAGTGCCTTATCCGATTTGCCAGAAGCGGTTTCGAACAGGGAACGACTTTTCTTAGCCAATCGGGGCATTATTTCCACTTATCATAGCATTCGATCTGCCGAAGAGCGATTGAGTAAGTTCCAAGTTCGTGCGCCCTTCAACGGCATAGCCGTCCGGGCCGATGTGCGCCCGGGAGGCTTGGTACGAGCAGGGCAGGCGGCAGGGATGCTTGTAGGAGAGGGTGATTATGAAATTAAAACCGCCGTTCATGTGCGCTATTTGTCCACCATTTCTCGTGGGGATTCGGCGCATTTCTTTGATGAAGAAGGCATTGAAGTTGCCAATGGAGTGGTGCGCCGAATTGCAGGAAATGTTGACCCTGCGACGCAGTCCGCTAGTGTTTTTTGCCGAGTTTCACCTGTAAGGGGCCAAGAAAAAGCCATTCGTGACGGTCGGTTTTTGACCGGAGAAATTGTGAGTTCATCGCTTTCTGATGTGTTTGAAATCCCCCTGGCCTGGATGCACGACGACAATCAAGTCTACCGTGTGATTGAAGGACAGTTGATGGAGCAACAGAT
>DDEH01000119.1:0-37077 GCA_002336085.1 Flavobacteriales bacterium UBA1959 | reverse complement strand
CTGAGTGAGTCGTTGACGAATCCTTTTGATGGCATGGCTGTGAGTTCCAAAAATGCTGAATCTCAGGATTGATGCGCAACCTCATTCGCTATTTTGTTCGCTATAACCTTACCGGGGATCTGCTTATGCTGGCCATTCTGGCATCGGGCTATGTGGGACTCACCAACCTAAGTTCCAATTTTTTCCCGGTTACTGAGTCGAAGAGTATCCAAGTCCAAGTGGTTTATCCCGGCGCCTCTGCCTCAGAAATAGAGGAGGGCATTGTAGCCAAGATTGAAGAGAATCTAAAGGGGATATCCGGACTGGATCAAGTCAAGTCGGTATGCAGCGAGAATGCCGGAACCATTTCCATTGAAACGGTTTCTCCAGAAATCACGGACGAAGCCCTTCAGAATGTGAAGAATGCGGTGGACCGAATTGCCAGTTTTCCTGTGGGGATGGAGCCGCCCATTGTTTACAAGCAAGATGCAATCAGAGTGGCAATTTCATTCGCAATCATCGGCATTGATGACCTTCGGATTCTCAAAGAGGAGGCGCGACAGATTGAGACGGACTTGCGCGGTGCGGACGTGATTTCACAAGTGCAGCTCAGTGGCTTTCCTGATGAAGAAATTGAGATCAGCCTGCGTCAAGCGCAACTGAATGAACTCAATTTGAATGTCGCAGAAGTAGCTTTGGCCGTTCGAAATTCGAACCTGGAAACGACTGGAGGTCGATTGAAGCTCGCCAATGAGGAGATGATTATCCGTGGTAGATTTCGTACGTACGACGTAGAATCCATGCGGGACATTATTATCCGGGCCAACCGCGATGGACGGGTAATTCGGCTGGGTGATGTGGCCAAAATCGAGCAGCGTTGGGCAGAAAATGATCCTTCTAGGAACTGGTTCAATGGGGCTCCCGCTGCCGTGATTACCGTCAATAATCTCACTACAGAATCGATTTTGGACATCACGGCCTATGTACGTGAGTACATTGAGCAGTACAACGAAAACGCATCTGCAACGCGTATTGAAGTCATTCGTGATTCAAGCACGGTCCTCAATCAGCGGATTGACTTGTTGGTGAAGAATGGCATCATTGGTTTTTTCTTGGTGATTTTGTTTTTGGCTTTGTTCCTGAATATTCGTCTCGCGTTCTGGGTGGCCTTGGCCATCCCTGTCTCTTTCATGGGAATGTTCATGTTTGCCGGTGCCATGGGCGTTACAATCAATGTCATTTCCTTGTTTGGAATGATCCTGGTCATTGGAATTTTGGTTGATGATGGCATCGTAATAGCGGAGAATATTTACCAACATTATGAACGAGGGGAATCTCGGCTAGAGGCGACAATAAATGGAACGCTTGAGGTGCTCCCGGCTGTTTTTGCCGCCATTGTTACGACTGTTGTGGCCTTTTCATCGTTTTATTACATCGAAGGTCAACTGGGGGACTTCTTCAGCGATATGGCCACCGTCATCATTTTGACCTTGGTCTTTTCGTTGGTGGAAGGCGCATTGATTCTTCCGGCCCACATTGGCCATTCGAAGGCATTGCGACGAAACTTCGAACCCAATCGCGTGGAGCGGTTGATGCGTGGCATCATGAACGGCATGCGGGACAAAATTTATGCGCCTGTGCTACGCTTCAGTTTGAAACAACCTTGGGTTATGTTTTGCATCATTGTTGCAATTTTCTTGATTTCGGTTCCGGGCTTGATTGGAAGCGGTTTGGTAAAAACGACTTTTTTCCCTTTCATCGAAGGTGACAATCTCACGGTAAACTTGACTATGCAAGCGGGTACTCGTGAACAGATCACCCAAGGAGAATTGGATCGCATCGAGGCGATTGTTTGGGAAGTGAATGAGGAATTGTCGGCACAACGAGAGGATAGTTTGCAGACCATTCAAGCCGTGGACAAGCGCATTGGTCCGTCCATGTTCAATGGCATTCTCAATGTTCAGCTGCTTGACGGCGAACGACGAAACATCCAGTCGACGGACATTTCTGGAATGATACGGGAACGCGTTGGTACGGTCTATGGCGCCGAAAATATAAGTTTTGCCGCCTTCTCCCCATTCGGTCGTCCCGTCTCCGTTTCCCTGCTCGGCAATAACTTAAGTGAGTTGGAGTCAGCCACCCGCGAACTCAAGGCGGCTATGTTGCAAAGAGAGGATCTCAAGGATGTTATTGATAACAATCAAAAGGGCATGCAAGAAGTCTCCATTCGGTTGAAACCGGGCGCCTTTCAATTGGGATTTACGCATGAATCCGTGATGTCCCAAATTCGGCAGAGTTTCTTTGGTACAGAAGCTCAGCGGCTCCAGAAGGGCCGCGACGAAGTGCGCGTTTGGGTGCGCATAGACGAGCGAGATAGACAATCGTTGGGCGACTTGCAAGCGTTTCGAGTACAGTCCAATTCAGGTGCTCAAATACCATTGACAGAAATTGCCGATGTGGAAATAGGCAGAGGAATCAGTGCAATTAATCGCCTGTACGGGCAGCGAGAAGTGCAGGTCTCCGCAGACCTCTCCGGTCCAGAAGTAAGTGCTTCAGATGCCAATGCTGCCATCAAAAATGACGTTCTACCTCCAATTTTACAACGCTACCCCAGTATCACTCCCAGCTACGAAGGCCAAAACCGCGAGGTCATCAAATCGCAAGAGAGTATTCAGCGGGTGATGCCATTGATTTTTGCGCTGATGCTGTTCATCATCATTCTTGCATTTCGATCGCCATTGCAAGGCTTGGCCGTATTTGGCTTGATTCCCTTTGGTTTTATCGGAGTGAGTTTGGGGCATTGGATTCTTGGTGCTCAAATTAGCTTATTTTCTATTTTGGGAATGATTGCGCTGATTGGAATCTTGGTGAATGATGCGTTGGTTTTTGTGGCTGCGTATAACGTGAAATTGAAGAATGGAATGGAAGTAAAATCTGCCATTTGGGAAGCGGGAATGAGTCGCTTTAGGCCCATCGTTTTGACATCAATCACAACGGTCGCGGGGTTGGCGCCGCTGATGTTAAATAAGAGTTTCCAAGCGCAATTTTTGATACCGATGGCCATCTCAGTGGCATTTGGACTTTTATTCGTTACCGTAATTATCTTGGTTTTGCTTCCGATTTATTTGCAGTGGATCAATCCGCTGCACCGCAGTTGGGTGTGGATCAAGCGAGGCGATTGGCCTTCTATGGAAGCAGGCGAACCGGCGAACCGGGAAGAACAATCATTTGAAGAATGAGAGCAAGCATGTTTAGAGGAAAACCCAATCAATCGTATTCTCTGCTCACGGCGTTTGCGCTGGTTTTGTTGGGTGTAAATGTTATGCAGGCTCAAGATGAGTTGAGTCGCGAGAATGCAGTGGAACGTTCGCTTCAAAATAATTTGGGCATTCGGCTTGCCCAGCAGAAAGCTGAGATGGCCGCGATTGGGAATGCTTGGGGTGCTGCGGGAGCATTACCGCAGGTTGGAATTTCGGCTTCCGGTTCCAATTCAGTGAGCGATCAATCTCAAAATCCCACGTCTTTCATCCAAGAAAAACTCGAGAGTGAATCTGTCAATTTAGGTGGACAATTGAATTGGATGCTTTTTGATGGCTTGGGTATGTTTGCCAATAAGCGTTCGCTTGAGCGGTTGGAGGAGCAAGCGGACGGTCAAGTGGATTTGATCATAGAGCAGGCGGTGGCAGCTACGATGCTCGCCTACAATGGCGTGATGCTGCAACGCGCAGTGGTGGAGGTGTTGGCTACATCCATGGAGATATCTCTGGCTAGGTTGGTGTGGATTGATGCGCGGACAGCTAACGGCGCAGCGACAACCTTTGACCGATTGCAATTTGAAAATGCCCTCTTATCGGATAGCCTGGCTTGGAGGCAGCAGCGGGCAAATGTCCGTCAGGCAGTCATTGCTCTGAATCGTTTGATGGGAGAGGTGCCAGAAAGGGAATGGGAATTTACGTCGCCACTCGTTGTTCCGGAATCCATTCGTGATTTTGATCAATTGAGCGAAGCAGCGCTGTCCAATGCCAAAACGATTGAAAATGCATTGATATCAAAGGAACTCGCTTCCGTGGGTTTGCAGCAGGCGCAAGCTCGGATGAGTCCCACGCTCTCGCTCAACGCAAGCCAAAGCGACCAAAGCAGCCGATTCAGTGCAGGAGATCTTTCGGGAGAGGGGAAAACGATCAATTTGGCGGCAAGCTTTACGATTAATTTTAACCTATTCAATGGTGGTGCAACTCGCCGAGCCATACAGCAAGCCAAGATTCAGCTGGCCATGGCGGAGACCCAAGCCGACGAGGAGAGGCGTGAGGTGCATCGCTGGTTATCGGATGCGTGGATACGGTGGGTTGCATCGCAAGAGACCTACTCGATTGCCTTGCAGCTAACTTCGAACAGCAACCGCATGCTGGAAATTGCTGAGGAACGTTTGGCCAATGGCTCGATCAATTCATTGGACTTTCGCGAAATCCAGATTCAGGCGCTGAATGCGGCACAGCAGCAGATTCAGGCGCTGAATGCATGGCAGGCTGCAGACATCGAATTGCATCGCCTGACGGGTGCATGGTCATATAGATTGCAGGTAGAATAATACTGACGATTTAAATGGAAAAGCATCAGAAAATTCTCATTATCACTTATTACTGGCCGCCTGCAGGCGGAATTGCGGTAAAAAGGTGGTTGTCGCTTTCCAACGAATTCGCTCAGCTCAATGCTGAAGTACATGTATTGACCCTCGATAGAGATTCCGCTGAATACCACACGATTGACGATCATTTGTTGCATTCCGTTGATTCTCGAATTCATGTCCACAGAATTAGTGCTTGGAATCCATTCCACATGACCAAGCGGTTGTTTAAAAAGCACATCCCTCCGCAGGGATTTGCATCAAAAAAGAAGGCCGAAAGTGGGGTCAACTTACTGACGAAATTGCGAAGCAATCTCTTCATTCCCGATCCTCGAAAAACGTGGAACTCCAGGTCAGTTCGCAAAGCATTAAAAATTATTGATGCACACGGTATTGATGCATTGATCACCACCAGCCCGCCGCATTCGGTCCAATTGATTGGAAGGCAGGTAGCACGAAAGAGGAACATTAATTGGATTGCTGACTTTCGAGATCCTTGGACGGATATTTTTTACTATGACCAACTTGGGCATTCCTTTTTTTCACGAAAAGTCGATGCCAAGTTTGAAAGACAAGTGCTGTCGGAAGCAACCGCTATTTCAACGGTAAGTTGGGGGTTAAAGTCTCTTTTAGAGGATAAGGTACCCAGCAGAAACCCCGCGGATTTTCATGTCATACCCAATGGGATCGATGGTGAAATTGTTTCTTCGAAGCTCCCAGATTCTTCGAAAATATTCCGAATGGTGTATACAGGAATGCTCACAAATCTCTATGAGATAGAGCCTTTTTTATGCGCAATTCAACAATACAACTCTGCCGAAGATGATCGTTTGATTGTCTTCGACTTCTATGGCTCAATTCCTCCCTTTTATCAGGAGGTTCTTCAGAATGATTATTCGTTCATGCATTTTCACGGAAATCGTTCAATGGATGAAATTCCGAGGATACAGGAATCGGCTGATGGGCTGTTTTTGGTTGGGCCAAAGGACTACACTTCAGGTCATATTCCAGGCAAGCTTTTTGAGTATTTGAGGGCCTCAAGACCAATCTTTTATTTGGGTGATGAGGGGTCGGATGTAGTTCGTATCCTCGAAGAAACTCATTCAGGGGAATTGTTCGATCGGAACGAGAGCAAGAAATTTCCTGCACTACTAGCTGAGACAATGAAAGGCCAGGTAGTTGTTGGCGAAGTACAACAGCGAAAAGCAGTTTTGTCAGCTTATCTCCGTACGAATCAAGCAAAGAAATTTCTCGCACTTGCAGACACCTTAGGTGTCAAATAAAACTTGCTTCACTCGTATTGCTTGAATACCTGGTGTCCGCTGTCGTTGAGCAGCTTGTCCCGTCGAAACAATTCGACGTCACTTTTGACCATTTCACTGCAGAGGGCTTCCAAAGTGTAATGAGGCTCCCAGTCCAAAATACGTTTGGCTTTTGATGCATCGCCAACCAGCAACTGTACTTCAGTCGGTCTAAAATATCTTGGATCCACGCTGACCAAAATATTACCAGTTTCGGCACAGATTCCCTGTTCGTCCGCGCCTTCGCCGCGCCACTCCAGTTTGATGTCCACTTCCGCAAAAGACATGTTTACAAATTCACGGATAGTCTCTGAGCGTCCTGTTGCCAAAACGTAATCATCCGGTTCGTTTTGCTGGAGCATGCGCCACATGCCCTCCACGTAGTCTTTGGCGTGTCCCCAATCTCGCTTTGCATCGAGGTTACCTAAGTACATCTGATCGAGAAGTCCCAAATGAATTTGTGCAACGGCACGGGTGATTTTTCGCGTCACAAAGGTCTCGCCACGTAGTGGACTTTCGTGGTTGAAAAGTATGCCGTTTGATGCATGCAAACCATAGGATTCACGGTAGTTTCTGACGATCCAATAGGCATATAATTTAGCGACGCCGTAAGGGCTCCGGGGATAGAACGGAGTGGTTTCGTTTTGCGGTGTTTCTTGGACCAAACCGTACAGTTCTGAGGTAGAAGCTTGGTAGAAGCGACACTCCTTTTCAATGCCCAAAATGCGCATGGCTTCTAGGATACGTAACGTGCCGATTCCGTCTGTATTCGCCGTGTATTCTGGTGCGTCAAAGCTGACCTTTACGTGGCTCATTGCGGCCAAGTTATAAATCTCATCGGGCTTCACCTCTTGAATGATCCGGATGAGATTGGTGGAGTCCGTTAAGTCGCCGTAATGCAATTTTAACCGCAGGTTGGATTCGTGCGGATCTTGGTATAAGTGATCAATGCGACCGGTATTCAATAACGATGACCGTCGTTTAATACCATGCACTTCGTACCCTTTGTCCAACAGCAGTTCGGTCAAATATGCCCCGTCCTGTCCTGTAATTCCGGTGACCAATGCCTTCTTCATAGTGTGGTATTTACATCTGAAAAATTACGACCAAACCTCCAAACCGTCAAGTTTACCCCACTTCTTGATTTTTCACCAGAGCGTGGTAGTGGCCTTTGTTCGACAGCAATTCGTCGTGTTGCCCCATTTCGACGATGCATCCATTGGAGATAACGGCAATTTTATCTGCGTTTTTGATGGTGCTCAGTCGGTGTGCAATGATCAAGCTGCTCCTCCCTTTCATGAGGGTGTCCAACGCCATTTGCACTTCTTTTTCACTTGAAGCATCCAGAGCACTGGTGGCCTCGTCCAATATTAAGAGGTCGGGATCTCGCAGAATAGCACGGGCAATCGCAATGCGTTGGCGCTGACCACCTGACAATTGAATGCCGCGTTCTCCGACCAAAGTCTCAAACCCTTCCGGAAAGGACATTATGAAGTCGAAAGCATTCGCTTTCCTCGCGGCGTTTTCTATTTCAGACTGGGTTGCCTCAAATCTACCGTAAGCAATATTGGTTCGGATGTCACCTCCAAATAAAATAACCTCCTGGGGAACATATGCCATCCTTTTTCGCATGCTAGATAACGGATAAGTCCTCAGTGCTTTGCCGTCGATGCTCACCTCGCCGCTGACGGGATCGTGGAAACGAAGGAGAAGTGAAGCGATGGTGGATTTACCGGCACCTGAAGCCCCGACGAGCGCGACACGTTCTCCGGGTGCGATTTTTAAATTGATGTCTTTGAGGACCGTCACATCTTCCCGGTTGGGGTAATGAAAATTAACACTGCTGAAGACGATATCTCCTCTGAGCTTTACGGGAGGTTGAAAGTTGTGTTCAGTCGTCTCAACATTTTCCTGTGGCTCGTCCATCAATTCCATCAATGATTCTATGGCGCCTAATCCACGTTGTAAGTCTGAAAAGAGAGCTGCAATGCCACCAATTGATCCGGCTACGAGGCCAGTCATTAATAAGAAGGTGAAAAAATGTTCACTTGCCAGACCACCGGTGGTCATCAACTCCGCTCCTTTAAAGATTACAAGGGTTATGGCTCCAAAAATAAATAGGATGATGAATGATGCAAAGGCTCCACGCCAGATAGCGCCTTTCATGGCCAATGTTCGGATTTCAAGGATGCTCTTTCCATAGCGTAGCAATTCCCAAGCTTCATTCGCAAAGCTCTTGACACTTGTGATCCCCGTGAGGGTCTCTTGAACAACGGTATTGGAGTCAGCGACTTGATCTTGGGTGCGCTTGGACAACTTTCGTATGAAACGCCCGAATAAAATTGCTGCGATAATCATCACAGGCAGTGTGGCTAGCATCAAAAGCGTCAATTTAACGGAGAAGTAGAGCAGGGCTAATATTCCGCCAACGATGATGATGAGCTGCCGCAGTAACTCAGACAGTGTGGTGGTGAAAACGTCCTGGATGGATGTGATATCTGCAGAGATTCGGCTGTTGAGGTCGCCTACACGCCGAGTGTCAAAGAATCTCATTGGCATACTGAGAATGGCTTCAAATGCATCTTTTCGCATTGCGAGCATCATGTCTTCTGTCATCTTTGCGAAAAGGACAACGCGTGCGAAACTCAGGGCCGCTTGAATGACCAAGACCAAAAGAATTAACCAACCAACCTCGGATAGACTATTGAGATCAAAGGGCAAGAATGATATGGAAGAATCAGTAGCTTCCATCGCGGATTCTGCCTTCATACTTGAGGCGGTCCCGACTCCTCCAAGTTGTCCCCAAAGTCGAGTCACCATGAGAGTCAGCAGACTGCTTATGCTAATGATGATGACGCCAATTGCATAGCCCCAGGCATGGGGTTTCAAATAACCGCCCATGCGCAGGATCGTTTTCCAATTTTTCCATCGGAACGAGCGGATTTCTGATTCTTCTTTGCGCATGCTGAGTTATTTTAGTAAACCGGGAATGAAGCTCGGTGTTGCAGGCGCGAAAATAAGCGCCCAAAGGTGCATTGAAACGTAAAAACCCGCATCTTTCACCTTCAGGGGTTTGGACGCACGAAATCTGTGACTATCTTTGCACTCCCTATTTTGGGGTGGAAGGCGATCAATTAACCTTCCGTTACAACGAAGAGATATGAAAAGGACTTTCCAACCCTCAGTACGCAAGCGCAGAAACAAGCATGGTTTCCGCAAGCGCATGTCCACAGCGAATGGACGAAATGTTTTGAGCTCACGTCGTCAAAAAGGCCGAAAGAAGCTTTCTGTCAGTTCTGAACGACGTCACAAAGGCATTGAACGATAAGTATATCCGGCCGCACTGCGGTCAAACGAATAGAAAAAAGGAGCCTACGAGCTCCTTTTTTTATGCCCCAATTTTTTGCGGCTGCAAATAAAATAAATTCAGTCTATGATAGGTCCTGCGACCGCATACATCTCGTAAATAGGCTGATTTCCCTCATTTGTTGGATTGATTTTCCAGATGCGCCAATGTGATGCTTGGCCTCTCACCTTTCCTGTGACATCAAATGATTTTGTTTGTGGGATGCTAAACGGGTCAACTTCCAAGTCAGCCCGAAAGTCTACATCGCTTCCAATGGATTTGAACATGCTTTCTTTGATGCCCCAAGCACAGCAGAGCAAAGGAGTGGTTTTAAAATCATTTTGTTCTCGCTCGTTCAGAAAACGTTTTGAGATGGAATGCAATTGTTCACGGGTGTGTTCAATGTCGCAGCCAACAAAATCAGGTCCTATGCAAATAACCACCCAGCATATATCCCCTTTCGAATGATGCGAGATGCTTATTGCAGACGTATTGTCAGAGAGTTTGGGTTTTCCGTTTGCATCGTGGGTGATTTTGGCTAGTGACCATGGAGCGTCGAAATGGAGCATAGCATTGTTCACCGCATAATGCTCACGCTGCTTTTGGGATGAATGCGATGGGACGTCTCGCTCGGGAAACCGCACTTGCTTTCGTGCCCATATGTTCAACTCGGTATTGGACACAGAGACCTCTGCAATGATTACTTTGGGCGAAGAGGAATGAACTAAAATGTGGGTTTTGGGCATTGGAGGTGCTTTGATGGACGTGAACAAGGATTAAATGGCCTGCGCTTTGTGGTTTATTGAGTATTTTTGCACTCGAAATCAGAGTATTATGAGCACAACAATGACTAAGGAGTATTTGCCCTACAAAGTAAAGGACATCAGCTTGGCTGAATGGGGAAGAAAAGAAATTCGCCTCGCCGAAGCAGAAATGCCGGGTTTGATGACGTTGCGGACGAACCACGGCGCGCAAAAACCTTTAAAAGGTGCGCGTATTGCGGGATGCCTTCACATGACGATTCAAACGGCCGTTTTGATTGAAACGCTTGTGGAACTTGGGGCCGATGTCACTTGGTCTTCTTGCAATATATTTTCTACACAGGACCATGCGGCAGCAGCAATGGCAGCGGCGGGCATTCCGGTGTATGCTTGGAAGGGCATGACGGAAGAGGAGTCAGAGTGGTGCATTCGCCAGACTCTTTTCTTTGGGGCGGATCGTCAACCATTGAACTTGATCCTGGACGACGGCGGCGATTTGACAAACATGGTATTTGATCAATTTCCTGAGTTGTCGGATGGCGTCAAGGGATTGTCAGAGGAGACGACCACAGGCGTATTGCGTTTGTATGATCGTATGAAGAATGGCACATTGCCAATGCCTGCGATTAACGTAAACGATTCTGTAACGAAATCAAAGTTCGACAACAAGTATGGCTGCCGTGAATCAGCGGTTGATGCGATTCGTCGCGCTACGGATGTTATGATGGCGGGCAAGGTTGCTGTGGTTGCGGGTTACGGAGATGTTGGCAAGGGTACTGCTGAGTCATTACGAAACGCGGGTTGCCGTGTGATGGTGACTGAAATAGATCCCATTTGTGCATTGCAAGCGGCCATGGACGGTTACGAAGTGAAGCGCATGGCAGATGCTGTCATCGAGTGTGACATCATTGTTACGGCGACCGGAAATAAGGACATCATCGCTGGAGAGCATTTCGAAGCAATGAAGGACAAAGCGATCGTGTGTAACATCGGTCACTTTGATAACGAGATTGATATGGCTTGGCTCAATGAAAACCATGGCCACACCAAGGACACGATCAAAGCGCAGGTAGATCTATACAACGTGAACGGCAATGACATCATTGTATTGGCTGAAGGCCGATTGGTGAATTTGGGATGTGCGACAGGACATCCAAGTTTCGTGATGTCTAACTCTTTCACAAACCAGGTCTTGGCCCAGTTGGAGTTATGGAACAATAACGATGCATACAGCAACGAGGTGATTACCCTACCAAAGCACTTGGACGAGGAGGTGGCCCGCTTGCACTTGGATAAAATCAACGTGCAGCTCGAAAAGCTCACGACTGAGCAAGCCGATTACATTGGAGTACCCGTAGAAGGTCCATTTAAATCTGATTTGTACCGCTATTGATCTCTTAAATGCGGTGGATCCAGAAAATTAGTGAATACGTCCGGTCCCAACCGGACGTTTTCCGTTTTTTGGTGTTTGGTTTTGGGGGCTACATCGTATGGCACCTGATGTATGAGGAATGCCTCAAACCAGCAACGCTTCTCGACGAGTTTGTAACCCATCATTTAATCATTAGTACCGAGTGGGCTATGGAATCCCTCGGATATCTAGTGAACGCCTATTTTCAAGTTGCGGATGGAGTGTTTCGAACCCGTGTTGGGGTGGCGGGAGCAGCAGGTGTAACAGTTGGACCCTCCTGTGACGGGGTCGTGCTATTTGCCTTATTTGCGATCTTCATTTTGTCCTTTCCAGGCCATTGGTTGAGAAAAACCTGGTTCATTCCGGCAGGTATTTTCGTGATCCACACGGCCAACATTTTTCGAATTATATGCCTTCTCTGGATTCAATTGTACTTTGGAGAAGATGCAATGACTTTCAATCACGATTATACATTCACAGTTTTTGTTTATGGCATTATCTTCCTGCTATGGTACCTCTATGCGGCTCAAGGTTCAAGTGAGGGGCCGCCGACTAAGCGAGTTTCCACTGTAAACTCAGCAGCTTCATGAGTGCTTTGAGGCCCATTTTACCGCGTAAACGTCCCCTGTGGTTGCTGATTTTATCGTTGATGTTGGTCTTCGGATTTTATCAGGAAAAGGCCAAGATCCAGTTGAATCACTATACGCAGGTGTTGCAAGAAAATCCTCACCTCAATGCAATGTCGCCAGAAATGAGGTCAGACTGGTGGCACGATAATCCGCAGCCACAACGCATTCATTATTACATTATTCAAGGGACTTGGTCAGTCTTTCACGGTTTGAACTTGAGGCAATTGTACGGACTGAAGTGGGGTGTTAGTGTTGTGATTTTATTGACATTTTTCGTCCTTGATGGCCTCTTCCTGAAAACGACAGGACACATTGATCGTTGGCCCTGGTTGGTCGTTATTTATGGATTGGCTGGGTCAATCATGGCTGTTTTCATTGCGCTGGTGCCTGGCAAATCAGGCTATGGTGTAGCCCATGAGTTTATGTCGTTTCTTCAGTCACCCCTTCCATCCCTGTTCATCGTATTGGTGCCCTCGCTCATTGAACGGATGCGCTCAAAAAATTGATGGGATTTAATGCCGCGAGGGCGCGCCTCGGTTTAGAGATTGTACACCCGCAAAATAGGGGGATCCCATTGTGTTCCATAGCGGTGAAGTGGATAGGTCGCTGAGCCCGAAACGATCGAACCATCAATGATCAACCACTCTGAATCGCCGCAGGGGTCGGTCAGAATTAACCCGTCTTCTGACACTTCGACTTGACAGTTCGCGGGAATGTCTGCTGTAGCATGCCGGTCTAATGCGACAAACTGATCCAAAGTAAATCGGTACAGAATAATCCCCTGCGACCCGCCACTCACCGTGATGTGTCCGCTGGGAACGGAAAGATTGATGTAGGCAGGCAAGTTCACATTGACGGAGAAATCCACCGGTACATAGGGAATGTACTGTTGCTGTTCATTGCAACGGGACTGCATGCAAATAATTGGCACAACAGCGCAAAGCAGGAATCGGTTTAAAAAGGATTTCATGGGGTGGATTGGGTTCGAAGTCCTAGCGGATCTCTCGGCTTTCCGGCTTGGAATTCCTTGAGGTAGCGCGGCACGAAGTAAGCGATATCTTCAAACGCTTTTTCCTCGAATGCTTGCAAGGCCAGCCGGTGCATGTGCTTGGCATGCGGAAAGTCCAAAACATAGGTTGCATTTGGCATGCGTTCCGACACCAAGCGCTCTGTTTTCTCGGCTGCATCGCCGATGACACAAACACCGGTGAAGGAGGTATACTTTTGAAGCACAGGAAACAATATTTTTGCCGACAGGTCAGGCGCAAGAATAAGCGCTCTAGTGGGGTCGGCAAACATGAGTTGATTTTTCTGCGGAATAAAACTCGCCGTATAAACTTCATCCCTGCGAGCATCCATTACAGCTATGATTGCCTCCCAATCATGGTTATCTGCGGCAGCAATGGCCTGCACCTGAAGGCTGTCAAAAGCCATTAGCGGTATTCCATGCGCATGGGCGATGCCTTTGGCGGTTGAGACGCCTATGCGCAATCCTGTGTAGCTTCCAGGGCCAGATGATACAGCAATCCCGTGAAGCTCCTTTGATGCAATTCCGTTTGATTTGAGTGCATCATCGATCAATGGGAGCAGTTGCTTCCCGTGCACGTGGCTTGTTTCTTTTTCTTGCCTTTCGCACAATAATTCGTCGCCACGAAAAAGTGCCACGGAACAGGAGAGGGTAGAGGTTTCTACAGCCAGAATCAGCGGTGCCGCTGTCATTCCTCTTCTTTTTCTGTGTCGACTTCGACTTCTACCTCATCGCCATCCGACAAGGTTCGAGAAACGGCTTGGTAAGGTCCAATGATAACTGCATCCTCAACGGTGAGACCTGATTTGATCTCAATGTATCGATTGTCTTGTATGCCGGTTTCCACCGGTTTCCATTCTACTATTCCATCGACAAAAACAAAGACACCGAGCTCCGTTTCTTCTTCTTCAACCTTTTCACGCGCAGTGACGGCTTGAATTGGAATGGAAATAGCGCTATTGGCCTTGCGTGTTAGGATGTCAACTTTTGCACTCATGCCAGGCCGAAAAGGCGAATGGTTATTAGATGCCCCCTCTTCCAACATACCAGCATAGCTGTCAGCTCTCAACCTGACTTTTACGGAAAAGTTGGTGACTTGGTCCATTGCGAAACCGTTCAATCCTGCATTGAGCGCTGTATTGCCAATTTCTGTGACTTCGCCTGTGAATGTTTCTTCGAGGTAGGCGTCGACTTCAATTTCAGCAGCGTCATCCATGCTTACCCGAACGATGTCACTCTCGTTGACTTCGACATCGACTTCCATTACGGATAAGTCGGAGACCTTCATGACAATCTCTCCGGCGGTGAAGCCGTTTCCTTGAACACTTTCGCCAATTTCTTTGACCAAAGCCGTCACCGTGCCCGATTGTGGAGCGATCAATGTGGTTCGTGAGAGGTTATTCCTAGCTTCTTGCACCGAAGCCTCGGCACTAGTTATGGCAAACTCAGCGCTGCGAATAGATTCGGTGGCTGCAGTTAAGGTGGCCTCAGAACTCCGGAAGTTGGCCTGTGCCGCGTCAAAGTCCGCTTGGGATAGCACCTTTTCAGTGAATAGTTTTTGCGTTCTTCCCCAGCTTTTGTCAGCGGCAAAAAACTGAGCGTCTGCCTGCGCGCGTTGTGCGCGTGCAGAGGCCAAATTAGAACGCGCACTATTTGCTGCCGCTTCCGCTCGGTTTAGCGCTGCCTCGTAAAGGTCGGGATTGATTTGAACCAGCAGATCGCCTTCTTGGACTTGATCTCCTTCTTTTACGGAAAGATTAACTATCTGGCCGCTGACTTCTGCGGTGATGTTTACTTCGACTTCCGGTTGAATTTTTCCTGATGCGGAAACACGCTCGATAATGGAACGAACCTCTGCTTGTTCGATTTGGACATCAATGGTTTCAGTTCCGCCTCCAAACCATCGGGTCGCAATGAGTAATGCGACAATTAAAACCGATAAAATGATCCAAAATGTTTTGTTGAGCTTCATAGCAGTGCGTTAGCGAAAGGTCAAGGGTTTCCCCATGTAAAAGTCTAGGATTCGGCTCTTGAATGCAAGGTCGTATTTCGAACGCAATGTATTCACACGTGCATTGTCTAACCGTGTTCGGGCATCGGCATAATCTATAGCGGTGGACGCGCCGGCTTCGTAGCGTTGCTCCGTATTTTTGAAGGCGCGTTCGGAGGCCACCAATGCGGCTTCTTGAGCCACGGTGTTTTGCGAAGCGGCACTCGCATCTGCCCATGCAGATTCGATATTAGTAGTCAAGGTTTGGCGTACCTGTTCCAATTGGTATTGCCTGCGAAGAACATTGACCTCTGCTTGCTCGACCGACGACTTCACTCCAAAGTTGTTGAAAATCGGAATGCTCATGGAAAAGAAGACGCTCTGGTTGTAATTCTGATTGACTTGGTCGCTGAATGGGGTTGTGATGAATTGATACACCTCTTGCTGTGCTACCAGATCGTAGGCTGTGGAGTCATCGACTACCAAAGAGCCCAGTACAAATTCTTCTGTTAACGGCTCTCCGTCAATTGAGCGTGATGCGCCTGAATATCCGGTTCCTATGTTGTAGCTGGCGAATACACGCGGATACCGACCGCTTTTTGCGATATTCAAACCGATTCCAGCATCCTCTACTTGATATTGCGCTTGTAAGATTTCTGGAAACGAAGCGAGAGCATATCCCACAGCTGCTTTGGGATTTGGAGGCAAGTTGTTGCGTTGTAAGTCTTCATCAGACGGTCGGACTACTTGGAAACTATTTACTTCGGCTGCAGGGAGCTGGAGCATCTGGACGAGGTTCAGCTTTGCCAGATTAAGGGCGTTTTGTGTTCCCACAATATTGGCATCATCGGCAGCGAGTTGTGCTTCAACATCGTAGAGTTCAAAGGCTGCGGCAGCACCCGCATTGACGAGACTCTCCATGCGTTCCACCTGACGAGCAGTCGCGTCGCGGTTGATGACGGCCAAGCGCACAAATTCCTCTTGAAAGAGAACATTGAGATATGCTCCGGCGATGGTAAGGACGACATTGTTCTCCGCTATTTCTAGTGCCGATAGCGCCGATAGCTGAGCCAATTTGGCACGTTGGAGGTTCAAGTGGTTTTGAAACCCATTGAACAAAAGCAATCCCGTTGACAATCCAAAACTGTTGGAACGAATGGCTGACGATTCAACGAACTGATTGGTAAATGGATCAATGGTTCGTCCGAAGTTGTATCCGTGTGAGATGTTCGCATTGATGTTGGGCAAAAAAGCGCCCACTGCCGTTTGGGTGCTGATATCTGCGCTGACCTCTCCTAACTGACCAAGTTTGATTTGAATGTTGTGCTCAAAAGCGTGGTCGAGACATCGCTGCAAGGACCAAGACTTTTGCGCGTGACCTGATTGCGGAATGATGGTGCATAGGGCCAAAACGAAAAAGGCAAATGCAAGGGCTGGTGTAGCAGGGAATCGTCTGAGCATGGCTCAAAAATACTGCAATGCGGCTGCAAAGCCCCATTTTGTCAATAATTGGTAACCCGCACCGTGATGCGCTGTGTCGCCTCAGCTTCTTCGATGGTCTCGGGTGCTTTGCTATTGCCGCTTACTTCGTCCGTGCTTTCAACCGCTAATCGATTGGGATTGATTCCGGAACTCACGAGGTATTCAAACACTGCGCGAGCCCGATCTCTGCTGTCCATCTCAGAGTCTCCTGAACCTGGGTCAAAACACTGTGCACTCTGAATGGCAATGTCAAGCGTTGGGTTCACCTCCACAAAAGATAGAAGTGCTTCGAGTGTTGGAATGGAGGAGAAAAAGAACTCGTTGGTGCCGGGATAGAAAACGATGGGCTCCAGCTCGACAGCCAACCCAACCGATATGGGATCAAGTCGCATGGTATCTCGCTCTATTTCAGGATTTGCAAAAATGCGATCACTGTACATCATGTATTCCGGTTCAACACAGATCCGGGTATAACGTCGTTGCGGTTGCAACTGCAGCAGTTTATCATCTTGGATTAGAAGATGGACGGGCTTTCTCGGATTTAAACCTTCCACAGTGAGCTCAACTTTCATGGAGCGATTGCTTATTGCATCCTTGACGATCCAGGTCTGATTGATGGGATCATCTGTTACTGCTTTTGAGTCCAGCCAAGGGCTTCGCTCAACTGTGAATTGAGCAGATGCGACAGTTGTAATTGCACAGAGAATAAAAAAGCTCAATAATGGCCCCAAAGAGACGATGCTAGTCGATTTGAATCGAAGAGCTTTAGGGTTTTGGGTTTTGCGCATTTTTAGAGGCAGAATCAGCTTTCCACTTCCTATAAATTACGAAGAAAAGAAAGGACAACAAAATATACGGGACCGCCATTAGGTACAAAATTCCCTTATTCAATCCAGCACCCAATCCACCATCTGCCGCGCTATCCTCTGCCACAGCCTTGCACATGACGCATTGAGCTTCTGCAGAGCTGCTGAACCCGATGAAAAGAATGAAGAGCACCAGCCCTTTGATGAATGGGAGAAATGGCATAGTGTTTATTGACTTGCGAGAACTCCTGATTAGTGAGGATAGTAAGGGGAGATCATCAGGTATACGATGACACCTGTTGCCGTTACATAGAGCCAAATGGGCCAAGTAATCTTAGCAATTTTGCGGTGCTTTTCGACCTGCATTCCGAGGCCTCTGACGTAAGTGAAAAGTACCAATGGAATAATCCCGGTTGACAACAGAATGTGCGAAATAAGCACTGCGAAGTAAACCGTTCGAATCCATCCTTCTCCTCCAAATTTAGTGGACTCTGTTGTCAAGTGAAATGCTACATAGCTCACTAAAAAAAGCATACTGAGTACCAAGGCGGAAGTTGTAAATGCACGGTGAACTCTAATGTTCTTGTTTTTGATGGCCACAAATGCACCAATGAGGCACAGGAAGGCCGTGCCATTAAAAATGGCGTTCAGCTTGGGCAAAACATACAATGCGGCCTTAACGTCTTCGGATAGGTTCTCTACCGGGGGAATTAAGAACAAAAGGGCCACTGCGGTGGGAATGACAACCGCCATCGTCCAGATGAATCGTTTGATATTGCGTTCGTTTTCCATGGGATGTTCAGGGGATTGGTTCTGGCGTAATCCACAATCGATACACGTCCATCATCAGCTTGTCCACCTCTTCTGTGCTGGTGCCATCGTAATATCCTCGGATGCGATTCTTCGAATCAACCAATGCGAAAATATCGCTGTGAAAGATACCCCCAACTGCGGTGTCACTTTCTATAGCAGTCAAGAAATAGCCGTTGCGAGCCAGGTCAAAAATCGCCTCTTTTTCACCTGTGACCATCTCCCATACAGCAGGGTTTCGGCCCAGTTTCTCGCCGTATGCACTTAGTCTTTCCGGTGTGTCATGTGAGGGGTCTACGGAATGACTGAGTAGCAAAACCTCATTTTGCATGCCCCTGTCAATCAATAGGGATTGCAAGCGTGACATCTGGCTCGACATGATTGGACAGATGGTGGGACAGCGTGTAAAGAAAAAATCCACAATGCGCATTCGTCCATTCACATCTCTGTGCGAGAATTCTGTACTGTCAGAGGCAATTAGCGCGAAGGCTGGCACCGTATGTCCTGCAGGTCCCAAAACGGGCAGAGGAGGCTCCTTATCCAACCGTTCAAGCGTTTTTTTGCGCTCGTACGAGGCTTCATCCATTTCTTTTTGAAGCAAAGCAATGTCTTCAACGGCGTCCTTGATAGCATCTTCAGATGCAGCATGATAAACCCCACGCAAGTAGCCCTGTCCATCGACCAGCCATAACGTGGCAATGTTGTTGGGTTCGGCTTCATCACGTTGGATCATGAAGGAGTCTCGAATGAGCTTATCGATACGATCCTGTTCTCCAGTGAGGAATTGCCATTTCCCGGAAAAGCCATTGTAGCGGGTATTCCGCTCCACGTATTTCTTCAGTACTTCGGGCTGATCGTAATTCGCGTCCAAAGTGAAGCATACCGTCATAATGTCACTTTCATCGCGGTAACGAAAGTTGGGCCAGAGCAGTTGCTTCGTAAACTGGGCAACGTGTGGCGCATTCGTGGGAAAAAAGGCCGCTATCCAAACTTTTCCTTCCAACTCTTTGGAATCGAATGATTCATCCTCATGATTGATCAAAGAGAATGGCTCAACACGTTGTGCGCGTTCGGTCCATTTCTCGATTGTGCCGCTGTCTGTGTAGTATGGAAGCGTGTTGAAGTGGTGATCTCCGTCAATTCCAAGAATGAGAAGGCCCGTCAGAGGCAACCCAAGCATAATGCTCAGGAGATAAACGTATTTCCGGACAGTATAGCGGACTCTGTTTTTCACAAGGATCAAACCTTTCGGCTCAGGACGAGATTCACTTTTTTTCTAAAATCAGTAGAGCAACGTCGAATTGCCCAAATGCCCAAATCCCTCGGAGATGGCAATGAAAAGCAAATAGCCAATAAAAAGCATGTAGGGCGCCAAAACAACTTTCTTCAAGTTGGGACGCTCATCGCCCAAGTGCATAAAAACGAGTACGATGTAGGCCGCTTTGACGAGGGTGAGGATGACAAAGGACCATTTGATCATGCTCCAGGTAAAGGTTTCTGAACGCTTGAATACGATTCCCATCAATACTTCTACCGTCGTTAGAAAAGTCAGTATGGCTGTGACCTTCCAAACATTCTTTCGGATTGCAGCTCCTTCAGTCTCACTGTGGTGAGAGTTCAAAGCGTAGCTATCATTTACTATCAGATCGTCGCGTTCCATGTCTTTAGAATTAATGGTTCGAGCGTTGCTCAGAATCAGATGAGGTAGAAAAAGGTGAAAACAAACACCCAAACAAGATCGACAAAATGCCAGTAAAGTCCAATTTTCTCAACCATCTCGTAGTGCTTTCGTCGCTCAAATACACCGCGGTAAGCCATGAAAAAGATAATGATATTGATGACAACACCTGAAAAAACATGGAATCCATGGAACCCAGTGATGAAGAAGAAGAAGTTTGCATAGGACTGCTGCACGGCATATTCGTTGTCGTGCATATTCGCACCAAAACAAAAAGACTCTGAACGCGCATTCCAGAGTTTCATCGCTTCGTCTCCACTCACATGCGATTCATTCTCGATGTACTTGTTGACAGTCAGGGAATGAAGTTCTGCCTCGTGATTATGCTCCCCAGTTTGAACAAGCTTGACGCCGTGGTCGCTGTCTTCGAGTGTAATAATGGGACTTCCTTCCATCCAAGGCTCTGCCAAATGTCCAAAGTGGTGATCCATGTAGATAGCATCGCCTTTGTTCATTACAAACACTTGACCGTCATCTGCTGTGACCGTTACATTCTCGGCCAGCAGATAAGACCCGCCGCTTCCGTGGATGAAGTGTGACCATTCCCACGCTTGGGATCCTAAGAAAATGATGCCACCGATAACGGTGAGCCCCAGCCACTTCACCACTCCGCTCTTATCATTTCGGTGTCCGGATTCAACAGCCAGTACCATCGTCACGGAAGAGACAATCAATATGAAGGTCATCAAGGCTACATAGATCAGCGGATACTCTCCATTCAAACCGGGCAGTGAGCGGAATACCTGCTCACCGATGGGCCAGGCATCTGGACTACTAGCCCGTACAAATCCATACGCAGTAAGCAAACCTCCAAATGTCAAAGCATCTGACACGAGGAAATACCACATCATCATTTTGCCGTAGCTCACGCTGAAAGGAGATTGACCTCCTCCCCACAGTTCCTCTTTTGAAATCGATTTAGTTGCTTCTCCGCCCATGGTTCGAATTTGGACATAAATTTATGCAATCAAGCGCAAAAAAGCACCGTAGAAGCCATCCGACTTTCGTCTTGCCAAATCCGTCTTCGCTCGAGGTGTTTTTCTCAGTGGTAATAGAACAGAAAAGCAAACAGATAAAGCCACAATGCTCCCATGAAATGCCAGTAAATACTGAGCGATTCTAGCCGCACCACATCGCTGCTGTTGATGGCCCCTTGGAATACTCGTATTCCATTCACAATGAGGTAAATGAAGCCAAATGTGAGGTGCAAAATATGCACGGCAATTAGCGCCCAGAGGTAGCCACCTCCCGAATTGGAAGTTCGCGCCACGTCACTCGTCACAGGTCGCACCATCAAGTCATCATTGGCTGCGTAAAATTCTTCGCGCTCTGCACTGTAGATCAAAGGAAGTCCATTTCGATAGACAAAATAGTCCTCGCCATAGGTCGCTGGGCCTTCCATCATCGCTTCAATGCTATTCCAGCGATAGGTTTCTGATCCTGATTCGTGTTCACTGATGGTCCATCCCATTCCCATTTCTGTAAGACGTTCCCAACCTTCGGCTTGGCTTACAGTGAATCCAATGCCCATCACAAACGTCAATCCTAAGCCGATTAGCGCATTGGTTTTTTGTCCAGCTCTCATTGAGCGAACGGACCACCACAAGGCAGTAGATGAAAGAACTAGGAGTGCATTGGAGACCCAAAAAGCTGCAGTCGGTGTAACGTGCACCCAGAATTGCCCCATGTTTGAGACGATGTAAGCACTTGTAAACCCCGCAAACAACATCACTATGGCAAAAACGATGAAGTACATCAGCATCTTCTTCGTTCGCTCGCGAATTTTGGGGTCTAAGCCTTCGAATACATCGGGCTTGCGGTTGGGTTGTTCAGTTGAAATGTCGCTCATGGTATCATCAAATCTTATCCAAAACGAAGGCTAGTTGCACAATAGGGAGGTACGCAAAGGAGATAAACATCAAGGTTCGGGCATGTTTCATATCTAACGTCTGATGCAATCGGTAAGCAGGAACCGCGAAGAGGATTCCGCACAAAATAGCTATTACGAGAGCATAATTTCCGACCATTGGATCTCCCGTTGGCAATGCCCAAGGGAGCAGTGAGGCAGGAATGCAGAAGAGGGTGTAGATGAAAATTTGCCACGCGCTTTGTTTGGTCCTTCCTGCTCGAAATGGGAGCATGAAGTAACCAGCTTTCTGATAGTCGTCGTGTGCGAGCCAAGCAATGGCCCAAAAATGAGGAAACTGCCACATGAATTGAACAGCAAACAAGGTCCCAGGTTCAATTCCAAAATCACCCGTTGCTGCAACATACCCAATCATTGGAGGAAGTGCTCCGGGAATGGCACCGACAAACACACTCATGGTGGTTTTGGACTTGAGAGGTGTGTAGATGAAGGCATACGAAACCAGTGCCGTAACGCCGAGCCATCCGCTTAGTGGGTTGAGGCCAAAGAGACAGGCGAGTCCAATGCCCCCAGCGATAAGGCTGTAAGTCAATGCAGCGCGGGAGCTCATTCGTCCGGTAGGGAGCGGACGGTTGGCGGTGCGGCTCATCAATCCGTCAACTCGCTTTTCAATGATTTGGTTGAACCCGTTGGAAGCACCAGTGAGCAGATACCCTCCAACGGTTAGCATCAAAAAGCTACGAATGTCAATGGTTTCTACTGCCATGAACCAGCCTAAGATGGCGGATACCACAACAAAGAAGCCTAGGCGAACCTTGAAAAGCGAGGCAAGGTCTTTGATTCTTTGATTCATGGATAAAACTTCTAGCTGTGGTCGGGGGCTGCAAAATTACACCGCGCGGTTGGATATTGGGTTACCATTTCCGCTCCTCAAGCACCCGCCGAAGTCGAATACCCATTTCCAGACGCCACCATGTTGAATTGGAAAGATATCCCTTCAGGTTATTTTGGGTGCTGCGGACAAAGAATTCCTGTCCATCCAACGTGGGAATTGAGTACCCAAGATCGAACCACGTCTGCATTTGATTGACAACGTCCGTGTCTCCCGCTTGTCCATTTCCTGTGAAGAACCAATCCACGCCATAATTTGCAGGCCTAGTTACATAGGAGAGCAAAGGGTTTGACCCGATAGAGACGGCGGGCTCTTTTCCCAAATCGACGGGCTCATCCAATGCTTGTCTTCGGATGACCGCACCAAAGTGCAACCGAAATGCGCCTTTATTCCAAATCAAGTGACTTCGTAATTCCGCGAAATTGCTTCCTGCGGGATGGGCCAGAGGCATTCGATTGTGCGTCCAAGATTGCGCTGTCGCTGCATGAGAATAGGTGTAAGGTCGCACGGCTGCCGTTTCGAGCACAACAACCCATTGGCCATCGGCGCTGCCGTAGTGAACGGAACCTAGTGCGCCCCATTTGTTCGCCCACCATTGCGCGTCGGAGCGCAATTCACTGATGACAAATTCATCCAACACTATTTGGCTGTAGAATCTCCAGGTTCCATTATCTGTTTGCGTCTTCCAGGAAAGTGCTGCACCAACCAGTGCATTGTCGGCAGAACCTAATGCGTATTCGGTGGGACGAAAGGAAATAAAAGGCAAGGCGTAAGGCACTTCAAATCGTCTGCTGTAACCGGAATCCTTGGCCAGATAACTAACTGCTCCGAATAATTCACCGCACCAACCTCGGCCTAAATCCGCTTCGATGAGATGTGCAGCAAACCAAGCGGGACGTCTGAGAACGTATGTACCCGGGCTTCGTTCCTGTTCACCAAGCACACCCGGTGGACTTCCGGCTGACCGGTGGGTGGTTCTCCCGATCAAATGCGTATACCTAATGCGACCTGCATCGGCGTGCAGTCGAGCATAGGGCAAAGAAGCTGCTTGACGATCCAGCCAAAGTGAACGCCACCCTTTCCCCCAATGGTGCTGGCCTTGACCAATTTCGAGTTGGATGGACGGAGAAACCACAAAATTGACGTGTCCCGTCGCACGCGCAAGTCCGATATCGCTGGGATTTGGATTCCATGACCATCCCATTCCATCCCATGTTGCCCACTGCCATGCTTGATTCCAGTCGTCTTCACTGACATTGCTCAATCTCCAATGATCAAGCAAGCCATGCCAAGATAGACGCCTGTACTTTCCTTCTAATTCTAATGCTGCTTTCCACCCTATTCCCTCAGCAAAGGAGCGAGCGGTGCGTGAACCAAAGGCACGAACATTGGGACTGTATTGACCGGATACCAGCGCTCTTATTCCGACGCTCGAAGGAGCGTACCACAGACTCGTGTCTTGGGGGCTCGCCCAATTTGTTGATTGAGGAGCTGGCCAAATGGATGGACATATTGATTGTAATGGCCCGACTTTCCAGCGGGCGCTTTCCAGGTCTTGGGCCCATAAAGCCCCAGAACTAAAACAAAGGTTCAGCGCTACAAATGACAGGAGTCTTCTCAAGGCTTTAGTCGATGAGGCAAATCGTGCGGACATTGGGCGAATTTAAGACGCTATAATTGCAGACTGTGAGGGTTCTGCGCGATTGTAACTCCATTGTTGTTTTTTTCGTTTGGAGTCAACGCATTCGCATGTTTTAGTTTTTTCTTGTCTGTATCTCGGGTTTGTATCAGCACCGGAAGAAACCACACAAAAGACAGGATGAGCAATCCAAAAAACATCCATTCTTCTCCCACCTCAGGAAACAGGTACGGCCTTGAAGACGCAATTAAGACCAATGAAATGGAGTAAATGTATACGAATACTGCTGTTTTTTTGTGGCTCTTGTATTTCATCATAAGCCGATGATGCATGTGGTTTTGATCGGGATTGAATGGGGATATTCCGCGGATCGTGCGCAAAAAGAAAACACGCAGCGTATCCACAAGTGGGTAAGCCAAAATTGCCATGGCAAGTACAGGACGAGATAGCTCTGATAAAGCTTCGGGGATAAGTGCAGCGGGGGTCTGGATAACACTGGTTGATAGTGCATACCCAATGAGACCTAAGACCAATGATCCGCAGTCGCCTAAGAAGATTCGAGCCGGTGCGAAATTAAATATTAAAAACCCCAGCATTGCGCCCAAAACAGTCAGTGAAAGGATTGCCTCGGGCAGTTGGCCCGTCATAAGGAACCATGCAGAGAATGTGGCCATAGCGATCGCCGAGTACCCTCCCGCCAAACCATCAATGCCATCAATCAGATTCCAAGCGTTGACTACTACGATGTAAACGAACAAGGAAAACATAGTCGCCAAAATTTCAGGCATTTTTTCGATTCCAAAGAGTCCGCCAAATCCATCGATTCGAAAACCTCCGTATGTGACGAGTAAACCACCAATAATCAAATGGACCAGCAGTTTCTTAGAGGCTGTCATGCCAATTAAGTCATCTTTTAGGCCCATGGTAAATACAATCGTTAAGCACGAAACAAGTATCGCATAGCTTGTGAAAACCTCGGGAGAGGGAGTGTCTCCCATGGCGAGCCAGAAGAATCCGTTGGTTAGGATTGTAAAAAACACAATAACTCCACCAATCGTAGGTACGCTGCGTTGATGAATCTTTCTTGGATCTCTGGGCTCGTCGACTAGCCGTTTCAATTTTGCCACCTTGATGAGGTAAGGCAACCCCAAAATGGTGATAAAAAAAGCTGAGACAACGACGGTAACAATCATGGTATCGAAACTAGGATAAAGTATACCCTACTCACGTTGACTGTATTTATAATTTTGATGCAGTTAGTGTTAACAAGAACACACTTTTACAGGCGATTTAATGTTTCGTTAACGGTCATTTCCAGTCTGATACTGCAGCACAAAGACCTATGGAATACCAATGATACCCTGTTTCAAGATTGCCGAGGGGGTTAACTCTACCAATGCTGCATTGAAGTCGCAGAGGCCACGTATGCTGGATCAAATAGGTCGACTGGATTTGCACGCTAGTCGCAGCACTGCTTTGTTCAGCGATTGCCGAAAGACGCCCTCTATTGCGAATCTTTGCGCTTCCTTCAATACGTACAGATTCATTCCAGGTTCCTTGAGTCGGCATGCCCGCATGATTGAAAACTGCAATTTGTGGCCCCGAAGTTTCGGGGGCAAGGGCTTCATATTCATAGCATGTCGCGCATGCAACATCGGATTGCCGATAAGCTTCGACGATCAACTCGAAACATTTTGTTTCCAATCGCATGCCCGCAAGTGAAGTCAACGCATGGATTTTCCGGAAGGAGTCATTGCTTCCGATGGATCGGCGGTTGTTGCCTCCGATGTCAAACGATTGTTGCACGAATATCACCGCTCGTCCCGTTGAGAGAAAGCGGAAGTGCAGCTGGCTTTCGGCCGCCAATGAGTGGCGCATCGCCCGATACTCATCATTCTCGCTCATCCCCAGTGTTTCCCAACCCGCTGGCGCGGAGGAAACAGACTTTTCACGGATGAATTGGTATGCACCTTGTACCGTCCAGTGAGGCTTAATTTCCCAAGCATGTCGCAAAGTGGAGACGTGTGAACGCTTGAGCAATGACTCTGCGGTTGCTCCTAATGGACCTCGCTGATCTGACATCCATTGAGAAATAGAAACCTCGGTGCGGTGGTTCTTTCGCTTCAAACCAACCCGCGCATAAGGAGCGGGTACAGCCGTTTTTGAAATCAGGGCACTGGCCCTGCCGGCACCAAAGTGCATGGCGTCAATCCCCGCATCAGCACTCCAAATCCCGTTGCTCCAACCGGTCCATCCGCGCGACCGTGATACATCGTAGTAGGCCTGCTCAACAGTGTTCCAAGAATTGTCTCGGCCCAGTTTCGATCGTCCCCATCCGGGAATTCTGTTTTGGACGGCCCACAGACCGAGCAGCGGTTCCGCGACACCTTGGCGTTCCAGTAATTCTCCTCCGATGTAAAACTTTTCATCCAGCTCTGCTTGGAATCGTGCGCCTCGGATGTTGTCCCAAATGGTTAAATCTTTCCTCTCAGGAGTATTGAATTGCACAATGCCCACCATCACCTGAACAATCGGGTCTACTACAACCTTGCTCTTGTTTTCTGAGAAATCCAAAAGATGCTGTTCGCCCGCGCGTTTCCACCACGTGGATGCTTGAGATGGTGGTGTAATTTGGGTGCGCACCGCGGGGATGTGCCCCGTGCTGTCCTGGGTAGTTTGTGCGAGCCCATAAGTGGCGGCGAAAAATGCAACCGCCAATCCGGCAAAGGTTCGTAAAATATTGATTTTGATGCCTCCTCCGCTCATTCGAAGGAATTCTTAATATCCTGGTAAACCTCTTCAATCCCGTCCCGCAGTCTAATCTTGGCCGTCCATCCCAATGCGTTGATCTTGTCCACGTTTAAAAGCTTACGTGGAGTGCCATCCGGTTTGGAATTATCCCAGTTCAATGCTCCTTCATAGCCCACAATTGAACAGATCATTTCGGCCAATTCTTTGATGCTTAAGTCAGATCCAGTCCCCACATTGACCCATTCGGATCCATTGTAATCGTGCATTAAGTGAACACAGGCTTCGGCTAGATCATCGACGTGCAAAAACTCCCGCATGGGCGACCCCGTACCCCAGAGTGTCACGGAAGGAGATTTATTGGCCTTAGCCGTATGAATTTTCCGAATCAAGGCTGGCAAGACATGGCTGGTTTCCAAATCGAAATTATCGCCAGGGCCATATAGGTTCGTGGGCATGGCGCTGATGAAGTTAGCTCCATACTGGTCTCTGTATGTTTCGCAAAGTTTGATGCCTGCAATTTTAGCGATAGCATATGGCTCGTTTGTAGGTTCCAGCGGTCCTGTGAGCAATGATTTTTCGGTCAAAGGCTGCGGGGCCATTTTGGGGTAAATGCAACTGGACCCAAGAAAGAGCAACTTGTCTGCCTTGCTTTCCCATGCCGCGTGAATAATGTTGGCCTCTATCATGAGATTCTCGTAGAGGAATTGCCCACGATAAATGTTATTGGCATGGATGCCGCCCACTTTGGCTGCAGCTAGATAGACCTGGGCAGGTTGCTCGGCTTTGAAAAAAGCTTGTACCGCAGCTTGGTTTGTCAAATCCAGTTCACTCCGAGTGCGGGTTATGATGTTTTTGTAGCCCTTGGATTTAAGATTGCGCACAATGGCGGAACCTACCATCCCTTGATGGCCAGCAACATAAAGTTTTGTCTCTTTTGGCGGCTTGTTGTTCTCCATTTGCGAAAGGTAAAACGGATTGGTTCAAGATGTTTGTTGTGATTGCCATTCCCGGATACCGTCACCGATGAAAGTAAAAGCAAGTACGACGCTCACGATTAGCCCGCCCGGGGCAAGTGCCAGCCAGGCATGACTGCCGGTGATGAGGTGGTAATGTTCTTGAACAATGTTGCCCCAACTTGGAATGGGAATTTGAGCCCCGTATCCGAGAAAGCTGAGCCCTGATTCAATGAGAATAGCAGCTGCAAAGTTGGCCGCTGCGATGACGATTATGGGGCCAACGGCATTGGGCAGCATGTGGCGGAACATGATGCGCAGATCACTGTATCCTATGGCTTTGGCTGCTTCTATATACTCCATTTCTCTGAGTGAGAGGAATTGGCCACGAACGACACGTGCGACATCCACCCACATGGTGAGGCCAATTGCTAGAAATACTTGCCACAGACCTTTGCCAAAAGCGAGGGTAATCGCCAGAACCATGAGCAGGGTGGGCAAGGTCCAAACGACCTGAATCCACCAACTGATGAAAGCGTCTATGCGTCCGCCGCGGTAGCCTGCCCATGCACCCAGCAAAATGCCAATCAAAAGCGAAATCAAAACGGAAGAAAGTCCCACACCCAAGCTAATTGCTGAACCCGCCATGAGCCGGCTCAATACATCACGGCCATAACGGTCAGTCCCCAGCCAGTGATGCATAACCTCACCGTTTTCGAGGGTGACAATAGAACCTGGCGCCAGCAGCGCCTGGTTCAAGTTTTGCGCATTCGCATTGGGTGATGTATCGGGTCTAATCAAAGGGCCTGCTACGGCCACAAGGGCCAATGCCAATATCCACATCAGCCCGAGGAGGGCAGGGCGGTGATTTCGGAAAGCCCCAAAAAAAAGGAACAAATGGGGTGAGGGGCTCATGGGTGTCTGGGCGGGATAAAAATGTTCTTTGTGGTGGCAAATTACAATCGACGACCTTTCCATTGCACACGTCCGCGCAACAGATACCACCAAGCTCCCCAAACGAGTCCTGCATAGCGCCAGGGAAATAAAAGACGATCCCCAGCTTTCACACTCAATTCGTAGCGATGAGCGGCTGTTGAAATTAATTTTTGATCGATGAACGTTTTCAGTGCAATGGCTGATAAGAACCCATAGCCAAGCATCCCGCCAAATACGATGGCGCCTATCAATGAAATTGCGAGGCCCAGATGAACTGCAGCTATGATTAGGCCCACTATTTTTGTCTCCCTGTCAGATTCCACTCCCGTTTTGGAGGCCCAACGAGCCCGTTGATTCCACAAGTCTGACCATTGCTTTGCCGGTTTAGTGGTCGCGTAACCCTCGGCCGAATGATTCCAGCGGATTCGTCCTTTGTTGTTTTTGATGGCCAATAAGGCATACGCATCGTCACCTGATGCTTGATCTTCGTGCAAATTTGAGGCGGGATACGAGTCGGTGCGGTACAGGCTATTAGCACCGCTGCCCATGGCTAGTTCTGTGCCGTGCACGCCACCTTCTATCCACGTTGTCATGCAGCCATATTCTAGCGCTTGAAAACGCTGCCAGGGCGATCTGGCATTTGCCTTAATGCGAACGGTCCCGAGAATGGCATGGACGGGATTTTCCCGTTCAGATGGGCAATTCGCGATGATTCTTGTCATGGATTGGGCCCAGTTGTTTCCGATTCTTACATCAGCGTCTAATGTTGCCATCCAGGAGGTTTTGACGCGGAAATGGGCATGCTTCAAGGCCGATTTTTTCCCTTGGCCGGGGTGGTCAATGCAAGTTACCCCTTCTGCTTCCGCCGCCGCACGGGTTCCGTCAGAACTGTGGTCATCCACAACCAGGACTTCCACCGGCAATGTTTGTTTTGCTAAGTCCTGTAACAGCAGAGGAAGACGCTTGGCTTCATCTCGGCATGGAATTACCACCGTTATTCGATGAGAAGTATCAGCCGCTCCAACTGCTTCATCTGTGCGAGATGGCAATCGCTGCAGCCATTTGATTACGTGCACCGCATAAATCAAGATGCTGAGAAAAGTCAACGCCAGCGGCACGGATGCAAAAACGGTGTTCCAGCCTTCCATTCCGATGCTAGTGCTCATGGGAGGGCGCAGGTTTTGACTCTGAATATTCCAGTAAATTGGGGCCGATGAAGGCGCCAATGGCTGCAGGCACAACAAGGTTTAGCGCCCAAACGGAAAAGGTGGCCGCTATAAGAGGCGCGGTCATCTCAGGCTGGGGTTGCAATAGCATTACAATTAACGCTTCTCGCACTCCCACTTCAGCGAGGGCAGCGGTTGGAATGATCATATTTCCCCAGTAAACCAGCGCAATTGCAGGCATCAAGAGCGGCATTTCTGCAAATCCGTAGGCCCACAATCCAAAAACGAATTGGGTGGCGAAAACTCCATACCTAACGCCGCTGAGAGTGACAACGAGCGGTAGTTTTTTACGCATTTCAGGGGAAGTTCCTTGGGGGTTGTCCACCATCCAACTCGGTCGAGTAAATAGTCGGCTCAATTTACCCAATACCGCACTTCCAAACTGCACATTGGCCCACCCAAGGATCCACCAAAGTGCCGCTCCCAAAATAGCCACTGAGGGAATCGCCCAAACTGAATTGAAGCCGATCAACGTTTGGAGTTTTTGAATCCCCATCATTGAATTGGAGGCATGATCTGCTTCGAATAATTCAGAACACCATGCCCAGGCTAAACCTCCGAATGTCAGTGTCATTCCGCCTTGTGCCCACGCACTCCAGCCAAAAGCTCGGAGCCCGATTGTTCTTTGATTTGCGGGCAGTAAAGCCAACCTTCCGGCAGCATCTCCGCTTCGGTTTGGAGTTAAAAATCCCCAAGTCGATCCCACGATCACCGTCCGAAAGGCATGGCCAAAGGATTGGTTTTGTCGACCCAATAGGAGATGCCATTTGACGGCTTCAATGCCCCAATTAATTGGAATTAGAAGAGCAACAATACCGAGTAAAATCGGATCCTTGGGAAGGATCTGAAGCCAGTGAAAAGACTGCTCTGAGATGGCCTCGTGATGGGAAACCTGCCACATGATTGCCGCCAGTGCGAGCAAGGAAATAATCCAAGCCAGCCATTTTCGTTTCTGCGGTTGATAATGGGGCGATTTCATCGGTTGGGGTACGCTTTTCCAAATGTACCTTCGTTGAGCGATGTCACCAACCACTAAGTCAAAACCCGCTGAGCAAATTATACTCGGCATTGATCCTGGCACAACGATCATGGGGTATGGCGTGGTTCGCGTTCGTGGGAAGTCCGTTGAATTGGTGGAGATGGGGGCGTTACACTTGTCAAAGTACAAGGACCATGCGGTCAAATTGAAGCGGATTTATGATCGATGCTCAGCGCTTATTGAAACGCATGCGCCGGACCACATGGCGGTGGAGGCACCTTTTTTCGGAAAAAACGTGCAATCCATGCTCAAACTCGGCCGTGCTCAAGGAGTGGCTTTGGCCGCTGCACTGGCAAAGGGCATTCCCATTGCTGAATATGCTCCCAGAAAGGTGAAGCAATCCATTACAGGTTCTGGTGCGGCTAGTAAGGAGCAGGTTGCTGCTATGGTCGCCCGAACATTACAAATTCCGATAGAGAAACTGCCCAAAGAATTGGATGCGACAGATGGACTTGCGGTGGCGTTGTGCCATCATTTTCAATTGTCCTCACCACGCATGCAAGCCGGGTACAGCGGATGGAAAGCATTCATAGCTGACCAAGGCGAGCGCGTCCGTTCGTGACTTTTCTTGAAAGGTGTAACCTTTTATCTAGGCACCTCGTAGATAGACCCGGAGCTACGCTTCAACGAGTTAATTTGTTTTTCATTCAACAGGGGAGGGCTGTCCATTCGGGTGGCCTTCTTTGTGTCTAATTCTCCGGAACAGTTGACAGATTCAATCCGCAAGCAGTGTGCTGTCGATAATGTTCGAGATTAGTTTCATCTTTGAAAACCCTGACTTTTCCGCCTGTTGCGGTATGATGCTGACTTCCGAGAAGCCCGGTACTCCATTTACTTCAATGACAGAAGCGACCCCAGGGGCGGTCCATATCATGTCCACACGTGCCATGCCTCTGCACTTGGTGGTACGATAAACAGCCAATGCTTGATCTTGGATTGCCTGGCTTTGTTCAATTGGAATGTGTGCCGGAGTGATTTCTTGCGATGCTCCTTGGTACTTGGCTTTGTAGTCAAAAAACAATCGGTCGGTGGTGATTTCTGTGACAGGCAAAACCGTTGGTTGGCCTTGTTCATTGGGTACAACGCCGACCGTAAACTCTCGCCCTTCCAACAAGGACTCGACTAAAACTCCGTGGGTGCTTACAGAACGAGCGAGCGCAATGGCTCCAGCCAATTCTGCCACGGTCTCAGCCCGCGAAATTCCAATGCTGGAACCGGTTTCGTTGGGCTTCACAAAACAAGGCATCCCAACTGATTTGGCAATATATGAGGCGTCCCAAGGCTCGGAATGAGCGAGTTCCACGGAGTGGGCAACGGCAATTTTTTGCGCGGATAACAGTGTGTTGGTCCGTCCTTTGTTGAAGGTCAATGCCATGCAATCGGCACTTCCAGTGGTATAACGCATTCCGACTGCATCGAGCAGAGTTTGTAGCTTTCCGTCTTCTCCAGGGGTTCCGTGCACCATGATGAACGCACCAATAAATTGCCGGGAATCGTTTTTGAGTGTTTCTAGGTTGGTGGCGATTTTTTCACCTGTCGCTTCATTTTCTATTGACCAACCGCTGGGATTGATGTGCACTAGAACGGGGAGAAATCGTTCACGATCAATCTGGGCCATCACCATGGCTGACGATTTTAGAGAGATGACGGCTTCACCGGAGTAGCCGCCCGTGAATACAATCAGTGCTTGAGGCTTTGGCATGGGCTCGATTCTAGGTCAAATTTCGGCGCCGGAGCAGCGCTTGCTTTCCCTGATTAAACTTTTCCATTCACTGCCAATTGTTCACGAATCTGCATGACGCTTTTCACTACTTCGGTGCGGCTTTGTCCTGTGATGGTCACGTGGCCCATTTTCCGAAACGGTTTCACAGAAGATTTCCCGTAGAGATGTGGATGAATACCTGGAGCATTCAATGCAGCGTCAAGACCAGAATAGATAGGAGTTCCATGTGCATCCGAACTGCCCACTAGGTTCACCATCGCCGAGGCTGGAAATAGGGCTTCGGTGGAGCCCAACGGCAAGTCTAAAACGGCACGAAGGTGCTGTTCAAATTGCGAAGTGCGATTGGCCTCGATGGTGTGATGGCCGCTGTTATGGGTTCGAGGCGCAATTTCATTGACTAGAAGATTTCCTTCGCGATTCAAAAAGAACTCAACCGCCAATAGGCCTTCGAAATCCATGGCGTCGGCGATACGTCGGGCTAGGTTTTCGGCATCTTGGGACTGTTGCGGTGTGATTGCCGCGGGCGCTATGAGATAGTCCACGAGATTGGCGACGGGATCGAAAACGGACTCCACAACAGGAAAGCATCGAATTTCACCACTACTGTTGCGTGCTACAATGACACTCAATTCCTTTTCGATATCCACGGCATGCTCCAATACACTGGGGACATCAAATGCCTTGTTTAAATCCGCTTTCGACTTGAGAACAACAACCCCTTTTCCGTCGTATCCTCCTTTGCGCATTTTTTGCACAATCGGCAACCCCATCTGTTGGACATGTGCCGCTCCACTGACCAATTCAAATGGTGCAGTGGGGATGTCATTTTCAGCAAAAAAGGCTTTTTGCTTTCCCTTGTCCTGGATGATGGCCAAGTGATCGGGCTTGGGAATTACACGGACGCCTTGGGCTTCCAATTGGCGCAATCCATCGACGGACACATGCTCTATTTCAATGGTGATCACATCCAACCCGGTTCCGAAGGACACAACATCTGCTGCATTTTGCAGGTCACCTTGCACAAACCTTGGCGTAAGGTGCCGGCAGGGTGCCTCAGAACTGGGGTCCATGACTTCTACACGGACATCAAAATCGACGGCGGATTGGATCATCATACGACCGAGTTGTCCACCCCCCAACACCCCAAGGCGCAGGGATGGCCCGAATGAAACACCGAAGTCTGAGGAGTTTTTTGTGCCAATTTGCATGGGGCAAAGATATTCGCGCCATTTTTGGTCCATGGAATTTTTAGACACTGATTTTTTAGGCAACCCGATATTGGAGTGGTTGATTGCTCTCGCTTGGGCACTTGGAGGCGTTATTGCCGGTCGACTGGTTTACCGATGGTTCAGCCGAAGGATGAAATCACTGGCCGCGAAAAGTGAGACAAAACTCGATGACATAATCGTGGACCAAGTGGAAGAGCCTCTTTCATTATCTGTGGTCCTGTTGGGGCTGTGGTTCGGTTACGATCACTTGCATTTTGGCGCGGATGCCGATGCCTTTATGGATCACGTCTTCTCCATTGCAGTTGCATTGAACGTCACTTGGATGGCAGCGCGTCTTGTGGATAGTGTCTTGGGCAATTTGTTTATGGGGGCAGCGGAAAAATCTTCATCGCAAATGATGTCCCAAGTGGCTCCCATCTTGCGCAAAACGCTCCGCTCCACGGTTTGGATTCTCGGATTCATTATGGCTCTCAATAATGCGGGCTATGATGTCGCTGCGCTGCTGGCGGGCGTCGGAATTGGAGGCTTGGCCATGGGTCTTGCGGCCAAGGATTTTGTGGCAAATATTTTTGGAGGCATTACGGTATTTGTCGACCAACCGTTTTTGGTGGGCGACCGCGTGCAGGTTGCCGGTGTGGATGGAACGGTGACGGAAATTGGCATCCGGTCGACCCGCATTAAGACCCTCGCCGGACGAATTGTGACCATCCCAAATCACAAATTCACGGACAGCTTGGTTGAAAATGTCACGGCGGAGCCCGCACGGAAAATTCGGTTGGACCTGGGACTCACATACGACACCGCTCCCAATAAAATTGAAGAAGCCATTGGAATCTTGACGGAGATCGTCGAGAAGCATATTGGAACCGAAGACGACACTCTGATTTGGTTCAGTGGTTTTGGTGACTTTTCATTGAACGTGAGCGCCATTTACTACGTCCGAAAAGAGGCTGATGTTTGCTTGACTCCAGGCATGGTTAATTTGGAGATTCTGAACCGTTTCAACTCGGCTGGATTGGATTTTGCATTTCCAACGCAGACCATTATTCACGAGGGGACCCAAAATATTTCACTCTAAATGTGATTTTTGCGCTGTAAATTGGCCCGCTGCCAAATGATCAGCAAAGTACTTTATCCGAATACATTGAACAGTTACGACGTTGTTATTCATGCCAATGAGATCCGCTATTGGATCTTTATGATTGGAAGCATTCTAGTGGGTTTCCTGGTTGTAAGAATGTTTGCTTACTTGGACGAGAAGTCCCGCGATGCAGCCTTGCGCAAAGCAGGAGTCATTCTGATCATCGCGAACTTAGTCATGCCAATTTATGGCTTTATCAATCCCAATCATGACATGTCATGGCATCGGAATTTACCGTTGCATCTCTGCGGCGTTAATTATGCCTTGGTGGGATTGAATTGTTTTTTCAAGAACAAAAATCTTTTCATGTTTTCCGCTTTCACAGGCACAATTGGAGGGGTGCATGCGCTGCTCACTCCTCAGCTGACTATTGGGGATGCGCCTCTGGTACTATTCGATTATTACTTCAAGCATACTTCGATTGTAATCATGCCTATAATTATGGCTCAATCCTTCGGGTTTCGTTTCCCAAAATGGGGGTGGATTTGGACCTATGCATCGGTTGCTGTTTTGACCACGTTCGTTGGAGTTTTTAATTGGGGGCTAAACACTTTCTATCCCGGTGCAGTCTCAGCGAATTACATGTACATGTGGGAGGCTCCCAAGGTAGATAATCCATTTGTTTGGGATTTGTCTTGGCCTTGGTACATTCTGCCTCTCCATGGTGCGTTGATATTGCATTTGCTGCTCATCAATGCACTTTATCGATGGGGAACGTCTGCCCAAGGGTCTGCTAACTCTTCTTGGTTGAGACGCCATTTCACCTAGCGTTTTATTTCAGAACTTTTTCCACGCCTTTTCAACGGGTGGCTAAATCTTCCGGCATCTGAAATATCTTCGGTGCATGCGAGCATATTTGGATTTATTGGATCACATTCTTACGAATGGAACGTTGCGGGAAGATCGCACGGGGACAGGCACGATTGGTTGTTTTGGTTACCAAATGCGGTTTGACCTTAGTGACGGTTTCCCGGTGCTGACTACGAAAAAAGTACACCTTCGTTCCATCATTCATGAATTGTTGTGGTTTCTAAAAGGAGACACGAATATTGCCTACCTCAAAGAAAATGGAGTGCGCATCTGGGATGATTGGGCAGATGACGATGGCAATCTTGGTCCGGTATATGGTTACCAGTGGCGCAGTTGGCCCAATCCCGATGGCACCCACACGGATCAAATTGTGAAATTGGTGGATCAAATCAAAAACAATCCGTATTCCAGGCGCCACGTAATTTCAGCATGGAATCCAAGCTTTATTGATGACATGGCATTGCCTCCATGCCATTGCTTGTTTCAGTTTCATGTGGACAACGGAAGATTAAACTGCCAGTTGTATCAGCGCTCGGCGGATACCTTTTTGGGGGTTCCGTTTAATATATCTTCGTATGCGCTCCTCACCATGATGATGGCTCAAGTGTGTGGCTTGGAACCAGGAGAATTCGTGCATACGTTCGGAGACGTTCACGTTTACGCCAATCACGTCGAACAGGCCCGTGAGCAGCTTGCGCGTGCACCGCGAAAATTGCCAACCATGTGGATGAATCCCGATGTGAAAGACTTGTTTGCCTTTACATACGATGATTTTAAGCTGGAAAATTATGACCCCATGCCGCATATTAAAGCAGCCATATCGGTCTAACCCCCAAGGCAATTAGATGCATATTTCGATTATTGTAGCAGTTGCTGAAAACGGTGTAATCGGTCGGGATAACGACTTGGTTTGGCGGTTGCGTGACGACATGAAGTTTTTTTCAGACACGACCAAAGGGCATGCCGT
>DDEH01000090.1 GCA_002336085.1 Flavobacteriales bacterium UBA1959 | reverse complement strand
CCCACCAGCGCAGATGGTACTGCTTTCGCGGGAGAGTATGTCGATGCCGTTCTTAGGGCCCTCTTCGGAGGGCCCTTTTTTTTTGCATTATTTTAGTCAGGAGCAGTTTAAGAAACAATTAGTAGTTTTGAACGCATGAATAACTTGGTAGCCATAGTGGGACGTCCAAATGTTGGGAAGTCTACGATGTTTAATCGTCTGACGGAGACCAAGGATGCGATTGTAGACCCTACAAGTGGCACTACGAGAGACCGAAAATATGGTCGTGCGGAATGGATTGGAAGGCAGTTTACTGTGATAGATACTGGTGGTTGGATTACGAAAAGTGACGATGCTTTTGAGGCGGCTATTCGAGCCCAGGTTCAGATCAGCATTGAGGAAGCCGCAGTTATTATGTTCATGGTCGATTCGCAAACAGGAATAACAGACTTGGATGAAGACATAGCTAGGTTGCTTCGCAAGAGCGGAAAGGAAGTTGTCTTGGCTTGTAACAAAGTGGATACTGGTGCGCACGATGTGCAAACTGCTGAGTTCTATCGATTAGGATTGGACTCGTTGGTTCATCCCGTAAGTTCATCGAGTGGATATGGAACTGGTGATTTTCTTGATGCGCTTGTTGCGTTGATGCCACCGGAGCCAATTAGCGAAGAATCAGGTATTCCAAAGCTTGCCGTTGTTGGAAAGCCCAATGTTGGTAAGAGCACACTGATTAACACGTTGGTGGGCAATAACCGGAACATCGTCACTGACATAGCGGGAACTACACGCGACAGTGTTCACACTGATTTTAATTTGTATGGTTTTGATTTCGAACTGATCGATACAGCAGGTTTGCGCCGGAAAAAGCAAATTGAAGATCAATTAGAGTTCTACAGTACCGTTCGAACGATTCGTTCGATTGAACAAAGCGACGTCTGCCTGCTGCTTTTGGACGCGCAAAATGGTATGGAGCGTCAGGATCAAGCTATTTTTTGGCAGATCGTTAGTAGTTACCGTGGAGTGGTTATTCTCGTGAACAAGTGGGACTTGGTCGAGAAGAACACACACACCATGAAGGAATTTGAAAATGCCGTTAGGGAGAAGATTTCTCCCTTTACGGATGTTCCTATCGTCTTTACATCAAATTTAACGAAGCAACGTATTTTGAAGGCGTTTGAAGTGGCAATGGGTGTCTTTGAAAATAGGAAGCGAAAAATTTCAACGAGCCAGCTCAATGACTTCTTGCTTCCCATCATGAAGAACCAGCCTCCTCCGATGTACAAAGGCAAGATGGTTCGGATCAAATACGTGACACAGATTCAGTCGCAGACACCAACATTTGCATTTTACTGCAACCTGCCGCAGTATGTGAAGGAGCCTTACAAGCGTTTCTTGGAAAATCACATTCGATCGAAATGGAATTTATCCGGTGTAACGATTCGGTTGTTTTTTAGGGAAAAGTAATCGCTTTAAAAATGTCCTTGTAGTGATAGCGCTTCAGAGGCGAAAACTCACCTTTCCTGTTGCAACGTCATAGATGGCTCCGGCGACAATGATGTCACCGCGTGACTCCATTTCTCTCAATATGCTGCTTTCCTTGCGGATGCGCTCGCAGACCAAATCGACGTTGCTTGCGACGCATCGATCGATGGCATCGTTGGTAGGCACACTGCCAACTTCTGTACGAATAGCCGTGACTGCAGGTTCAATCCGCTGAAGTAACCCTGTCAGATTTCCATCTTCTAGTTGCGCGTACGTTCCTTTTACTGCTCCACATTGGGTGTGGCCCAAAACCAATATGGCTTTGGAACCGGCGTATTTACACGCGTACTCAAGTGACCCCAAGATATCTTCGTTTACCGTGTTGCCCGCTACGCGTGCAACAAATAAATCTCCGATCTCCGCATCGAACAGCTCCTCAATCGGCGCTCGGCTGTCAATGCATCCGAGGACTGCGGCATAAGGTGCCTGTCCCTCTGCTGCCCCTTGAAGCAGGTCCATCCGATTGCGCTTAATGGACTTTTCGGATAAGAAACGGTCATTTCCTGATTGGAGAAGACTTATTGCATCTGAGGCGGTCAGTGCCTTTTGAAAATCTCCATCAATGGAATGAGTTAACTGGAGGTAGGCATCAATTTGTGACATTGCAGTTTATTTTTTCTTTCAGTGCTAAATTTAATTGGGAATAGATGAATCTTATGGAGGTGATTTCTTAATTTTTTCGAAATGGCACATTTTCGTGTTGCTAATGCTTGTATCGGTACAATTTCCATGTTCTTTCTTGATAAGCGCGGTAAAATTCAAATTCAACCGCGGAAGAAAAAACTCCTGAGTTAACTTAGGCAAACTTACTATGAGCTATTTTTTTACCTCCGAGTCCGTTTCTGAAGGACACCCCGATAAGGTTGCTGACCAGATTAGCGACGCGTTGATTGATCATTTTCTTGCTTTTGACCCGCAGTCGAAAGTGGCCTGTGAGACCTTGGTCACGACAGGTCAGGTTATGCTTGCGGGTGAAGTGAAAAGTCAAGCCTATTTGGATGTGCAGAATATCGCGAGGGATGTCATTGCTCGCATTGGATACACGAAGAGCGAGTATATGTTTGATGCGCAATCGTGCGGCGTTTTAAGCGCTATTCATGAGCAATCAAGCGATATCAATCAAGGTGTGGAACGTTCGAACCCTGAGGAGCAAGGAGCGGGTGATCAAGGCATGATGTTCGGTTACGCTTGCCGCGAAACGGAGAATTTCATGCCGCTGCCACTGGACTTATCGCATCGTTTGTTGCTGGAATTAGCAGCCATTCGCCGTGAGTCGCCAAGCCCGATGCCGTATTTGCGTCCCGATTCCAAGTCGCAGGTGACCATTCAATATGCCGACGATAATACACCGGAACGCATCGAAGCGATTGTGGTTTCAACCCAGCATGATGATTTTGATTTGGAACCGGCTATGCTGGCCAGAATCAAACAGGACGTTAAGGATGTGTTGATTCCTCGCGTCAAAGCACAAATGGGTGCAGGTGTTCAGACGTTGTTTGGCAACGATATCAAATTGCATGTCAATCCGACCGGAAAGTTTGTCATCGGCGGACCGCACGGAGATACCGGATTAACAGGGCGCAAAATCATTGTGGATACATACGGCGGCCGAGGAGCACACGGTGGTGGCGCCTTCAGTGGAAAAGATCCGTCGAAGGTGGATCGGTCTGCGGCTTATGCGTCTCGCTACATCGCCAAAAATCTGGTGGCTGCCGGTGCTTGTGATGAAGTTTTGGTGCAATTGGCATATGCCATTGGCGTTGCGGAGCCCGTTGGTTTTTACATGAATACATATGGAACGGGCAAAACGGGTTTAAGTGACGGCGAACTGGCCGATCGCATCAAGCCGTTGTTCCCAATCAAGCCTTACAATATTGAGCAGCATTTCAAATTGCGCACGCCAATTTATGAGGAAAGTGCCGCTTATGG
>DDEH01000019.1 GCA_002336085.1 Flavobacteriales bacterium UBA1959 | reverse complement strand
CGCGTAGATCAAACCTTTATCGTTGTTACCCACAACGAAAAGCTTGCAGAGCGCGGAGACCACGTAATGAAATTGTCAGACGGCAATCTTATCTGAATCCCTATCGTCTTAGTCCCGGGGAAATACTATGCATGCATAATTCTTTGTTTTTACTATGCATGCATAGCAATTAAATCGTACATTGCTGACATGAAGCCCGTTGACACAATCGATTTTCATTTGCGCTGGGGCTGGACAAAGCTTTCAAGACTATATGCTTCGGAAGCCGAACGCAGAGGAATTCCGTTTTCCTATGTTTTTATCCTGCTCCATACCGAACGCGAAGGCACTCCATCCACACAACTCGGCCCGAAAATGGGAATGGAGCCCACCAGCCTGAGTCGATCACTCCGTAGCATGGAAACCATGGGGCTTATTGAGCGACTGCCAGACTTAATTGATGGCAGAGTGATGCGGGTATTTCTCACGAAAGAAGGAGTAGGTGCTCGAAGACAAGCCCGTGATCTCGTCGTTACTGTAAATGAACGGCTGCGTGAACTTCTTGGCATCGACTCCGTGAATCGTCTCCTAGAAGAAATGAAACGATTGAATGAAATCCTAGATCAACCAGAAGAGCTTCTGCTGAATATCCAAAGCAAAAATCTTAAACCCCAGACCCCTTCATGACCACTCTCCCATTGCACAAAATTAAACGCGTGGCCGTCCTCGGTTCTGGCGTCATGGGCTCACGAATTGCTTGCCACCTTGCGCAAACAGGGTCGGAAGTTCTTTTGCTCGATCTGCCAGCCGCTGAGGGACATCGAAGTTCGGTGGCCGCTGGACACCTCAAGACAGCACTAAAATCCAACCCTTCCCCACTGTATTCCAAACGATTTGCGAAACGCATTGAAACGGGAAACTTCGATGACGACCTCCAGCGACTCGGCGAATGCGATTGGATCATTGAAGTCATAGTAGAACGATTGGACATCAAACAGCAATTGTTTGAGCGTATTGAAGCCGTACGCAAGCTGGGGACACTAATAACGAGCAATACTTCAGGGATACCCATTGCTCAATTAAGTGAGGGCCGATCAGAAGATTTTCAAGCACATTTCTGCGGGACTCACTTCTTCAATCCTCCTCGTTATTTGCCGCTCCTTGAAATCATCCCGGGGCCCAAAACTAAACCAGAGGTTCTGGACTTTTTCACTCACTATGGTGAGCGTATTTTGGGAAAACAGGTCGTGCTCTGCAAGGATACACCGGCATTCATAGCCAATCGTGTAGGAGTATTTGCCATCCAAGCACTTTTCCACACCGTACAAGACATGGGATTATCGGTGGAAGCCGTTGACAAACTCACCGGACCAGCCATGGGTCGACCCAAAAGCGCCACATTCCGGACGTGTGATGTTGTTGGACTTGACACCTTGGTGCATGTCGCACGGGGTGTCGCAGACAATTGTCCAAACGACGAAAGGCGGGAAACTTTCGAAATTCCAAGCTATGTCCAACACCTTGTTGACAACGACCGCCTTGGCTCCAAATCAGGCGCTGGATTTTATAAGAAAGTCAAAAGCGAAAAAGGCAAAAGTGAAATCCTCGTGCTCGACCTCAAAACCTTGGAATACCGATCCAAGGTCAAGGTGAAATTCGCGACGCTCGAAGCTGCCAAAAACATAGACAATCTATCGGAACGGACGAAACTACTTTTTAACGGTTCAGATGAGGCCGGCGATTTCTATCGCAAAATTTTCTCTGACGTCTTCGCCTACGTGGCACAGCGCGTGCCAGAGATTGCCAACGAACCGTATCGAATCGACGATGCTCTTCGTGCCGGCTTCGGCTGGGAATTGGGCGCATTTGAAAGCTGGGACGCCATTGGATTTGAAGCCGGCTGCCAAGCCATTAAGGCAAAAGACCTCAAGCTACCTGAGTGGGTGGATCGATTTGCCAGCAAGGGTGCAGGGACTTTTTACAGAAACAGAGATGGAATAAGGGAGTGCTGGAATCCGCAAAACGACAGATACGAGGCAATCCCTGGACAAGAAAATCGCATTGCTCTCAGTTGGCTCCCAGAATCTGCAGTAGTGTGGTCCAATTCAGGCACTACAATCCATGATTTGGGTGATGGGATATTGAATATATCCTTTCATACAAAAATGAATTCAATTGGTTCTGAAGTTTTAGAAGGACTAAACAAAGTGATTGACCTCGCAGAAAATGAGGTCCAATGGAAAGGCGTAGTTGTGTCCAATGAAGGAGCACAATTTAGCGCAGGCGCCAATGTGGGCATGATTTTCATGCTCGCCGTGGAACAAGAATGGGACGATCTCAATTATGCAATACAGGTATTCCAAAGAACAATGATGCGCATGCGTTACTCCGGGATTCCCGTGGTGGCGGCTCCGCATCAAATGGCCTTAGGTGGGGGGTGTGAGCTCTGCTTGCACGCAGATAAAGTTATCGCCCATGCCGAAACCTATATGGGGTTGGTTGAATTTGGAATTGGAGTCATTCCTGCTGGAGGCGGAACAAAGGAGTTTGTAGTTCGATTGAACGATGAGATGCACGAAGGAGATATGCGAATCAACCGATTGCGCGATCGCTTCTTGACCATCGGGCAAGCCAAAGTGGCCACTTCTGCACACGAGGCATTTGAACTGGGTTACTTGCGCAAAGGGATTGACGAAGTCGTAGTGAACCGCAGGGATCAACTGGCCAAAGCCAAACGCGCAGCGATGGAATTAGCCGCTTCGGGATATACGATGCCGCTCGAACGAAAAGACATCACTGTTGCCGGTCAAGAGGGATTGGGAATTGTTTACGTCGGTGCGCACAGCATGAAGAGCGGCAATTACATTTCTGAACACGACCAACTCATCAGTGAAAAGCTCGGCTTTGTAATGTGTGGCGGTGATTTGAGTGAACGAACAGAAGTCTCCGAGCATTACCTATTGGACCTCGAACGCAAAGCATTTGTTGAATTGTGCAAGCAACGCAAGACGCTGGAGCGCATGCAAAGTCTTATTCAAAAAGGCAAAATTCTAAGAAATTAAACCCATGAATGCATACATCATAGGAGGTTACCGGTCGCCGGTTGGGAAATCGGGCAAGGGAGTGTTTCGATTTGTGAGGCCCGATGATTTGGGTGAGCAAGTAATCCGGAAATTGCTGGGGGATTTCCCTCAATTGGACAAAGAACGCATCGACGATGTAATCGTTGGAAACGCCACTCCGGAAGCAGAACAAGGTCTGAATATCGGTCGAATGGTGAGCCTCATGGGACTCGATACCGAAAAAGTTCCAGGCATGACGGTAAATCGGTATTGCGCCAGTGGCTTAGAAACCATTGCCATCGCATCTGCTAAAATCCATGCAGGTATGGCAGATTGTATACTCGCAGGTGGAATCGAATCCATGTCTCCTATCCCATTTGGAGGATGGCGAATTGTACCCAATGCAAAAGTTGCCAAGTCCAATCCCGATTGGTACTGGGGCATGGGACTAACTGCGGAAGCCGTTGCCAAGGACTTTGGAGTAAGCAGAGAGGAGCAAGATGCATTCGCATTGAATAGTCATTTGCGAGCCGCCGCTGCCATTGATTCCGGACGTTTCGCGCCCGGCATTGCTCCTATCGAAGTGTCTGAGGTTTATCTGGATAAGACGGAAAATAGGCAAGAACGCAAGCACATTGTGGACACCGATGAAGGAGTTAGACGCGAATCATCTGAAGCCGGACTCGCTCGATTACGACCGGTATTTGCGCAAGGCGGAACCGTGACCGCGGGCAATAGCTCTCAAACTTCCGACGGAGCCGCCTTTGTTCTAGTCGTCTCAGAAAAAATGCTCAAAGAGTTAAACGTAGAGCCTATTGCGCGTCTCGCGAGTTATCATGTGAGCGGCCTGGAACCGCGTATAATGGGAGTCGGCCCTATACATGCCGTGCCCGAAGCATTGCGCAAAGCCGGTCTCTCAAAGAATGACCTTGGAGCTGTAGAGTTGAACGAAGCTTTTGCCTCCCAATCCGTTGCCGTACTAAAAGCGCTTGACCTCGATCCAGCGCTAGTAAATCCAAACGGTGGTGCGATAGCCTTGGGACATCCACTTGGATGCACAGGTGCGAAACTAACTGTTCAAATGATGAACGAATTGCACATGAAAAATGCTCGCTATGGCATGGTCACAATGTGTGTTGGAACGGGCCAAGGAGCTGCTGGAGTTTTTGAAATGATGAACGTATAATTTGATTCAAAATGTCTGATCAATACAATGCCTTGCGCGGGGGCGAATTCCTCATCCGCGAAACAACTGCTGACGCCATCTTCATCCCTGAGGAATGGAACGAAGAGCAGCTTATGATGAAGGAAATGACGTTGGACTTTGTAGAGCAACGCATCATACCCAATCTTGAGCGCATTGAAAAGCAGGAGGAAGGGCTTGTGCCACAGTTAATGGAGGAGGCCGGAGAACTTGGGCTTATTGGCAGCTCTGTCTCTGAGGAATTGGGGGGAATGGGGCTCGATTTTAAATCAACTATGCTTATCACGGAAGCCATCGGAGGCGCGCACTCGTTTAGCGTAAGCTTTAGCGCTCACACCGGGATCGGTACTTTGCCCATTCTTTATTACGGAAATGACGAGCAGAAAAAGAAATGGATCCCAGGATTAGCAAGTGCCAAACTCAAGGGGTGTTATTGCCTCACTGAACCCAGTGCGGGATCAGATGCCAACAACGGTAAAACATCGGCCAAGCTCACCGATGACGGCACGCATTATGTCATCAATGGACAGAAAATGTGGATCACCAACGGCGGTTTTGCCGATGTGATGATTGTGTTTGCCAAAATCGACGACGATGAAAACCTTACTGCGTTTATTGTCGATGGGCATGCGGAAGGCATTTCAAAAAACCCAGAAGAAAAGAAAATGGGCATCAAAGGGTCTTCAACCCGCCAAATTTTCTTCAACGATGTAAAGATTCCCGCCGAAAACTTGCTCTATGAGCGTCAAAAGGGATTCAAAATCGCTGTCAATATTCTTAATATTGGACGGATCAAATTGGGCGGAGCCGTTCTCGGAGCCGCCAAGAGTGCTTGCTCGCATGCCGTGCAATATGCCAATGAGAGGGAACAGTTTGGTCGCCCTATTTCGAAGTACGGTGCCATTCGGTACAAGTTAGCTGAGAGTGCAATTCGTCTCTTTACGAAGGAATCTGCGCTCTACCGTGCCACGCAAAACATCGACGACGCAATTGCAGCGCTCAAAGCGGATGGGGTAGAACACGGCGAGGCCACACTAAAAGGAATCGCCGACTTCGCTCCAGAATGTGCGATGATGAAAGTATTGGGTTCGGAAGTATTGGATTACGTGGTCGACGAAACTGTCCAAATCTTTGGAGGCATGGGTTACAGCGCTGAGACACGGGCAGAATTGGCCTACCGCGACGCTCGGATAAATCGAATATTCGAAGGCACGAATGAAATTAATCGAATGCTGACGGTGGATATGATTCTTAAAAAAGCGATGAAGGGAGAGATTGATTTGATGACCCCTGCTATGGCCGTCGCTTCAGAACTAACCGGAGTACCCGAAATGACCATTCCATCTTCAGATCTGTTTGAAAAGCAACTACAATACATTCGAAATTTCAAGAAAGCCATACTGATGGTTGCCGGTTCAGCTGCCCAAAAACTCATGATGAGTTTGGCCAAAGAACAAGAGATCTTAATGAATATTGCTGACATGCTTATTTGGGCATATACTGCCGAATCAACCATCTTACGGGTTCAAAAGCTGCGGAGTATTCGCGGGCAAGAAGCGGATCTTAGTGTGCAAGAAGCCATAATGCGTGTATATACCTATGAGGCGTCAGAATGGATTCACAGCGCTGGCAAGGAAGCCTTGCTGGCGTTTGTAGAAGGCGACGAATTGAAAATGATGCTCATGGGAATGAAGCGATTCGCCAAGACAGAGGACTTCAATACCAAAGAGGCACGTCAACTAATTGCACTGGAACTCATTAATAAGAACTGCTACGCGATTTGAACTGGCTACACATGGGACTGGCGACGTGAAATCTTTGTTGAAATCAAACGCAAAATATTGCGATTGTATAGCGAGTGCTCGGGTATTTTTGTTGCATGGCAAAAAAGAAAAGCATCATCAAGAAGACTTCAGAGAAATTTCTCGAAGCGTACCTCAATAACGCAAGTCCCACTGGATTCGAAAGCAGCGGGCAACAGCTTTGGCTGGATTACATTCGACCTTATATCGACGAGCACATGGTTGACACTTATGGTACCGTGGTCGGTGTTATCAATCCGGATGCTCCGTTCAAAGTGGTCATCGAAGCCCATGCCGATGAGATCAGCTATTTCATCCACTACATTACAACAGATGGATACATCTATCTGAAGCGCAACGGTGGCAGTGACCATCAAATTGCACCGTCAAAGCGGGTGGACATCCACACTCCCAAAGGCATCGTAAAAGGCGTGTTTGGCTGGCCCGCAATTCATACGCGAACCCCGGGCAAAGAAGAGGCTCCAAGCATGAAAAACATCTTTCTCGATGTCGGAGCCAAAGACAAAAAGGCAGTGGAAGCAATGGGCATCCACGTCGGATGTGTCGTCACATACGAAGACCAATTCATGGTCTTAAACAAAGACTGGTACGTGGGGCGTGCGCTCGATAATAGAGCCGGAGGATTTATGATTGCGGAAGTCGCACGTCTGCTGCATGAGAGAAAAATAAAATTACCCTTTGGACTTTACATCACAAATTCTGTCCAGGAAGAAATTGGATTGCGCGGAGCTCAGATGATCGCAGAACGGATCGAACCCGATGTAGCGATTGTAACAGATGTCACCCATTGTACCCAGACGCCAATGATGAACAAAATCGAAAATGGTGATGTTGCCGCTGGGAAAGGACCGGGTGTCACCTATGGTCCCGCTGTTCAGAACAACCTTCTTCAACGCATCGTTGATACGGCAGAAGCGGAAAAAATTCCACTGCAAAGAATGGCCGCGAGCCGCTTCACAGGAACAGATACCGATGCATTCGCCTATTCCAACAAAGGTGTCGCCAGCGCCTTGATAAGCTTGCCATTGCGCTACATGCACACCACCGTCGAAATGGTTCACCGCGATGACGTTGAAAACTGCATCCAATTAATCCTAGCTACTTTACAAAACATAAAGCCAGGAGAGGATTTCAAATACATCCGATAAACCTTCGGAGCGAAGGCTTAATTCGCGAGCAAGCGATTTATGTTTTGCGCATTCCTGTTAATCTCAGCGGCTTGTTCCGCACTTAAAGCTTGGGCCTGATCTGTGGCACGTTGAATCTTCAACGCCATGGCTCGGGCCTCTTGCATTTTACTCAAAAGCACCTCGCCTTCAGTCGCAACGGCCTTGCGCTGATGGAATAACATTGATGCCTCAATCACCATGGCCTTGAGCTCTGACTCGTTCCAAGGCTTGGCGATGTATTGATAAATCCGTCCTTTATTAATCGCATCAATGACGGCATCTATGTCGGCGTGCCCTGTCAACAACATGCGAACGGGATCCGGAAAATCCGGCATGATCAATTCAAAAAACTCAACACCACTCAAGGTTGGCATTTTTTGATCTGAGATAATTACCTCAATGGGTTGTTCTCGAAGAATCCGAACGGCCTCGGTGGGCTCAGTGGTCACATGAACATGGAAGTCCCTTCGAAACGCCGCGCGAAACGCCGTGAGGTTATGCAGTTCGTCATCCAAATACAGTACGTTGATCATAACGGAAATCGAATTATAAATTCTGTACCTACACCTTCATCCGTATCCACCTCCACCTCGGCATTGTGGTCGCTCAAGATGCCCCTGACAATACTCAACCCCAAACCAGTGCCTTCACCCACGGCCTTGGTCGTGAAGAAGGGATCGAAGATCTGTGCCTTCACCCCTTCTGACATTCCAGCACCATGGTCCTTAATACGCACTTCAATCCAAGATTGACCAATGCTATCAACCTTGCGTGACGAAATCAAAACTTTGCTCTCTTCAACGCTTAATCCTGCGCTTTCCATAGACTGAGACGCATTCGTAATGATGTTCATAAACACTTGATTAAGTCGACCAGGTTGGCAGCTTAATTGGGGTAGATCTTCGCCCAAATTTGCCTCTACAACCGTATGATCCTTCAAATTGCTTCTAAGAACAATCAGGGTGGACTCAATCAATTCATTGATGTGGGCTAACGTGAAATTATCACCATCCATTCGGCTAAAGATTCGCAATCCCCTCACAATTTCAGAAGTTCGCTTCGTACCGTCCTCAATGCCATTGAGCAGTTCTTCAATCTCTTTTTGAGTGAACTCAATATCCAGCTTACCAAACATCTCCTTGACCATGGACATCCGATCAGCCAGACCCGGATCAGCTGGATCCATTGCCTTCAACTCATTGACCACCTGATTCAAATCCTCAAAATCACGCCGCAGAGACTGTGCACTTGAAGCGACAAAATTGATAGGGTTATTTAACTCATGCGCAATACCCGCTGTCAATTGACCGATAGAAGCAAGCTTCTCGCTCTGAATCAATTGTTGCTGTGCTGATTGCAAATCCTCCAATGTATCCTTCATGGTGGTATTCGCATTCTCCAATGCCTCCGTCCGCTTTGCCACTCGCTCCTCCAATACCGTGTTTTGTTCACGAACCATTTGCTCATTCAACTGCGAGACGCGCAATTGCTCTTCACGGGCTTGAACACTTTCCTTCTTCAATTGATTGATTCGACTTGCCAAGGCAAGACTTAAAACAACCATTTCAATGGCACTCCCAAGCGGCAAGGCATAAAAAGTCCAAGAGTTGTAAGGAATTACTCCCGAGTCTTTGAGGACAAAAATGACAACTGCAAAAATGAATACGGTAAACGCAAGTAGAAAGTACTTGGCAGGACTGTAACCCTTGCGCATGGTAATGATGGTCCCCGGAATAAAAAAGAATATTGCCGCCGCACAAAAATTAATGAGCTGGTAACTCCACTCCAAACGTCCTACCAAGGCCAAAGCCAAAGCCACCAGATAAAGAAGAAAGTAGACGTTTAAAAGCTTGTTCAACCAAGGGACATAACGACTCAGCCTCAAAAAATTCTGCACAAAAACGATTGTCGTTAGTCCACTAAACACTCCGAACAAATGAATCAAACGCAAATTCATCCAAGGCCAATGGTCCACTCCAAAAATAGTGCCGTACCCATTGAGTGCCAGCTGCGCTCCACCGACGGAAAAAATAAAGAGGACATAATGCAAATAGCTGCGATCACCAATGCTCAAGAACAAGAAGAAATTGTACAGCAACATGGCAAGCATGACGCCAGCATAAATTGCGAATAAAATATTGCGTTGGTGTGCATCTTCTAGCACCTTTCGAGGACCAGAGATGCGAAGAGGGACAATCATTGGCTTGTTCGATTGCATCCGAAAAAGTGCATGCAACCGATCACATTCAACCAAAGGGATGGGAAACGACGGGTAGGTCCCGAACTGATGTCTTTCACTGGCGGAGTTCATAATCCCACCTGGGTAACTTGCTATGATCTTGCCATCACAAATCATGTAACATGTCAAATCATCTATGCCAGCATTCTGAATCTCAATAAGTTTGCCATTTTCTGTTCTTGGATCAAGAGTCAATCGCATCCATTGAACTTCTTCGCCCAACCCCAGGTTGGGCACAAGCTGATCAAATGCAACCCAGCTGTCTGCTTCTGCAACCGCTTCTACATCCAAGAGTTGGGAGTCAAATCCTTCTGGAAGGTGCTCGAGACGCGTTCCTATAAAATTTTGGGCCTGGAGAGAGAAGCTAGCGACAAGCGTACAAACGACGGCTGCAAAACGGAAGCAAACGATAACAAGACGCTGGATTAGAGTCAGTCTAGTCATCCGACTTCGATGCGGAACTTCAGCTTTAAATCGCCTTTGGGACCCTGCACATCGTAAGTCGCTTGCTCAGGATCCTGCCAAATGTTCTCCAGTAATTCTCGAACCTTAGGCTGAACATGCTCAATGTTTTCCGGAAAAGTATACCGTGCAATCGTCGCCCTAAGTCGATCCGTTGGGTATGTGAAATAACCATCTTGACCAATCCCTTCTTCTGTGAAAAAGGCAAGAGGTGCCTGCATGCGACGCGTCACCGGAGAAGTCAATGCGAAGAGGTGCCTCCCACCCACCATGGTCAATGTTGCCATGGCAGCTTGGATGAGAAAGGTAGCTTCCACCCCCATTCCCGCCAATTCGATGCTGTTCCACATGCCGCCCAGTTCAAAAGCTCCTTCATCCGCATAGACCTGCATGTGATCGACCAAATTGCTATCTTGATTCCCAACAGCCTTGATGAGAGGCATGTTTTCGATGTCCGACACGCCATGCATTCGGGCTCCGCCCAACACCCGCTCAAGTTTACCGTCTACTCCAGCGCCTTTGGCAATTGCCGCAATAACAATTACACTCGGGTCACCAATCCAATCTCTATTGAATGTGGTCAGATTTTTAATGCCATATGCTTGGAGCACGGCCTGATGTCCATCCACCAAATCATGGCAGCATTCCATGTACTGGTCTGCGCGAAACACGCGGACCTCAGCCTCAGCAATGCGCTCGGCATTGCGAACGCGATCAATTGACGGATTCAACGAACTGCTCATCCCATTCCAAGTATATGCGGGCATCCGGTACAGAATCCCCTAGTAAAATTTTACGAGTTACCTGCGCTGCATGCGCACCACCCGCCGCAACATCTGAAAACAATTGAGGCCAGCCCACCAATGTATTTCCTACCTCCTCCAAGCTCTTGACTCCCCGAGTCGACGCCTGACTGAGATCAATAAATGCATTGAAAAATTCCGGAGTCCATCCTTCAGCTTGCAACATATTTTTGAGCATAGCCTCGGAAATTCGACCGTGCAAGTATTCGCTCCCCTCCAGGTCATAGCGTTCGATGTCTAGCATTCCTCGATCCGATGTTTCCATCAAAACAGGGACTTGCGCCCTTTTGGCATGCCACCGAATCAATGCTTTGGCTGAGACTTGGTCGCAGGCATCGCACACCAAATCTACCCCGTCGAAAAAGTCGTCAGCGTTTTGCTCCGTCAACCCCAAGGGGTAAGAAATCACTTCAAAATA
>DDEH01000096.1 GCA_002336085.1 Flavobacteriales bacterium UBA1959 | reverse complement strand
AAACTCGAGGGAAAGAGAATGACCGTTCTGTTCAATCCGAAGAAAAAATAACCAATCATAAAATCCGAGGCCATGCCGAAGATGAAAACCAAAGGAAGCGCAAAGAAGCGTTTCAAATTCACGGGAAGTGGAAAGATCAAGCGAAAGCACGCCTTCAAAAGTCACATATTGACCAAGAAGGGTACCAAGCAGAAGAGAAACTTGACACACTCTACAACAGTCTCTAAGGCTGATGTGAAGAGTATTAAAGCTCAACTCTGCGCTTAATCGCGTGATCAATCCTAACCAACCGGTACGTTTAACCCGGTAATCGGTTTTTCAAGTCTGGAATTGTCCAGCGCCGTTTATCAAAAAGAACTTTTAAAATGCCAAGAGCAACCAACTCAGTCGCGTCGAGGACGCGTAGAAAAAAAATCCTCAAGATGGCCAAAGGGTACTACGGTGCCCGCAAGAATGTTTGGACTGTCGCCAAGAACGCTGTAGAGAAAGGACTTCTCTACGCTTACTCTGGAAGAAAGCAGCGAAAGCGTCAATTCCGTTCACTCTGGATCCAACGGATTAATGCTGGAGCACGTCAACACGGAATGTCATACAGTGTATTCATGGGGAAATGTTCCACCAAAGGAATTGAATTGAACCGGAAAGTTTTAGCGGACTTGGCTATGAACCATCCTGACGCTTTCAAAGCGGTGGTGGATCAGGTGAAGTAACCAAGACCCATTTGGAAATGAAAAAGCCGGCACGAGCCGGCTTTTTTCGTTCATGACTTTTTAATTTTTTTGAATGAAATAAAGCTGCATGATTCTTGATCATTCATAGCATTATTCATTTCCATGCTGATGGGCTTTTTTTAAGGCTTTCATTTTTCGGCGCATTCCCATTATTGCTCTAACAGGGCTCGCTCCTTGGCACGAGCTGCCACGGTATAGTCCGGTTTAATTCGAAGGGCTCGGCCGTAGTCTTCTATGGCCGCCGCGGTCATGCCCAAGCTTTCGTAGGCCAAACCACGGTTGAAGAAGGCTTGATGGTAGTACGGTAACCGTTCAATCGCTTCGGAGAACCAATAAACTGCGCTGTCGTATTCGGCACGGTACTCCAGATGAATATATCCCTGATTGAAGGAAGCAGTAGCATTTTCGGGGTCTATGTTTAGAATCTTTTGATACAATTCAATGGATTCATCAAGTCGCTGTGCATTTTGATAAAACATGGCCAAATTATAGGCCGGCTCAACAGCCAATGGGCTCAGTTCCATAGCTGATCGATAATACTCCTCAGCCATAGGGTCAGACTGCTCGGCCAAAAAGATGCCCAACGTGATGAATCCCTCATAAAATTCAGGATTGACTTCGATGGCAGTTTGATAGGAACTCAAGGCTTTATCATTGGTTCCCGTCATCGCATAAATCTTGCCCTTCATCCAATAGGCCTCGTGCAATTGATTGTCCATTCGCAAGGCATCGTTCAGATACTGGAACGCTTCTTCAAATTGTTGAAGGTGGATAGCAAATTCAGCGCGTTTTAAAAGACAAGGTGTACTCTCAGGAGCATGTTTTAGGCAGCCGTCTAGTTTGGCGAGGCTTTCCTCATACTTCTGCATCTGAAAGAGCATGTCTGCTTGCTGCTCCCAAGCTTCAGCAAAACCGGAATCGGCGCGCAACGCCAGTCCCCAGTCGTCAAAGGCTCCTTGGGGATTGGACTGTTCCATCTTCCAAAGAGCGCGATCGTGGTAGCTGATGGGGTCATTTGGACGCTCCAAAATTGCCGCATTCAGAACGTTCATTGGAGTTTGAGCTGCAACACTGTTGGCCACGTCAGAAGATGGCTCTGGACTTCCGCAGCTCACGAATAAAATGGCGAAGGCACCGAACATCGGTGCCTTCGATTTGATCCAATAGTAATCGAATTCAAAAGGATTCATGAGCAGTGAATTAAGCCAATTCTGCTTCTTCAACGATTTCCGGGTTGTTCTCTTTGTGGATGGCAGCTTTGATTTTGGCTTCAAGCTCATCTTGCAATTCTGGATTGTCGAGCAATAGACTTCGGACGGCGTCGCGGCCTTGTCCCAATTTCGTTTCGCCATAGCTGAACCACGAACCTGACTTTTTAATGATGTTCATTTCAACACCCAAGTCGATGATTTCTCCTGACTTCGAAATTCCTTGGCCATAAAGGATATCAAATTCCGCCCTGCGGAATGGAGGCGCTACCTTGTTTTTGACCACCTTTACCTTGGTTCTATTTCCCAACACACGGTCACCGTCTTTGATCTGTGTGGAGCGTCGGATATCTAGTCGCACCGAAGAGTAAAACTTCAAAGCATTTCCACCCGTTGTGGTTTCCGGGTTGCCAAACATTACTCCAATTTTTTCACGCAATTGATTAATGAAAATGCAGCAGCATCCTGTTTTGCTGATGGAGCCTGTTAATTTCCGAAGTGCTTTGGACATTAAGCGTGCCTGGAGACCGACAGAGGAATCTGCCATTTCACCTTCAATCTCCGCTCGGGGAGTCAAAGCCGCTACGGAGTCGATGACTATTAGATCGATGGCACCGGACCGAATTAAGTTATCGGTAATTTCCAATCCTTGTTCACCGTTGTCGGGCTGTGAAATTAGCAAGTTTTCGGTGTCTACGCCAAGGCTCTCAGCATAGTACTTATCGAACGCATGCTCAGCGTCGATGAAGGCACATATACCGCCTTGTTTTTGAGCTTGTGCTATGGCGTGAATGGCGAGCGTCGTCTTTCCTGAGCTTTCCGGACCGTAGATTTCAACTACACGGCCTTTTGGATAGCCTTGAATGCCCAATGCGAGGTCCAGAGTCAACGATCCTGATGGAATGGACTCAATGGGCTCCACCACCTCATCACCTAATTTCATTACAGCACCTTTGCCGAATGTCTTGTCCATGCGGTCCAGGGTCATCTGGAGCGCTTTAAGTTTTTGTGTATCCGCAGCCATGTTTTCTTGTTTAGGACGAAGGTATCCTACCTGCATCGTAATGAACTTACGTTGTGGGGTGTTTTTTGTCAACGATGAACCCACTTTTAAGGTTGTAAGCGGTTTATAGTCCGAATCCCGCTAAAATTTCTGCCGCGTGGTCCTTGGTCTTAGGTTTTTGAATCACGCTATGAATATTGCTTTCTTCATCGATTAAAAAGGTGGTGCGGTGGGTGCCTTCGTACTCCTTTCCCATGAATTTTTTTAGCCCCCAAACGCCAAATGCTTGGTGCAATGATTTGTCCTCATCACATGCCAGATCAAAAGTGATCCCGTATTTGTTGATGAACTTCATGTGCTTCGCAGCAGGGTCTGGGCTCACACCGAGAATTTCAACTCCAGCTTGCTGCAGTGCGCCAAAGTGTTCTGTCAAATTGCAGGCTTGTGCTGTGCAGCCCGGCGTCATGTCACGGGGATAAAAATACAGAGCGAGTTTTTTGCCTTTGTAATTCGCCAAGCTCCGGCTTGAACCGTCTTGAATTGTCGTGTGAAAATCCGGTGCTTTTTCTCCGGTGTTCAATGGTGAAGCGATTTGTGTCATGAGGGTATAACAAAAGTATTTCCTGCAAGTTCGTGCAAGAGTTGTGGGGATTTCTTCCCAATTTGCTGAACTTATGAAAGTCCAGGGAAAATATGCGGATGTAGTGGTGCCCTTGCCACTTCCTAAGTTGTTGACCTATGCCCTGATGGATGAGGATGAAGAGGTTATTCCGGGCATGCGGGTAGTTGTTCAAGTAGGTACGCGTAAGCGGCACATTGCCATTGTTTGGCGGGTGCATGATGATCCGCCTAAAGAATATGCTCCGCGTCCGCTTGAAGCCGTGGTCGATGACTATCCGATTGTCCCGTTGCAGCAGCGAAATTTATGGGATTGGATGGCCAGCCATTATATGTGTACCCGTGGAGAGGTAATGGGTGCAGCACTGCCTGCCGGATTAAAGCTCAGTAGCCAAACCCGGTTCTTACCCCATCCTGAACCGCCCAATCGACAGCATGCCATTTGGCAAGACGTGGACGATCGCGCGCTGTTGCTTTACGAAGCAATTTTGGCTCAAGGTGGGCTCCAGTTGTCAGAAGCCTCATCTATCGTGGATTTGAAGAATCCACAACGTATTCTCAATGGTCTCATGGAATGTGGCTTGATTGTTTCTGAAGAAGAATGGAAGGAACGTTACAAACCTAAAATGGTGTACCGTGTTAGTTTAGATACTGACTTTCAATTTGAAGAGGCATTGACAGAGTTGGTGGAAAACCTCGAGCGCAGAGCTCCAAAACAGGCTCGGATCCTCACCGGTTTTCTGTCCTTGTGCGATGGACAACAATGGGATTCTGAAATTGATGAAAAGGTATTAATCGAAGCAGCAAATGCTGATTCAGCTGCCATTCGCCGAATGGCAGAAAAGGGAATTTTACACCGAATAAAAAAGCCTGAATTGGCGGCATCTACTTCTCAAGTGCAGGATAGACCATTGCCTCAATTGAGCTCAGAGCAGGAGAGAGCGTACAACGAATTAACTTCTAGTCATAATAGTGGCAAACGGATTGCGCTGCTGCATGGCGTTACAGGCTCGGGCAAAACGGAGGTGTATATCCACCTTATTGCCGATGCGTTGGAAAAAGGCAAGACGGTTCTTTTTCTAGTTCCAGAAATTGCTTTAACGACCCAATTGATTCAGCGATTGGAGCTTCATTTCAAACGTTTTTTGCAGGTGTATCACAGCCGCTTTACCACGCGTGAACGCACCGAAACTTGGTTGGAGGTCTTGGGTAAAAAGGGAACGGGATCGCCCGCTCAACTTGTTGTAGGTCCTCGATCAGCGATGTTTTTGCCTTTTCAAAAGTTGGGTCTGGTCATTGTGGATGAGGAACACGAGGCTAGCTTTAAACAGCATGATCCTGCTCCTCGCTACCAAGCGCGTGATGCAGCTATGTGGTTGTCTCGCCAGGCCAATGCATTTTTAGTTCTTGGCTCTGCAACTCCTTCCGTGGAGACCCATTGGCTCACGGAAGATGGACGAATAGACCGTGTGGAGATGAAGGAGCGATATGGGGGGATGTTATTACCCGAAATAGTGTGTGCAGACTTAAAAAAGGCGCAACGTCAGCGGGCCATGTCGGGTCATTTCTCCCGTCTTTTAAAAATGGAGATCGAGAAGATGTTGAAATCGGATCGTCAAGTTATTCTCTTTCAAAATCGCCGCGGATTTGCACCTGTATGGATATGTGGTACATGTGCCTGGGTGCCTCAATGCGAGCGCTGTGATGTTCCCTTGACAGTGCATAAGTGGAAAAATGAATTGAATTGCCACCATTGCGGTTATCACATTGCGCCACCTCCTCCAATTTGTGGTTCATGTGGAAACAAATCAATGGAGCCCAAGGGATTGGGAACGGAGAGGGTCGAAGAGGAGTTGCAGGAGCTTTTCCCCGATGCCAGAGTGGCACGTATGGACAGAGATACAACCCGCAGTCGTCACGGACATGAGCGCCTTGTTAAAGCATTTGCTAACCGAGAATTCGATGTTTTAGTGGGTACTCAAATGGTGAGCAAAGGATTGGATTTCGCGCATGTTGGTTTGGTCGGTGTGCTGAATGCTGACCGCATGCTGAATTTTCCTGATTTCCGGAGCTTCGAACGTGCTTTTCAAATGTTAACTCAAGTTGCGGGCCGAGCGGGCCGATCGGGTCAGCGGGGAAAAGTCATATTGCAGACCTACAATCCTGACCATTGGGTAATGTTGAAAGTTATGGAAAATGACTACCTCGGATTGGTGCGCCAAGAGCTCGCAGAGCGCAAGAACTATCGCTATCCGCCATTTGACCGTTTGATTCGTTTGACCTTACGGCATTCCGATGAGCAGCGGTTAGAAGCCGCTTCAGAAGTTTTGGCTTCTCGGTTGCGTCAAAGATTCGCTGCCCGGGCAATAGGTCCAGAGACTCCTGTAATCAGTAAAATTAATGATCTGTATCATAGAATTATACTGCTAAAATTCGAAAGATCCTTGGCTCCAACGGGCTATAAGGGTTTGCTTGCCCAAGACTTGGATGCATTTCAATCGGACGATCGCTTCAAGCGAATTCGACTCACTATTGACGTGGACCCGGCCTGATTGCATAGACCTGTCCCGATGGTGAAACTACTTGCCAAATCGACATAGGCTCAATGTCCCATCCCAATCGTTCAGGAGCAATGTATACAGCAGTTCCGGGCAATTCCATTTCATGGTAAGCCATCAATTGCCCTGCGATGGAATAGGACGAAAGCGTCCAGCTTCCTGCCAAATGGGATTCGACGCATAATTTTTGTCCGTCCCAATGCACTGACTCTTTCACTTCAGTCGCATGCACATCACTGGTGGAACCAAAGAAGTGAAATGAAGGAGAACCATTTCCACTGTTGGCAACACCCAGAGAATCTGTTTCAATGCTATAGCTGATGTCTGCCGGATTTGAAAGCCCAGAGCCTGCACCTTGGACCACGGACTCAGAAATGCTGAAGTCATTCGAATACCGCGTGATGCGAGCGGGAGACCAAGAGCTGACGTAAAATTGCCCTTGCCCATCGATGTCTACGCCGTCAAGATTACCCAATCCCGTATTGGCAACCACGGTAGTCAGCTCGGCGGTGGTAAGGTCTACGGCGAGAATGGGGGCGTCTCCGTACCAATTGACTATGATGGCTCGGTTATTGGCTTCGTCAATCACGACTCCATTCGGAGTGGTTCCCGTATTGTTGATCAAGACCTCACTTGCCATGTTGGTGGGATCTGAGATGTCGACCCGATGCAGTTTTCCGCTACTAAAGTCGCTCACGACCAATTCATTCGTTCGGCTGCCCATACCATTGAGAAAGGCAGCACCTGGAATGGCGTGACTTCCTACCAACTCGGCTGTTTCCAGCGAATATGCCCGAATGACGTTGTTGCCAAGAGCGAAGAGATGGCCGTCAATCACTTCCATTCCATGGGAGGCGGTAGCATTTCCAAAATAGGCATAACTCGCTCCGCCATCAGTCGTTTCAAGAAGACTGGAATTGTTTGAAATGAACCACCGATTCCCAGAGGGGTCGTACTCGGCCGCTTCGATATTGCTGGGCGTTTGAGCTGGGGCAATTACGGCAGTGGCTAGAAACAACATGGAGAATACGAAAATTTCTATTCGCTTTGAGAGGCTATTCATGGGGATGATTTGATTGTTGAGTGGCTTGGGCAGCGACGTAAAGCCGTGCTATGACGATCCAAAAAATAGAGAAGATGACTGCGGCACTGACACCGTAAGCGATAAAAGATACGGGCTCCGCAGTTTCGGGAACAGGAGGTGCGTCCCAAACGCTACCCGCTTCACCTTGCAAAATGGCTCGGATTCGACGCCAAGCATTGCGGGTCAGGTAGTAACTTCCTGCACCGACCGCTGGCATAAGAATGAGCCAAGACTTTAACCACGGCTCATAATATCTTCGCCATGACGACTGGGAAGTGGAGGGTGCCATGCGATTGGTCATCGGCTTCCAAAGATTGAACTGCCAATTCGAACCATGGTCGAGCCTTCATCCACGGCAATCTTCCAGTCACCACTCATGCCCATGGACAAAGTGTCCCAACTGGAGCCGATGGAAGATGTGGTGTCGAATGCTTTTTTGAGGGATTGAAATTCGCTTCGAATTTGTTGGTGGTCATCTGTGAAGGTGGCCATTCCCATGAGTCCTCGGATGCGAACATGTTTGAGCTCATTCCAGGATTGAGCCTGTAAAAAAGTGTCGAATTCTGAAAAGCTCCAGCCAAACTTGCTGCTTTCCTGAGCGATGTGAATTTGCAACAATACATCTGAAACTTTTCCAATGCTGGCGCTCCTTTTCTCAATTTCCGAAAGCAATCGTTCACTATCCACAGCATGGATGAGGTGGGCGTGGGGTACGACTTGTTTCACCTTCTTGGTTTGCAAATGACCAATGTGATGCCACCGCAGGTTCAATGAAGCCAATTCGGAAGCTTTTTCGGCCAATTCCGCTGCGCGATTTTCTCCAAATTCGATTTGTCCGGTGGACGCGGCGGATTCGATTGCCGTCTGAGGTTTGGTCTTGCTAACGGCAACCAGCGTAACATGGTTAGGCAGTTCGCTTCGAACTGCGGCCAAACGTTCTGGGATAGAGGGGAGTTCAGATTTCATGAATAAAAAGTCCGCTCCTCAATTTGGGTTCAATCCAAGAGCTTTTGGGTGGCAAAAATCCACCACGATCTGCAGTGGCCTTGATTTGACGGGTCGAAATGGGGTGCATCTCAAAGATGGCTCGACCCGGCTGTGACGTGAGCCGATGAATCAACTCTTCGCTGCTAAGGGTTCCCGGAATGTAGTGTAGCTTGGGGTCGTTTCGCGCATCTTCGATCCCGAAAACGCCCTGAAATATGTGGGTTTGCAAGATTTCTGCATCTACACGGTCAATACTACTTTCTTTCAAGGTGAGTCTCCACGTGCATTCATCCGTGTGCAGGTGTATGATGCCTTCTTGGTCTGGAGCCGCCAGACCGGAGCGCTCGACGCGCTCAGATGCGATGTGGTGGTGCAACTTATCGAGGGTGTTTTCCCATTGGTTCGTCGTCCAATGGACATCTTTCAATTCCCGGTGATAACCTCGGATGAGCAATTGAGATTCAGGAATTATGTATGCCATGAGTGCCCCGTCCGGTTGATCTGCGTTCATGTCATTGCAGGCTAGGCTGGAAGCCACGCGGTGGTGACCATCTGCCAAATAAAGAGGAGTCAGTGCTTGTGCCTCAGTCGCTAATTCCTTGGAGTCTGCGGCGGACAATACCCAAATGGAGTGTCGGATTTGATCGGTTGTGGTAAAGTCCATGTCCGGTCGATTCGCAGTGATGTGATGCATCCGTTGTTGGATGGCATCTGCGGAGGGCGCGGCCCCATCGTCGTATGCGCAAAGCACAGGTTCCGCATTGCACGAAACGGTGTTTAGATATTTGGCGAAAAGCTGTTCACGACGCTTCAAGGTCTGCTCGTGGAGCTTGAGCTTCCCCGAATGAATCCCCTGAATCGATAGGCCAGCAACAATTCCTGTGCAGGTGTGTTCGACAGTGGTTTGGCGATAAATGGCAAGTCTATTTTCTCCTTGTGGCTGGAGCCACTCTCGTTCTCTAAATTCGAGGTAGCGCTGCTTTACTTGTTCAAAGAATGGAACCGTGCCACGTTTCACGGCCTGCGACCCCAATCCCGTAGGATTGATCACGTGCAGGTAAGAGTACGGGTTGCGTTCCAATTTGTCTCGAAGCTCGGCCTTGCTATATGTCAGGTATGACCTAGAGGCAACCAAGTGCGACTTGTCAGCTGCGGGCGCGATTAAATTAAAGGGGCGAATCCAGTTCAACGTTTCTATTTCGAACCAATTTCGGAAACAATGGAGGCAATTTCCAAACCGATGCGCTCCTGGGCTTCTCCTGTAGCCGCTCCAATGTGCGGTGAAAGTGAAATTCCTGCATGCCGCATGATGTCCTGTCGTGGCTTTGGCTCGCCGACAAAAACATCTATTCCTGCACCTGAAATTTGGCCCGAATCGAGAGCTTCGATAAGCGCGTCCTCATCTACAACACCTCCGCGTGCGGCATTCAAAAGGATGACACCTTTTCTCATCTTGCTTATTTCGAGCGTACTGATCACAGGTTGTCCGTTTGCTTGAGCCGGAATGTGCAAGCTGATGGCATCAGCCAATGGAAGGGCCTCTTGCAAAGTCATTACGGGAACTTGCACGTGCACCGATTGATTGCCCACAGTTACTTCAATCTGCTGTGTTGCGCTTTGCTGATCTACCCCAATCACTTTCATTCCACAGCCCAAGGCGTATTGTGCAAGCGACTGTCCAATGCGACCAAAACCTACAATGGCCAGAGTCATTCCGCGCAACTCTCGGCCTTTGCCATAGGTTTTTTTCAAGGCCTTGAATTGTTCCACACCTTCGACAGGCATGCGGCGGTTGCTATCGTGCAAAGATCGGCTGATGGTGAAGAGGTGCCCCATAACCAACTCAGCAACACTTTGTGAACTTGCTGCGGGTGTGTTGCGCACATCTTTGCCTGCTTCGCGTGCATAGGCCACGTCGATGTTATCCATGCCAACTCCACCGCGTATAATGAATCGAAGTTCAGCACACGCATCTATAAGAGGCTCACGCACCTTTGTTGCACTTCGTACGAGCAGTCCATCGACGGCGTTGTCGTTGATGAAGGCTGCGAGGTTTTGGGGCTCGATGAAATCTGTCCAGAGGGTGTGTCCAGCAGCTTCCAGTGCTGCTTTTCCTGCGGGATGGATGCCGTCGTTTGCGAGTATATTCATGTCTTCAATTGTATCAATATAGGTCTGTAGGTTGTGAGGGATTAAGCTTTGCGCTCCAATTCTTTCATGACGTCGACAAGCACTTGAACGGATTCTTCGGGGAGTGCATTGTACATGGATGCCCGGTAACCTCCCACACTGCGGTGTCCCTTTATTCCGCTGATGCCAGCTCCCTTCCACAATGCATCAAAGGCATGGGCATGGGCTTCATCCTTTAATTGAAATGTTGCATTCATTGTTGATCGACTTGCTTCATTGGCATGTCCCTTGAAGAGTGCATTGCGATCAATTTCGCCGTACATCAATTTTGCCTTCTTTGAATTGCGCAGCTCCATCGCCTTCACACCACCTAAGGCTTTGATCCATCGCAATGTGAGCATGGTGACATAAACGGGAAATACAGCTGGAGTATTGAACATGCTGTCTTTGCTCGCATGCACCTCTAAATCGAGGTAGGAGGGTATGTTACGGTTGGTTTTTCCAGCGGCTTCCTTATCGAAAGCATACATGACTGTGCCAGCAGGACCCATGTTCTTTTGGGCTCCGGCATAGATGAGATGAAATGGATTTGCATCAAATTCTTTGGAAAAAATATCCGAGCTCATGTCCGCTATAAGGGGGACTTCAGTCGCTGGCGTTTCTCGAAATTGGGTTCCGAAAATGGTGTTATTTGAGGTGAAATGGAGGTAAGCCGAACCTTTCGAAACAGCACCGCAATCAGGAATTTGATTGTAATTTGTGTCTTTGGACGAACCGATTACATCGATACCTCCTAAGTTTTTGGCTTCTTTGACCGCTTTGTTTGCCCATGTGCCTGTGTCGATATAAGCAGCGCGGCCACCGTCGGGAAGGAAATTGTAGGCTGCGGTTAAGAAACCTAAACTGGCGCCACCTTGCAAAAATAGGACGTCGAATCTATCCGGCAGATTCAATAATTCTTTCACAAGTGCTCTGGCCTCCTCCATTACCGATACAAATTCAGGGCTGCGATGGGAGATTTCAATCAAAGACAAGCCGGAGTCGTTGAAATTCGATACGGCCTGAGCAGCTTCGCTAAGAACAGATGCTGGTAAAATGCAGGGGCCGGCAGAGAAATTGTGGATTTTCATGATGCGAAGTTCCATATTCCAACCATGAACTCCGCAGAATTGTTTCGGAATTTTCCAAGAATTATCCTGCGATTTTATTGGTTATTCAACAGCGCACTGGCTTGTTTTTTGATGAAGTTTAATTGGAAGAGTCCATCAGCATCATCGACTGTCCAAAACTCCTGTGTCTGTAAAAAGCTATCGAACAGCTCCATCCTGCGGTCTTCGTTTGCGATGGACAGAAGTAGTTGTCGCGCTTGAGGTTTTGTCAAGCATTCTGATGCGGCCAATTGTTCAGCCATTTGAACCTTGTCTGATTCGAAAATTACCTCTGCCATTTGCAGGGAAAATCCGTTCATGGCGTTTTCGCTCAAAGGTGGAAAACACTTTTGATTGGTCTCGCCTGAATTCTGGGCTTCAACAAAGAGAGAATCCATAGTCGCCTCGAAATATCCGGTATACCCGTTGACGCTTGATGAAGAATTGAGGGAGGACTTCGGCGTGTCAATGCATGATAGTTTACGGAGCAGTGTTACGCCATCGCTCCATCTGAAATGGAACATTATTGCCGGCGACAAGCATGCACCAGTCCACGTCCAAATGGAATCGTTCCAGAGGCTGTCCACTTCCGTTAACGCCCCTGAAGTTTGGACAAGTGCTTCAAGCGTAAAAGTTGTATCGAGTGACAAGGCAACCGAATCACTATTGAACGGAATCGTATCAGGAGTCGAGCGATCAATTTCGTTTTGCGCAAATACAATGATGGAGCTTCCAGTGGTACCCAGGATAAATATGACACACACAATGGCTAGGTTTAGTCCGCGCATACTTATTGCTCATTTTGCTGTTGCAAGAATTTAGGCAAGTGCGCTGTCCAACGCCTGCGAAGCGCATGGTCTCCTCCGTCTACTACTTCGGGATGTATCAAAGCGCCACCGATAAGCCCCAATGCCGTGCTGAAGACGGCTATTCCTGCATGGATGAAGTGCAGCTCAAGGAGTGATGGGGCGGCTTCGGTTGCGGTAATTGCCAGATCCAGAATCCATGACAACAACGCCATGATCGCTCCAGCCATGACCATCGCCTTTATTCCGGGCAGAGTAGTGCGAGCTGCATCTGCAAGATTCCATTGGGCAGAACGAATCGTCCACCAACTCAAGCAAATAAATTGAACGAGTGTCCAAGCAGTGACCGACCATGCGACACCTACGATGCCCCATCCGCGGGACAGTGCATACCATGATGAAATGCCGACCCCAAGAAGGAAAGCGAACTTGATGATGATGGCTGTATTCAATGCGTCAACAGCCCGAACAAGTGCATCAGCCAGTTTGATCATGGAACGAAAAGCAATTCCGATAAAAAGTACCCGAACCACAGGTTCGGCTTCGGCGTAAGGCTCGCCTAGGAGCAAGGCGGCAACATCTCCCGCGAACCAAACTAAGGCTAGGCTAGCCGGGAACGTGAGCCAGGCAATCAGCCCTAAAGCGCGTTTTAGAACAGCCTGCAACGCCGTCTTATCCGACTGGATGGCGGACATGCCGCTGAATAGGACGCTGTCACCGAGCTTACCCAGCACACTGATGGGTAGTGACATGAGGTAGGCTGAACGGTCATAAAGTCCCGTAGTTGCCCATCCGTTATCTACGCTTGTGCTGCCTGAAGTAACTGCGTTGGTCGTGTTTTGAGCGTGGTGACCGACCAAGACCGTGTCCACTTTGCTTGACGCATAATTCATGAGGCTATAGACCGTAGCGCGTCCGCCGTAAGAGAGCATGGGACCTAGTGTTCGCCAATTCCCTGGCTTCCAAGCGCCAGCCGCTTGCTTGGGGCGCATGAGCCAATAAAAAATGCCGAGCAGCGTATTTTGGCTGAGCAAGGCGGCTACATAGGACCAAACGCCATACCCTGCATAAGCTAGGCCCAAGCCAATGACCAAATTGCCAACGACCATGCTCACGGCCGAAGCAATGAACAATGTTTTGAATTGCATCGTGCGTATGAGCAAACTACGGGGGATCAATGCAAGACTGGAAAGAATGAAACTCAGCGCAATCCAGCGCAGAACTTGAGCCAATTCATCGCTTTCAAACCAACCTCCTACATAGGGCGCAAAAGAAAAAGTTAGGATGAAAAACACGCAGCCAAGGACAACGCTGAATGAGAAGGCAGCTCTGATTTGTTCTGCCGACAAATCTTTGCGTTGGATCAACGAAGGACCAATACCAATTTGCGCGAAGATTTCAATGAATCCAACGACAACCAAAGCGATGCTCATCAATCCAAAGTCAGCTTTGGAGATGAGCCGCGCAAGCAGCACAATGAAAATCAACTGCAAAACCACTTGAATCACCACATTGACAGATTGCCAACGGATGGAAGATGCAAATGCAGGTTTTGCCTGTTCGCTCATCAGCGGGCGATACTCACGGATCGTTTTTCACGGATTACGGTCACTTTCACCTGTCCAGGGTAGGTCATTTCATTCATGATGCGTTGAGACAAATCAAATGACAGTTGATCAGATTGATCGTCCGATACTTGATCGCTCTCCACCATGACGCGCAGTTCGCGACCTGCTTGGATGGCGAATGACTTGGTCACTCCGGGGAATTCAAGGGCTAAATTCTCCAAATCTCGCAATCGTTGCACGTAGGCTTCAACCATCTCGCGGCGAGCACCCGGACGAGCACCGGAGATTGCATCGCACACTTGAATGATTGGTGATAGTAGGGTTGTCATCTCGATTTCATCGTGGTGCGCTCCAATTGCGTTGCAGATGTCCGGCTTTTCGCCGCTTCGCTCCGCCAATTTCATGCCGAGCAATGCGTGAGGCAATTCGCTCTCTTCATCGCTGACCTTTCCAATATCATGAAGCAGGCCCGCTCGTTTTGCCGCCTTCGTATCGAGTCCAAGCTCGGCAGCCATTGTGGCGCAGAGGTTAGCGACTTCGCGGCTGTGCTGCAGTAGGTTTTGTCCGTAGGACGACCGGTACTTCATCCGACCAATCATTCGGGTCAATTCAGTCTTCATGTTGTGAATGCCAAGGTCGATGCATGTCCGTTTGCCGATTTCAAGAATCTCTTCCTCGATTTTCTTCTTAACCTTTGTCACAACCTCCTCAATTCGAGCAGGGTGTATGCGCCCGTCTGTGACAAGCTGGTGAAGAGAAAGACGGGCAATTTCCCGACGAACCGGATCAAAACAGCTCAAGATTATTGCTTCAGGGGTGTCGTCCACAATAAACTCTACACCTGTCGCAGCTTCCAGGGCTCGAATGTTGCGGCCTTCACGTCCAATGATGCGGCCTTTGACATCGTCATTGGTTATGTTGAAGACAGACACGCTATTTTCAACACTGTGTTCAGTTGCTACCCTTTGAATGGTCTGAATGACGATCTTCTTGGCATCATGGCTAGCTCTTTGTTTGGCTTCGTCTAGTATGTCTCGGACTTGGGTGGTTGCCATCGCCTTGGCCTCCTGTAGGATTTGTTCCTGCAATGCAGACTTTGCATCGTCTGCCGACATGTTTGATATTTTCTCCAAAAGCTCAACCGACTTCTGTCGGTTTTTTTCGAGCTCTTTGCCTTTGTTGTCGAGGGCACCGAGGCGCTGTTCGATTTTCTCCTTTTCCTTGGTGACGTGGATTTCGGAGGATTTAAGACGGTCTTGCTCTTTACTTAGTTGATTGAATTCATTGCGCACTTTGTCTTCACGTGATTGAACCTTTGCACTGCGTTCTTTGATTTCTGAGTTGTGCTTTTCCTTCAGTTGAATGAATTTTTCTTTGGCTTGGAGAATCTTCTTTTCCTTGATGTTCTCGCCCTGTGATTCGGCTTTGCTCAAGATTTGATTCGCTTGCTTGTTCAGCATGCGATTGAAGATGAAATAACCTAATACCGCGCCCAAAGCCAGGCCGGCAAGGGATCCGATAAACAATGTTGTAGGTTCCATGGGGCTCTGATTAAATCAGACCTCGAGAAGGATTTGAATTCGTTTGGACAATTCGTCCAAGTGTTGAACAGAAGATATTGAGGGCTTCAAATGCGCCTCAGTGACTTGTTCTTGTTTGTGCACGGCATCTTCAGATGCAAAATGGAGGGCTGTAATAGCCAACAGGTCTGTGGAGTCCTCCACAGCAAACTGTTCCTTGAACGTATCGAATTGCTGGTTCACTTCTTCGGCGGCTTGTTTTAAGCGTTCAACCTGAGAAGCGGGAGCCTGCAATGGGTAATCACGTCCTGCGATATGTACGTTAATCGTTTCCATTTATTCTTCCAAAAGGGCAATGCATGAATTTATTTCTTCCAGTAGCTCTTGAACCATTTTTTGGTCCAAAGCTCGTAGGTCTTGTGGTTGGTGGGGTTGGGGTGAATATGTTGATTTTGAACCCTGCACATCAATTGATTCCTTCTTTTCGAACTCAGCGTCAAAGGTAGTTTGAGCCAAGTGTCCATCCTCGGTTTGGAAGTGCGGTGAGGCTTTGGCGCCAGGAGCGGTGGACAATTTGGCTTGATCTGTTCGGTCGATTGCTTGAAACGCTAGTTTTTGTTTCGTGGCAGTCAACTCCGTTTGCGCCTCACGCAAAGCCTCTTTTGTCTCCGTTAATTCCTTTTGCTGCAGTTCGTGCCGCTCCATGAGCTTTTGCACTTGAACCAAAAAAATATCCAATGTCTTTGGATTCCAATTGGTTTCAGTTGCTTTGCTCGCAGAATCAGTCATTATGTAGGGTTCTGTACAAACTTAATGAAATTGCACACGAATTCATAGTCCATCCCGTTATCATCCTGGCTTAGTTTTGCCTTCCCAAATGTTAAACAATCCAGTTATACGAGACGCAACAGTCTTGGTGTTTATTGTGTGTTTTTCGATGAATGTAATTGGCGCGCCGATTGAGGCTCAATCGGCCGTTACGGAGCAGTCGTTGATGCATTCTGGAGATTCATTGCTGGACACATCGTGGGCGGGTTCCCGCGTTGGCGTGATCGCTCCCATGGACATTCCGCTCATTCTGGCAGGTAATTTTGGCGAATTGCGCGCGGATCATTTTCATACGGGGCTTGATTTTAAGACCCAAGGCCAAGAGGGAGTGCCTGTTCTAGCTGCCACTGACGGGGCCATTGCCCGCGTCAAGGTTTCTCCTTTCGGATACGGGCGAGCTTTGTATCTCAGTGGCCCTGAGGGGATCACTACTGTCTACGCTCATCTGCAACGATTTGCACCGGCCATTGAAAGTTGGGCGCGTTCTCAGCAATACAACAATCAGCAGTTTGAACTGGACGAATGGCCTCATCAATCGTTTGTTTACGAGGCGGGTGATACCATCGGGTGGTCGGGCAATTCGGGCGGTAGCGGCGGGCCGCATTTGCATTTTGAGATTCGAGAAACAGCTTCTCAGAGGCCCCTTAATCCACTTTTCTGGAATTTTCATGTGGCGGATAGCACAGCTCCAGAATTGGGGGGTATTTGGCTTCTGCCTCAGGAAAACGGCGCAATCAACGGACGCAAGCGTCCCGTCAAATTGGAGCATGAAGGGAAGGTGATGGTACAAGGTGGATTCAGAGTTGCCATTGATGCCTTTGATCGTCTCGACGCTGCTTACAATCGCTGTGGGATCTACAAAGCAGAATTACGCTGGGGCCAAACCCTCGTGTTTGATTGGGAGTTAGATACTTTGGACTTCTCCATTAATCGGGACATGAATGCCCATGCATATTATCCCGCCTGGAACACGACGGGCGAGCAAGCGCATCGGATGCACCGTTTGCCGGGAAATCGTTTGCCAGTGTATTCCGCTGCTGCTTCTTCAGGTGTTATTGGCTGCAAGGCTGAAAAGGGCTGTGAGGAATCATTGTCTGTTCAAGTGTGGGACGTGCATGGCAATTCTACTAAAAAGCAGTGGCAGGTGGTAGTGAAGTCCAGTGAATCCTCAGAAGAAGGAGTAGCTCTCGGCCATGGGAAGTTGAGCCAAGAAAAAACGCAAGAAATACGCTCGGAGGATGGGATTCAAGTCTTTTGTCCTGCGAATGCATTCTACGAGGATTTCGAGATGAATTTGGAGCGTGGCCCTGAAGGGATATTTCAGCTAGGAAACGCGAACGTTCCGGTCGCAAAAGCAATAGAGGTGCGTGTTGGAATGCTTTCAGCAGTCGGGGGTGCGCCGATGGATTTATGCTCGGACAAAACAGCTGTAAGATGGATCGACGAGTCCGGAAGCAGTCAAGATTGGTATCCCGGGGTGTGTGAAGGTTCTGATTTCGTTTTTTCAACGCGTCACTTGGGCCGATATCGTTTCGATGTTGACTCCGTTGCTCCTTCGATTTCACCGCACAGTCGCTATGAGGAATCGGCGGACTCCGTATTGAGTGTTCTCCGGATCGATGAATTGCGGTTCAATCTTATCGACAAAGGAGTTGGTGTCTCAGATTTTGAGGCCACGCTGGATGGCGAATGGATTCTGATGCGGTGGGACCCGAAGCGGGAACGCATTTGGTATGAGCTTGACGATCAGCGCCATGTCACTGGTCGCGATCAAAGGCTTTTGATCACGGCCACGGACGAAGTTGGCAACCGTTCGGAGTGGATGGGTTGGGTGCGATTTCACCCCTAAATACCGAGAGGAATTTATTCTTGAAAGCCTTGGAGTCCTTGTTGGAATCTGCTGTAATCAAGAAACATTATAAGTCTGATAGACAGGCTATTGTAGAATCCTGATTCAATCATTCTTTCAAAGTTTTGCCCGTAGGTTTCAGGCAGTGGAAGTCCCACGTCATCCTGTAGCAACTGGTTCTTCCAGACGACATTGATTTCAGATCCTGGAGCAAAGATCCAGCGGTACACCATGTCAATGCTCCAAGCATTGTAATTCACATCATGCATCCCGTTTTGGAGAATTTGGGGAGTGGCATCGGTCGGTATTCGTTCAAGCACACCGGAGCCCGGTAGGGTATAAAAATGGTTGTAGCGGACCTGACTCCAGCTGTGTCGAATGCGTGTGCTCAAGCTCATTCGATTGCTGAAAATGTAGGTGAAGTTGAGCACTTGAGTTCGTTCCACATTGTTTCGGCTTCCCCAAACACTTTCCAGTGCGCTTCCGCCCAACGAGTCCACCATGAGCCATCCGCGTTCATTTTTGCGCTCAATGATTTTCCAAACATAGGTGAGCATGGCTTTATCACTAATGCGCAGGCGAGGGGCTAAGCGCAATGTTCTCTCGTTCCAATCGCGGTAGGCGTTCCCGCTGCCGTGGGAACTTCCAAGGTCCAGGGCTAATATTTTGCGGTAATCACTGCTGAACCAGCTCTCAATTGCGTACCATCCAGGTTCTTTCCAAGTCAATCCATCGATTCGTGAAGAGAAAACATCATTGCCTTCGATGGGCTGTATTTCGAGGTTGAGATTCCACGAATTGAAATCCCGGGTTGTAGCTCTTCCGCCAAGTTCGACGTTCCATTTGTTAAATGTTCGTGGAGTCTCAATTTGATCGTGATTGAGCGATACGAACGCACGTAGTCGATTGAATCGACCCCGGGGTTCGTAGGTACGGTAATTAAATGTCACATACGATGAGATCTCGTTTGGAGCCGTTAAGAACCCTAAATCATTGGGGTCATATGACTCCGATTCCAAATAATGGCCGGCGTCAAAGGTGAAGTTTCCAGAAATTTTTTGCACTCCAATGCCGTATGAATGCCCTTCATCATCGTCTCCAGGTGCTGCATTGAATTTTTTATTCAAGGCTGCGTTGCCTGCTAATCCCCATGAATTGTCGTGGTTTCGGAGTTCAAATTCCGCCGCTTGGACCCATGCGTCATAGCCATCGCCTTCCCGGACGACCATTGTCCCTGAAGTGGTTGCGTAACCATTGTTGGGCAGGTTTTGGTCCACTACGGCTACAGTGTAGGAAACCAAGCTGGTGTCTGCCTCTGCAGTGGCTACAGACTGAAGCAGTCCAAGACCAGTGCCGCCGCGGGTGCGTCCAGATATTTTCGTGGCGTTGAGCAGCCGTCCTTCCTCACCCATGCGGCGAGAATAGAATGTTCCAGTTTTGTTGAATAATTCAGTGCCTTCCTTAAAAAATTGCCGATTCTCATCAAAGCGCAATTCAAACGGAGAGAGGTTAAGTACCAAAGCATCCGTGACTACTTGTCCAAAATCCGGAATCAAAGTCATATCCAGTGTAAAAGCATTGCCAATGCCGACCTTCATATCCATACCGCCATTGTAGGTAGAGGCAGTTTCACCATCTGAAGTGATGCCATAGGCACTTAAATATGGAAACAAGCTGAGTCGAAGGGGAGGATCGATTTCGGAGATTCCTTGGATCAGGCCGCCTTGATTCAAAAGTTTTTGCGTCGGATCCATGGGGTTCCAAACACTTTCTTCCCGCTGCCTTCTGAGGGTTCGGTACATGTTCATGCCCCAGGCTTGTTCTTTTTGTTCAGGGAAACGAAATGCCATCCAAGGGATCCTAAATTCAGCAATCCAACCGGATGAATCGATGGAACATGCCACATCCCAAACTGCATCCCAAGATTGGTCATTGTTGTCCGGTGACAATTGCTCGTCAACTTGCACACCGTCTGGCGTTGTCGCAAATCTCACCGCATTCAGGCCATCATCAAACGTACTAAACCAGATTCCAAATTCATCTGTATTGGCCAAGCGGTCGCGTTCACTAAGTTGATGCAAAATTGAGTCGGGGGCATCGTCCCACATGCGGGCACCGATGTAAAGCGCTGCGTCATCGTAGCCAAAACGAACTTCTGTATCGAATTGAGGAAGGCTCCCTGGCCGTGGAGAAAGCTCCTGAAAATCACGCGCTACGACCAGGTTGTTCCAGCCTTGATCGTTTAGGTTTCCGTCGATTTGAATGGCACCGACAATACGCACTGCGCTGGCCAATTTTCGGACGGATTGAACGCCTTGGGCGTCTCCGTTTTTTGAATAAATAACGCTGAAGGCAGCGCAAGTAATTATGGTAAATAGGCGGAAAGTGCGCATGGAAATTGGGCGGAAAGGACTTTTAATGGAAAGGACATCTTAACGATAAATCCGTTCACGGTTCAACATGTTCTGCCACGCCCGAGCATTTTTCAGATGTTGGCTGTAACGTCGAGCAAATGCATGCGTTCCTGAACCATCCGGTTTCGCACACATGTAGAGGTAATTGTGCGATTCCGCGAAAAGTACTGCGTCGATGTAGTACGTGTCAGGAATGCGAATAGGACCTGGAGGCAGCCCCGGGTTGCGGTACGTATTGTATGCAGATGTGATCTTTTTGTCTTTGTCCAACAAGCGCTGAATGGACCAATCGCCAAGGGCAAACTTGAGCGTGGGATCGGCTTGAAGCAACATGCCTCGGTTCAATCGATTCAAATAAAGTCCTGCTACGGTCTTTGCTTCTGATTTGTTTGCCGTCTCCTCTTGAACAATAGAGGCAAGGGTTACCACCTCTTTTTGACTAAGTCCAAGTTCCCATGCCCTTTCTATTCTTTTTCGATTCCACCACTTTCTACTCTCCGCCAGCAACCTTTCCTTGAGCTCAGCGGCATCGGATTCCCAATACATGTTGTAAGTGTTTGGAATGATGCGCCATTGAATAGTATCGGGACGTAACATTTGGACAATGCTTGCGCTATCCGCATGCAACTTAGGAGCAATAGCGGCTGCTAGCTCCTCAATACTGCGTTTCGCAGGCACAGTTACCGCCACTTCCTCTCGTTGTCCTGTGGCAATTCTTCGGGCAATTTGATGGGCGGATGCGATGCCATCTTCGCAGTATCTGCCGGCGTAAGCGCTCCAGCGTCTCCATTGAATGATATTGGCAATTTCCGTATAGTCATCCATCCACGTGTCGCTTCGCGCCTCATCTGGTGTGATTTCAATGCACCAGCCCGATTCATTGCCCACGGGCTTGTTCCACATTTTGTAGTAAAACCAAGCATACGACGCAGAAAGTCCCGCCACAACGATACCTCCCGTGGCGAAGACCAGTCGCACCCACTTTTTAAGCGCCATTACGAAACAATTTTTTGCATCCAAAAGGCATCGTGCCATGCGTCACCATGCCAAATCCAATCGTTCATTGTGCCTTTTTGTTCAAAGCCCGCCCGCTTAAATAGCTCCAGACTTTCTCCATTTCCTCGGGGAACTTCCGCCCACAACTGATGAAGTCCGAGGTGTCCAAAGGAATAATCAGACAACATTTTCAAGGCAGCAAGGGCATGTCCATTGCGCCGCTCCTCGGCATCAATTGCGATTCCTACCCCGGCTCTTCGGTTTCGCGGATCCAATTGGTAGAGATCGATCGCGCCGATGCAAGTGCTCGAATTTCGTTTGTCTTCGATCATCATGCGCAACTGCAAATCGCTCCATAAGTCATGCTTCCCGGTTGCGTAATGCTCCAAAGTTGCTCGGCTGAACGGAGCTAAATTTGATCCTAGCCACCACTCGTCAGATTTGTTTTCTATGCGATAAAGTAGCTCGGCATCCGTCGGTTCGACGGCTCGTAGCCGGTGGGTTTCATTCTCCAACATGACGCAAAGATACCCATGTTGTGGGTCGTGTGGATTCCATTGGTAATTTGCGTCAAATTTCACTTCATCCATGAAAGCCAATCAGTTTTTTAACTCGATTTTTGCTTGTGTTGTTATCCTCTTGAGTGGCTGCACAATCAACAAAGACATTTTGTTTCGCACGGGTGAAGGCTATGAATTCTCAAGCATCGATGAGCTTGATCAAAAAGAAACTCCGGGTTACCGCATCGCTCCCAATGATATGCTTTCATTTCAGTTGTTCAGCAACAACGGTGAGCGTTTAAATCAACGGACGGCGGGTACAATTAACACCCAAGTCGGTGGTGGCGCACAAAATCAGCAGCTCTTGATGAATATGGGGCAGCAAGGAGGCTTGACTTACCTCGTGAAGCCAGATGGTTTGGTGGAACTTCCTGAATTGGGGGAAATCCGATTGGAGGGCCTTACTATTGAGGAGGCTGAGAGGCTATTGGAAGACGCATATACGAGTTATTACAATGATCCATATGTGATTATCAGGGTGACCAATAACCGCGTATTTGTATTTCCAGGAGAAGCGGGCCAGGCAACGGTGGTGCCGTTGCAAAATATGAATACAACATTGCTCGAGGTTCTAGCCATGACAGGAGGCATCGCACGTCGTGGAAATGCCTCGAAAGTCAAATTGATTCGAAGAACACCGACTGGCCGCGACGTTTATAAAATGGACTTGTCGGTCGTCGAAGGTCTGGACGATGCCAATATGGTTGTGCAGGCATATGACATAATTTATGTGGAACCGATGCCCCAATTGGTGCGTGAAGCGACGGAAAGCATAACACCAATAACGAGTTTGATTTCCACGTTAACGGTATTGTATGCTTTCGTGATCAATCCAAACTGATGGAGGTAGAAAAGCTAAATTTGGAGGGCCTCATTAAGCTCACACCGCGGCAATTTACCGATGACCGTGGTGTCTTTTGGGAGACTTGGAGAGAGGGCATGATTTTGGACGAAAAGGGCGAATCGCTTCGGTTTGTTCAGGAAAATCTATCCGTATCAAAGGCTGGTGTGTTGCGGGGCTTGCATTTTCAGCGCAAACCTCACGCTCAAGGCAAACTGGTTCGCGTCGTCTCTGGGCGGATTTACGACGTAGTAGTGGATGTCCGAGAAAACTCCTCGACCCGCGGGCAATGGTATGGTTGCGAATTGTCGAGCACAAATGGGTGTCAACTCTGGATCCCTGCAGGCTTCGCCCACGGATTTCTGGCCCTGGAAGATGATTCTGTGGTCGAATACAGATGCACTGCGTTTTACAGTCCTGAATTTGAGGGAAGCATCCGTTGGGATGATCCCATGGTGGGCATTGATTGGAATGCCGCAAAAAGTGGTCCTCCTTCTGGAGAACCACTTTTATCCTCGAAAGATGCAGTAGCGCCATTGCTCAGTGCCATCGATTGGCCATTCTGAGCGACTCAATTGCGCTATTCAAATGCTGCAGACAAGGGTTCGTTGCCCCATCAACAGCAGCAAAGAAAGTTGTTTACAACAATTCAGGTTTTTCATCATTGCTTGGATTCAATATTAAGGCCTTGGGGATAGATTTGCCAAATGACGAAATCAATTCGAAGGCGAAAAGAGCTCAAACGAGTGATGCCTTTTTTGACACTGACG
>DDEH01000022.1 GCA_002336085.1 Flavobacteriales bacterium UBA1959 | reverse complement strand
TTGGTACCCGGAGCGGGACTTGAACCCGCACGACCCTTCGGGTCAACAGATTTTAAGTCTGTCGTGTCTACCAATTCCACCATCCAGGCATAAAACGTCCAAAAGACGACTTATTTGTACTGCAAAAATAAAGCAATAATCCCCCTTAATATTCCTTTGCACCACCAAATCTGCTTCGCCATTACTATCGGGCCAATAATCCCATCAAATGTTTGGCAATCTTTGCTCCCGCTCCCGCGTTTTCCGTGGCATAGTTTCGAGCCGCCAATCCTCTCTTTTTCAAGCGATCCACATCGCTCCAGGCTTCACGCAATAAATTAATGCAGTGTCTTTCATCACTCGCAACAGTTAAGGCATCCGCATCCGAAAGACCTTGAACTTCCGCAAAACGCCCCACTTTGGGACCCACCCAAATCGGCAATCCATGCGCGGCCGGTTCCAGCGTATTGTGGACGCCTTTCCCAAATCCACCGCCGACTAACGCAAGCTGGCCAACTCCGTAAATATGCATCAATTGCCCCATAGCATCCAGCAAAATCACGTCCGCATCAGGAAGTATTGCTGACGCATTCTTGCCTCGCAATTCGCTCCATATGATGGCCTTTGCTCCGCGTTCTTGCCACGCACGTTGTTGCTGCTTCGCCCAATTCTGATCCCACTCATGTGGAACAACAATGCAGGCATGTCCTGGCATCCAAGCCGATTGCGCTATTTTAGACTCAGCCTCCCAAGCGCTTCCAACCACTAAGCATGTTCGATTGGATAGCCAACGAACACATTCATCATCGGGTTGTATTCGGGAAGCCTCGGCGGCCTCCAATACCCGGTCAAAACGAGGGTCTCCACCAATTTTCGCTTCTACATTCCATCGCCCCAACTCCACTACGGAAGAATCGCTTTGGACAAGCACCTTGTCCAACTTTCTCCATGCTCCACGGTAAAACCCACCGAAAGTTCTGAAAGGCCAACAACCGGCAATGACATGCCCGGCAAAAAGTGCAATACGAGCGTGTGGCTTCACTTGACGAATCAACTCCGGCCAAACCTCGTATTTGGAAAGCGCCAAAAGTTGAACGGCAGGAACCAATGCCTTTTCTGGCGTCAATGCATTCAGGAACCGACGAACTGCTGCGGGAGTATCTAAAGGCAACGCGGCGGCCACATCCCTTTGCCGCCACCAATCTGGTTGCCACTTGGCGAAACTTCCCCAGCCCGAGGGGCTATAAAATGTCAGCATAAAGCGCAAGGAATTATCCTGTTGACGCATGGCCTTCATTACAGGTTGAGCCTGCTCAAATTCTCCAACCGAGGCACAATGAAACCACACCCACTTTTCATTCGGCAACAGCGATTTGGTTGCCAAACGAACGCGTTCGATATTTCCGATTCGCATATCCAACCAACCTTGGGCTTTTGCGTTGCCCAGTGAAGCGGATACGCCAATGGCCAAACGATAACAACGCATCACGAAAAAATGTGCAAATCGGCCCATCTGTATTCAGTTCAATACCAATGCTCTGGGTTCGAGCGCTTGTAAATGTGAAATACCCAACCCATTTGCAGCGAAGCCATGGCATCAAATCGAGGACCCTCATCCGCCGTCAACGTATCAAAATTCATTGGACGCTGCGGCCACGTGCGGGCCTCCCACAATTCCACGCCACCAAACCAATTCACCAAGCCATTATTGGACATGTGCCAATAGCCTAAGAATTGCCGAGCTGCCACACCCCACGTAAGGCGATCGTAGCCTGACACATAGGGTTCTTCCAGCTGTGTAATCCGATTTTCGGTGTTCTCAAAATGGACGCGGTGGTGCACAGAACCCACTCCGAGCATGACCAAAATACCGGAATTTGGATTGGTATTGGCCAAGGGAAATAGCTTTCCAGCATCGATAGTGAACCAACCACCCTTGCCCGAAAGCGTTAACAATGCCACTTGCCCTTCGTTGTCAATCAATTGGCCTGTAGGCGTGAGCAAATTGGAAAGGACACCCAGTTCTTTCAACTCCATACCAAAACCGAAACTTCCTTGCGCACCAAAAAACCAATTCTTTGTCGTTTTCACATGTATCCCGGTGCCAACATGCCCCCCTCGACCAAACCGCAAACCCAAATCTCCTCCGCTTGCCCCCACGCCCCCATGCACTTGCATGTATGGAGAAAAAAGCACGCTATCCCGCACTGAGCGGCCCTGCGCATCACATTCAAGAGCCACAAAGCCAATGAACAGCGCGCAAATACATCCCATCAAGCAATTCGAAAAAGTCATCATTGTCCTTTGTAATGGCCACCAAAGTTATGTGCAGCAAGTTACCATTCGCCTGTTAGCTTTTCTGAAACCTTTTGATTTAACAGGCAACGCACTTTGTAAATTTGTTTATTAAGCGAGCACAAACAATGGAGGGCATTCAAATGGTGGACCTAGTGGGTCAACATCACAACATTGAAAAAGAACTGAACGAGGCCATGGGCCGCGTGATTTCCAATGCTGCTTTCGTGAAAGGCCCTGAGGTCATGGCTTTTGCCCAAGAACTTGGAGCATTTGCTGGCTCTAAGCATATTATTCCCTGTGGAAACGGCACGGATGCCTTGCAAATTGCGATGATGGCTCTTGGCATAGGCACGGGGGACGAAGTCATCACCACCGGATTCACCTTCATCAGCACCGTCGAGGTGGTCGCACTTCTGGGAGCAAAGCCGGTTCTTGTTGATATCGATCCCGACACGTTCACGATTGATGCCGACCAAATAGAGAAGGCCATTACAAAGCGCACAAAGGCGATCGTACCCGTCCACCTTTTCGGTCAAATGGCGGACATGACAGCACTCTCAAAAATTTCGAAGGCGCACAATATTCCTATCATCGAGGACAATGCGCAGGCCATCGGAGCGCAATGGTCGGACGGATCTGCACCTTCCAAAAAATCAGGCACCATGGGTCTAATGGGAACGACCAGTTTTTTTCCGTCCAAGAATCTGGGTTGCATGGGCGACGGCGGAGCCGTAATGACCGATGATGATGACACGGCTGCAAAATGCCGTCAAATTGCCAACCACGGAATGTCCAAGCAATACCACCACGACGTCATCGGAATCAACTCACGGCTGGACGGCCTGCAGGCCGCCATTTTACGAGTGAAACTAAGGCACCTGCCGAACTACATCGCCGCGAGGCAGAAAGCGGCCAGCTATTACGACCGAGAGCTTTCCGCGATTTCGGGAATTTCTATTCCAAAGCGCGAGGCTAGAAGTACCCACGTATTTCATCAATACACGTTACGGATTGAGAATTCTCGGCGTGATGCCCTTCGCGCGCATTTGACTGCTCAAGGAATTCCAACCGGAATCTATTACCCCATCCCAGGACATGCCCAAAAAGCATTCGAAACTTTCAGATACGATGCCGCAGATTTTGATGCAAGTTCGCGAGCTGCCTCTGAAGTGCTCTCATTGCCTATGCATACTGAATTAAGCGAGGAACAGCAGGCTTACATATGCGATACCCTTCGTAATTTTGATTGAGATTAAATTGAGGACAAAATGAAAATCGCAGTTATTGGAACCGGTTATGTCGGCCTGGTCAGTGGAACCTGTTTTGCTGAAACAGGCAACGATGTAATCTGCGTGGACATTGACGAGGCGAAGGTCAAGGCTATGAAAAGTGGGGAAATCCCCATCTACGAGCCGCACTTGGCTGTCCTCTTCGAGCGCAACATTAAGGCGGGACGCCTTACTTTCACAACCGATCTTGAAGCTGCGGTAGAAGAAGCTACGTTGATATTCTTAGCGCTGCCTACCCCCCCAGGTGAGGACGGATCAGCTGATCTGAGTTACGTACTTGGCGTCGCAGCGCAATTGGGGGAAATAATCAAGGAATACAAAGTCATCATTGACAAGAGTACCGTGCCCGTCGGCACCGCTGAAAAGGTTCACTCGGCCGTAGCTCAAAATGCCCGAGTTGATTTTGACGTGGTTTCAAATCCTGAGTTCCTGCGAGAAGGGTTTGCTGTA
>DDEH01000049.1:17315-18635 GCA_002336085.1 Flavobacteriales bacterium UBA1959 | reverse complement strand
AAAAATTGGACGTCATCGATGATGAGCACGTCTACCATTTGATAGAAATGACTGAAATCATTCACCGAGTTGTTTCTAACAGCATCAATAAATTGATGCGTGAATTTTTCTGAACTCACGTAAAGAACAGTGAGCTCAGGATTTTGCTCTTTAATCTCTAGGCCTATGGCATGAGCCAAATGAGTCTTTCCGAGGCCAGTGGAGCCGTATATGAGGAGTGGGTTGAACGATGTGCCTCCAGGTTTATTCGCTACTGCAAAACCTGCAGATCGCGCTAAGCGATTGCATTCACCTTCAATAAATTGGCCGAAATTGTAATTGGGATTGAGGTTGGAATCTATGTTCAATTTGCGCAGCCCCGGTATAACAAATGGATTTTTGATAGGAGTCTCATGGAGACCAGCGCTCAAAGCAACAGCTGGATTTTGAGTTGCGCGTCGATTGGTCATTGGCATCTTCACGGCGTAAGGGCTAGATGGCTGCTTGCCCGAAGAGCCTGAATTTTCCATGATGATGCTGTATTCGAGTCGCGCATCTGGGCCAAGTTCTTTGTGGATGGTTTTGCTCAGCAGTTGGATATAGTGCTCCTCCAGCCACTCATAAAAGAATTGGGAGGGAACTTGGATGGTCAAAACCTTATTTTCGAGACGAACAGGCTTAATAGGGTCGAACCATGTTTTGAACGCTTGGCTACTGATGTTGTCTTTAATGATGTCCAGACAATTGTTCCAGATGGCGAAGTGATCTTGACTCATAATTGGGTGAAATTTGCGGTCAGCGATGGTTTGTGTTCAGCGACGACCTCAGTATTATTTACTGAGTCCGAAAGCGTGTGCAAGATTCTGATAAACTCGCGGAAAAAAAAACGATTTTGCTATTGACTTTCTGGTAATTTCAATTTGGAGGCTTCAATTTCTAAATATTACATATTAGGTGTCTATCATTATTGTAGGTTCGTCTATGTTTTTTATATAAAATGCTGATAGACAGTTATTTAAAAATGTTAATTTATCACCTTGTTGATATCTTAGATTTTAAAGTTTAATTCCTTTTCCGTTCTTGGGAGAGGCAAAAAATTAGTCAAGAAATGGTTCATAACTATTCATTGCGCGTGCGTTACGGAGAGACTGATCAAATGGGCAGGGTTCATCATGCCTCTTTCCTTCATTACCTCGAGACTGCCCGTATCGAAATGCTACGAGATTTAGGATGGCCTTATGCCGATTTAGAGATCCAAGGATTTTTGTTGCCAGTCATAGACTTGTCGATACAATACAAGAAAGCTGTGATTTATGATGAAGTTGTGAGAGTGCAGACAAC
>DDEH01000049.1:0-16919 GCA_002336085.1 Flavobacteriales bacterium UBA1959 | reverse complement strand
ATTGTCGCTACGGCGCAGGTTCAACTGGCATGTGTGAGCAAGGAAGGATTACGTCCAGTTGCGCTTCCAGAGTTGTTGGTCAAATCAATTGAGCAGGTTAATCTGAACGCGCTATGACATTGTTGATCTCTTTGTCGTAATGAGCTAGTACATCCCGCCAATTGAATTGACGTGCGATTTCCACGGCTTTGTATCTATACGACTCAGGTTTTAGTGCGATTGATTGAAATCGTTGCCGTGCGCAAGGAATGTTGGTGGTAAGAAAGATTGGGTCACACCAGTCTTCATAGGCTGTGCCTTTTCCCAATAGCGGAATGACTCCATGCGCCATAGCTTCGAGCACGCTTATTCCAAAATATTCTTGTTTTGGTGAATGAATAACAAAATCACTTCTTTTTAACAATGCTGTATACTCCTGTCGGGTTGATGCAAAGCCCTGGTGTAGAATGTGAGCTCGAAATTCATGTTGAATTTGAATGAGCGCACTTGGCTTTGAGTCGAATTGAGGCCCGGTAAGAATCAAAGAGAATTTAACGTCGTATTCTTTAAAATGCCGCAATACATGGAGAAAGTAATCGGGGTTTTTGTCAAATTCCCACCGATGATTCCACAATATTGTGGGCGGCTTATTGCACGGTCTTGTGCAATCGGTATATTCAGGCAAATCGAGACCAATAGGAAGAATGGCTGATTTTTTAAAAAATGCATGCTCTTCGAAATGACGGATTCCATCCGGCATTGGTTTTAAGAATTTGGGAACAGCATTGATGAAACATGTTCTATGGAAATCAGAATTGAACCAGATGGCGTCCGAGGCCATTGCGGAGATGATATTCATAAAACCATACGTTCGATTTCTTCCATTCTGAGCATCAGGATCACTCGGACTCCAAGGATATGTGAGTTGATTTTCATGGAAGTATTGAACGAGGGGGATGCCATTCCAGTCACTTCTTAATAGCCCTTTAAACGATGCGACCTCGAGCATATCCGTGCAAATGATGGCGTCTGGAAATTGTGTAAATTCATCACATTGCCGCGCGAATTCAACGCTGGCTCCATGCATTCGCCATTTCCAATACCGACCGGGCATGGTCATGAGGGAGACATCAACATTTGATTGGGCATTCCATTCTCGTTGCAAGGAAGTCGACCAATGTGCATGCGAACCGGTGTGAAATGGATCGAGAATTAAAATGTTTAGTTGATTAGCCATTTGAAAATTCGACGAAAACTATTTTGATCATTCGTGTTAAGAGGTAAGGTAGGCTGTCCCGCTTGCACCCATGCGCAGTACCAAAATAATGCACAGACTTCAATCGAGCTTCGCATTCGCTGTTCAACTTGCCCATTCAGTTTTGCATGGTACAGAGAGACAAAGGCTTCTGTTCTCATTTTTTGTCGTGTTCTTCCTCGGACCACAAAAGCAAAGGAATCATGCTCTCCGATTTCCTCCATGGCCTCCTTCTCTGCACTGAAAACCAATGGAAGGCAGCTGTGGCTCTCTGAAATGATATCCCAAATTGAATCGGTGCAAAGCGGTAAATAATTCAGAGCAGAAGAGTATGAGACTAAGTCAAACTCGGCCATTCTGAGCTCCGGAACTTGAGTTTCCCAGAGCGAATGGATTCCTTTTTGCCCAGTAATGGCACCATCGTAATTTTCAGTTGTATGCAGCGGTACGTGAAGATCAGCGATATAATGGGCCAGGTCAGCGGCACAACGCAAGATTTTAGTTTTATCCTGTGACGCAAAAGCCACTGTTAATTTGCGGTATTGCCATTGGACATTCCAAGGTCCAATTCCATTTGATCGCAATTCATCCTCGCCAAACGTTCCCACAGCATCGTTCCAGTCAAATGGAGGAAGGCAAATTTCCTGTTCCTGCGATACGCCAAAAGCCTCGAGATCGATGTAATGTTTTTCTGCCTCGCCGATAACAGAATGTTTGCGCAAATCAGCATCCAATGCGTGTTCTACCAACCAATCGCGGTTGGCTTTGAAAAAACCGTGCAACGGTTCGGGCACAAAATGTATAGTGACGTCGATTATTTTGCGGTGCGCTGCAAACCCCCAGCTTAAAAATAATACAGACGCAGCGGTAAGCATGCAAAACAATAGGCACGTTTGAAGCACATAGGTTTGCTGAAATTTTTTCGGCGTTTTTTTATTGATTTGCTGCAGGATCTTCATCAAGTGGCACCAAATATCCGTTTTTTAAGATGGGTATTGTACTCACATTGTTCGGCGTAAGGCAGTACTTGACATCCTCATTCAAATTCAACTTTCGAAGCCGACGACGGTGTGAAGATGCCTTGAGATAAGCGAACATGTTATCCCGGGCTGATCGATAAATAAACTTGGCAGCAATTGTACTGTCTTCGTCAGCAATAAACTTGCCAGAACCAAGCAGCCGATCGGCAATGGCTCCAGCACAAATGGTGTCTTCAAGGTTAAACTTATCCTTCCAGCCTGAGCCCAGGATCAAAACGTTCTCATCTTGTTTCAAAAGCCATGAGGACAGTGCGTCGAGGTTGTTTAGTGCCCCTATGACCACGGTCCTTTTGTTCGAAGCGATGTCTATGGCCTTTGTTCCATTTGTGGTGGTGAGTACAACAGTTTGACCTTTTAACTGTTGAGATTTGCTATTGAAAGCAACAGGGCTGTTCCCCATATCAAATCCATCAACGATTGCACCATTGCGCTCTGCGGCTGCGATATAGCCTTTGGCTTGCCACAGACGAGCTTCCTCTACTGTCGCCACTGGCTTGATGCGCTCCACTCCATTTTGCAAGGCAGTACATATTGCGGATGTCGCTCGCAAGACATCGATGACAACGACTAAGTCGAACCCTGACTCGTAAAGGGCATAGTCGGCAGGAGAAAAACAAACTTCAACGTGGTTCACAGATGGAGCTTTGGTCATGCTTATTTTTTTGTTACGGACAGTCTTTCGATTCAATACTCAGAGAAATCAGAAGGTATGAAAGTGCAGAAAGTTATTATTTTGCAAGGAAACCTGGACGTGTTACTCGGGCTGCAACGGCATTTTTTCGAATCCTTATTTTAACCGAACTATTGAGAGCAGCGAATTCCTGCTGAATGTAACCCATTGCTATGCCATATCCGAGCGTAGGAGATTGGGTCCCGCTAGTTATATGGCCAATAACCTGTCCGGATGGGCTTTCAATTTCATATCCTTGGCGTGGAATTCCACGTTCTTCTAAAACGAAACCACGAAGCAACAAAGGAGATCCCTGTTCTTTTTCTTTGGCTAGTCTTTTCCCATCGACAAAGTCTTTGTTGAATTTAACAATCCAACCAAGGCCAGCGGCCAGCGGCGAAGTGCTGTCATCGATATCGTTGCCATATAGGCAGAATCCGGCTTCCATTCTCAACGTGTCGCGTGCGCCCAAACCGCAGGGTTCAACTCCAGCTTTCAGCAGTGCTTCCCAGACAGCTCCGGCGTGCTCATTGGGCAGGTAAATTTCAAAGCCTCCTGCTCCAGTATAGCCTGTGGAACTGATGAAAGCGGACTTGCCGACAATCGCATCTTCCCGGAAAGTGTAATACTCCATTTCATCAAGGCCCGATGAAGCAGATAGTGGTTGCAAGTATGCTAAGGCATGCGGTCCTTGAACAGCGATGAGGGACCAATTGTCTGATTCATCTGATACGGAGGCATTCCATCGGTTTTGGGAGGCAATCCAATTCCAGTCCTTTTCTCGATTGGAAGCATTGACGACGAGCATAAAATCGACCTCGCTGATGCAGTAAATCAAAAGATCGTCTACGATTCCACCGGATCCGTTGGGCATACAACTGTATTGAACTTTGCCGGCTTGAAGCTTTCCGGCATCATTGGATGAAATCCATTGAATCAATTCGATGGCTTCAGGACCTTTGACTCGAAATTCCCCCATATGAGAAACATCAAACATACCGCAAGCATTCCGAACTGAATTGTGTTCTTGTATCAATCCTGCGTAAGAAACGGGCATTTCAAACCCGGCATAGGCTACCATCTTAGCTCCTGCATCCAGGTGATGTTGGTGCAATATTGTCTTATTTAAGGGAAGCGCTGAATCGTTCATGAAACGAAGTTAAAGAGTCTAAGTTGCTCGTTGAGTCAAGCAATGAATTTGTTGATGAACAGCGGTAGGTCCAAGCGTCATTAAAGCGTCAAGAATGGAACAGCCTGGAACGAATCCATTTGTCTGTTCAAAAAGTTGCGTATACCGTTGAAAGGCCCATCCCTCTCCGGCAAGTGTGTGTTTGTCGCGCAAGTCTATTGGCGTTCGTTCAAATGCAGGCAAGGGCACGTTTAGGGGGTGCAATGTCCAATCGCATGTTGCGGCAACCCATTCAATCGTCGCGCGATTGAATGCAGTAAGATGCTTAATGTCTCTCGGGTCATTGTTTGTGTTATTGGGCAAATATTCCTTCCAAATATGGCGGAGATCTTCCTCGAAGTGTTCAAAAAAGGGAGCCCCACCATATGCAGATTTGAGCGTCCGAAACGAGTGGGTAGGGGCGAAGTGAGGAGAAAGCACCCTGTCTCGTTCATCTGAGTTAACTTCTTTTGCTTGCAACGGAAACGAGAGTACCACCTTTCCTTGTGGCCCCGAAATCACCATACGATTGCGCAATGTCTGTTTTGCAAAATGGCCGTCAGTTTCGAAGGCGAATGATCCTCCATGGCCACCCGTCGCTAAGTACCACCAGTGCAAAGGCGGAAAGGGCGCGAACGGGAGTACGGCAGTCATTTAACGGACTGAAACATTCGCTCCCAACGGATTTTACTTTCTCCATGCTGAGCTTCGTTTTGTTTCGAGAACCAGACGAATGAGGCGCGACCAACGATATGGGTTTGCGGAACGAATCCCCACATTCTTGAATCAGCAGATCGATGGCGGTTGTCGCCCATCATCCAATAATAGTCAAGGTCAAAGGTGTAGGATTTAACTGCTGCTCCATCAATGTAAACTGTTCCATCGCGCTCATCCAGGTCGCGTCCTTCGTAAGTCGAAATTGCACGGCGATACAAGGCTAAATTGCGCGCGCTCAAGTCGACAGTCATGCCTTGATGGGGCAGTCTAATGGGGCCAAGATTGTCTGGGTCCCATTGGTCAAATTCAGCGCTAGAAACATTGGGGAACATAGCGAGAGATCCTTGCCGCGAAGAGACATCGATGCGTTTTATAGAGGTGGCTAACGTACCTTTTTCGAGGGAGTCAATTTCCTTAAAGGTCAAGGCTAACACCACTTGGACAGCATCTCCCATCATTTTAGCAGGGCCAAGATCGACATTGGTCAAATTCAATCCGGAAATAGCACGTCGCGCGTCCAGTTGTGATTTGAATGTTACCGTGTACTCGTATTGCAAACCGGCTGGTGGCTCAATGGCGGCTCCATTGATCTGAAGTACACCGTCAACGACAGAAATCGCTTCGCCGGGTAGACCCACGCAGCGCTTCACGTAATTCTCTGTTTTGTCAAGTGGCCTGCCTTTGATACCATACCGTTTGGACAACTTTCTCCGTGCGTCGGCATTGTAGCGTTCGCTTTCTTCAAGGTACATGTCAATGTTTCCACCAGCACTTGCAATGGCTTCACCTCTTAAAATACCGTAATAATCATGACCAGCTAAATTGGGGTCAACCACTATGGTGTCGCCGTGGGGGAAATTAAATACAACAGCGTCATAGCGCTTCACGTCACTGATCCCAGGCAATCGAGTAAATGGCAATGCAAACCATTCGAGGTAACTTGGGGTCATGCCGCCTGGAATGACATTGTGAAGCAACGGAATAGAAACAGGTGTTTGAGGCACTTTTGGGCCGTAAGCTGTTTTGCTGACATAGAGATAATCCCCCACAAGCATGCTTCCCTCCATGGATGCCGTTGGAATAGTGAAAGCTTCAAAGACAAAGGTCCGCACAATGGTGGCAACAACAAGTGCCCATAAAATGGACTCGCTCCAATCGCGAAATACAGATTTCTTTGTTTTGCTCCAGTCTCTTCTGCCGGAATACTTGGCATCGCTCGAACTTAACAGCGGAAGGAAAACCCATGGAATTGCTCCAATCTTCCACTGATCTGAGGAAGACCTTTGATCAAAGCAAATGGACAATTCCACGTGCATGATAACAAGAATTAATAGGTTGATGCCTGGAATGATGAGTAAGAAAATCCAATACCACGGTCGCTCAATTGCTTTTAGCCATGTCCAGTAATTCAATCCAGGGATATGGCCATGCCAGCCTGTGAGTTGTGCCGTCTTAAAGAGTTTGGGCAAGAATATTGTGTGCTCGATAATGATCACGAGTAACAATATCCAAGGAAGCGATTGAATGATGGGCATTTTATTGTCAGCGGTTATAGTTGATGGCGCTTATGAAGCCCCGGTTGCCAATTTAAAGTTAGGCCAAGAGTAGATTGGTTTTGTAAGCGAAAGAATCCCCAGCGGAGGGATAAATCTTCTGAAACATCAAACGACTGCAAGTTAGCGCTCACATGGGCGTCGAGTATAGAGAGTCCATGAATTCCGGCAAGGAGCATCCAAGACAGGTCTCGATATCGTTGGTCGTATGTTTCACGTTCCGTGAGAGTGTTGATCGCAAAAAAACCGGAATCCTGTTCGATTGCAGCGATTAGATTCGTTCGGGTGTTTTTTAAATCTCGGGTGTTGTCTATCAAGAATTTCACGCCGTAGGCGAACCCACCCCAAACGCAAGCTGCCTTGAAGTAATTTTGGTTGGACAATTGTCCCGCTCCCGGAATAAATAGTGCCAATCGTGTTGTACGCAGGATTTGCTGTTCAGTATCACTCCGGGTGCTGTCTGACGCCGCAGTCGTTGCAGGTTCAAAGGCAGGCTCTGATGCGTTTAGAGCGGACCAAGACAGGCAAGCAATTGATGCTATTATTAGGCACGATTCACGCATCAATTCATTCTTTGAATATCGGTCTTTGTTAAATGCCCCACAATTGAAGTAGCTCATCTAATTCTTCCGAGGAGGAGTATGGAATTTCAATTTTTCCCTTTCCATCTGATGCCGATTTTAGCCGAATATTTTTCCCGAATTTTAGACGCAAATCTGCTTGGACTTTTTGCTCGTCAAACGTCAAAATTGGCCTGTTTTGATGATTGGTTTGATTCCGTTTGACTTGGGACAACTCTTCGACTTGACGCACGGATAAGTTTTGTTCGACAATTCGACGGAATACCGTTGATTGCCATGCGGCATCATCGATCGCGATTAGTGCTCGTGCATGTCCCATGCTGATTTGCTTGTTGCGAACAGCGATTTGCATCGGCCCAGGCAACTGCAGCAATCGGACGTAATTTGTAATGGTGCTTCGGCTCTTTCCCAAACGCTTGCCGAGCTCTTCATGTGTTAATTTGCATTCCTCGATGAGCCGTTGAAATGAAATAGCAATCTCAATGGCGTGTAAGTCTTCTCGCTGAATATTTTCGACCAAGGCCATTTCGAGGACCGTTTGGTCGTTGGCCTCTCGGATGTATGCAGGAATGGCCTCAAGGAGGGCAAGTTGCGCCGCGCGAAAACGTCTCTCGCCGCTAATTATTTGGTACTTTTCCGCGCGAATTTTATGAACGGTAATGGGCTGAATGATTCCCAGTTCTTGGATGCTCTTAGCGAGCTCTTCCAACGGTGCTTGTTCAAATTCTTTTCTCGGTTGTTCTTGATTTGCCTCGATTTGACTAATGGTCAACATAGCGATCGTACCTGCCATGTTTCCAATGATTGACGGAGGAGCGACCGCAGGCGTAGTTAGAACTCGCTCAGGTGCATGAGAAAGCAGCGCGCCTAATCCTTTTCCAAGGGCTTGTTTTTTTGCCATTACCGAGCCTGCGCTTTAGTCGTTTGTCAGTGGAATTGTTTTTTCCTCATCGGTCAATTGCGTCATGCGATTGCGTTGCAGAAGTTCTCGAGCAAGATTGAGGTAGTTTATTGAACCTTTTGAGGATGCATCATGCATGATGATGGACTCTCCAAAGCTCGGTGCTTCCCCAAGTCGTGTATTCCGATGTATGACGGTTTTCATGACCATGTCTTGAAAGTGAGTGCGCACTTCGTCCACTACCTGATTCGCCAATCTCAGTCGTGTATCGTACATCGTCAACAGGATTCCTTCAACATCGAGTGCTTCGTTTAGCTGAGTCTGGACAATTTTAATCGTGTTTAGAAGTTTTCCAAGGCCTTCCAAAGCAAAGTACTCACATTGAACAGGGATTAAGACAGAATCGGCAGCGGTAAGTGAGTTGAGCGTTATCAATCCAAGGCTTGGAGAGCAATCGATGAGAATGAAGTCATAGTCTTCCTTCAAGTGTGCGATAGACTTGCGCAACTGTTGCTCTCTCTCGTCAACAGAGATTAGCTCGATTTCAGCTCCTACTAGATCAATGCGAGCCGGAAGAACATCGAGATTGGGTGTGGATGTTTTTTGAATGTAGGACTTCACCGCAGTGTCTCCCAACAACGCTTCGTAGGTTCCATGATCGACTGCACTAGGTTCAATGCCGAGTCCGGATGTAGCATTGGCCTGCGGGTCGGCATCAATGAGAAGCGTTTTATATTCTAAAACAGCAAAGCATGCCCCTAGGTTAATGGCAGTTGTTGTTTTGCCGACACCTCCTTTTTGATTTGCAATGGCGATGACCTTTCCCATGTCTCCGTGTTGTTTTCTGTTTTTGCGCCTACTTTGACGTAAACGCCTCAAATCTCTTATAAATTGCGCCGCTTTAGCACATTGAATCAAGCAGTGGTCCGAACCGACAAGCCGGTTTGGACGCTGCGTTCATCCCTGCTTAAATTTTCAAGCTTGAAAGTCACGCATCCTGCATCATCCAAAGATAATGGCGCAGACGTGCGAGGGCGGTAAAAGTTTTCAACGCTTTGACGCTAGAGCAATGGGGTGCACTGGGAGTGGAACGCTCACTGAAATTCAGAGGTCGTCGAAACTAATGTCATCTGCATCGGATTCTGCTCCATTGCTTTCAGTCGGCTCAGCCGTTTCTGTCTCAGTAGCGTCGTTCGAATCGTATTCAGACTTGGCTTCATTGCTGTGGCGTGCTTCACGTTCTGCTATAGGGTCGCGGTACTCTCCGGTAGCCATAAGCTCGTCGATTTTATCAGTTGCAGCGATGAAACCTTCTTCAAAATTTTGAAAATCTTCGCGATAGAGGAAAATTTTGTGCTTTTGGTAATGAACGTTGCCGTCATCGTCAAAGCGCCGCTTGCTTTCTGTGATTGTCATGTACAAGTCTCGTCCCCGCGTCGCTTTTACATCAAAAAAGTAGGTGCGCTTTCCAGCACGTACTGGCTTTGAAAATATCTCTTCTCTATTGTTCTGGTCACTCATAATGCCGAATGTATAGACGCTAATATATTTCGATGCTCGGGCTTATGCAAAATTATTTATGCCGTTTGGTTAACGAAGAAGGTGAATTGAGCCCGAATAAATACGTGGATATTTTAATTGATCCTCAATTTTGACTTGATAATGATAGAGCCCATCAGGCACGAAGTACGATCCGTTCATGGTTTCTCCAAGCCAAGGCGTTGCAGCATCAACGGTCTCCCAGATCAATTGACCCCACCGATTATAAACCTGAAGATGATACTCGGTGATCCCTAAAGCGATAGGTATCCAGACATCGTTGACTCCATCGTTATTAGGCGTGAAAGTGTTGGGCGCATAAAAAACAGTTCCGGAAACGGCTACTTCACCGAATGCAGTGCTGCTGCATCCGGCTTCATTGATGACAGTTTGTGTCACTTGAAAGAGCCCGCCGTCCGAGTAGGCGTATTCGCCGCTGCAATAGGAAGACGAACCTCCATCTCCGAAATTGTAGAAGCACTCTAATCCGCTGTCATACATTGAGTTATAACTCACGGTAGGGTCTAAAATATCGACCTGATTGGGGGTTATGTCGAAGCCTGCCTGCGGCACAGGTAGAACTTCGATGATATTGTTTTGGGTCAGAATCAGCTCTTGGCTGCAAAAGCCAGTGGAGGTCATTTGCAAGGTGACAGAAAAATTACCAGAATTTTCATAAATGTGGCTGGGGCTCGGAGCAACTGAAACAGTTCCATCACCAAATTGCCATTCGTATGTTGTGGCAGTTTCGGTTGTGCTGTTGTTGACAAAATTCACAGAGTGCGGAGGGCAACCAAAGGCAGGACCCGACTGGAAGTTGATGGTGGGGTCTTCAATTACCCAAATTTCTTCTGATGCGACTACTTCACATCCGTTCGCTGTTGCTGTAACTTCGACTGAATAGGTTCCAGGTTCTGCGTATGAGAGGTTATTGACTGAACCATTTGATGCATCGGCACTCGTGGTCTCGCCTCCAAAATCCCAGTTGTATTGCGTCTCAGGCTGATTTATGAAGATGGGAGTGAGGCTGAAATTATTCGTCGAGAAGCATTCTGGATCAGGCACTTCGAAAGCCGGGTTAATTTCAGGAAATATTTCCACGGTTGCGGACGCTGTGTCATTGCACGTAAATGGAGCGGAAACAATCAATTCAACAGTAAATATTCCAGGGTACGGATAGGTGAATGTTGGTGATTCTTCGAACGAGAAATCTTCACTTCCTATCACACCAAAGTCCCAGGCCCAGCTTTCTCCATTTTCTGAGAGGTTATCGAAATCGAAGGTATATCCTTCGCAAAAAGAAGATTGGTCTGCAATGTCCGCGAAAGGATCATCCGGAGCGACCCAGTCGAACGTTTGATTTGAAACGCAGCCGTAATGCTCTGCGACGGCAGTAACGCTCCAGTTCTCTTCATTGGCAAACGTTACCCATCCGGGACTTTCCAAATTTGAGCTGGCTGGTAAACCTCCGGAGAAAGTCCAAGTGATATTGGTGTTTGCTGTGAATGCTCCGTCCACAGACAAGTCAAAGGCTTCGACACCTCCCAAACAGGCAAAGTCATTCAGTTCTATTTCCAAGTCAATGGGCTCATAGATGTAGAAAACTTGGCTTGAAGTATCCGCGCAAGGCCAGGATGGATTGGCAATCAAGAGCACCTCGTAGGTTCCCGTGTCGGGATAAGTGAACGTGGGAGATTCATCGAAGCTGATATCCGAATCTGTCCCAGCAACGCCAAAGTCCCAGAGCAATTCTTGTGCACCAATTGAATTCTCAAAAAACTCAATGGTCTCGCCGATGCAATATTGGTCGGTGGATTGGGGCTGCGCAGCCGAAATGATGGTCGGATCGCACATGACCACGTTGAATTGAAAATCCCGCATGACCGTACTGAGTAACTCGCCATCACGGTATTCCGAAACACAAATTCCAATAACGAAAGCTCCAGGATTCGTGGGGAATCCTGTGATTGCTCCGGTTTCTGAATCAATTGCGAAAGGTGGAGTCGAAGGGATGGGATCGACCGCACTGAAGCCGACTCCCCATGGTATTTCATTGAAGGTTGCCGCTGGCAAAGGAGCAGGCGAAGGGTTGTCCGTACTTCCACCGTTGAGGGGAGTGCAAAATGAGTAGCTCAGAGAGTCTCCGTCGATATCTGTGGCTCCTTGGTCTAAAAAGAAATCAAAATTGGTGCAAATCGCCTCCGGCGGATATGTATTAAAAACAGGACTGCTATTGGGGTTAGAATCATCCACGAATGGCGGAATTTGCGTGGTCAGTGTAATTCCAATGACTCCAGGGTCGGGAATGTTTGAAATGCCTGGATTTCGGCAGCAACGTTGAAAAACAATATCATAACCTGTAGCGCTAGGCGGGAGGTTCACAACGATGGAGTATTCCAAGCGTTGCATGCACAGGTCTTCGGGCAAATTTCCACAGGGGTTCTCTAATATCGTTTCCAAGGGATTGACGGTTGCTACATCGAGGTTTACAATGAAGGTGTTGAATTCCTGTGCACCCTCAAATATGCCGAGCTGGATTTCGGGATCAAGATTTGTTCCGCCGTTTTGCCATCCGCTCGGTTGTTCATTTCCATAGCATTCGCGGTAGAAAACCAAAGAAATCGCAAAATCGCCATTTCCCAGATATTCGTAAGTTACCTCTCCGCCCATCGCATGCGCTGCGACAGCTTTATTGCTCTTTGACGTCAATAAAATAGCAATCAGAAAAAGTCCTGCATAGCGCACTGCACAGGACATAGTCCTTAACAAATGTTGCTCCAACAATAACGGGTTTGACATCATGACGAGGCGCATTCCACTGACAAATTACGATATATCAACACCATATGTAACACTTAAGTTGCAAGCGAGTTATCTTTAAGCCGTGGAAGATAAAAAAGAGCGCATCAGATTTGATGCATTGGATATGCATCCCGACGTCATGGACGCGTTGGATTCGATGGGATTTCAAGAGGCAACACCGATACAATCCGAGTCCATTCCAAAAATATTGAACGGGCAGGACCTCATGGGGATTGCGCAGACGGGAACTGGAAAGACAGGTGCTTTCTTGTTGCCGACCATCGATCGTATTTTGGATACTCCTGACAACGGGAAAATAAAAACGTTAATTGTCGTTCCTACGCGGGAGCTGGCTCAGCAGATCGATCAGGCAGTTGAAGGCTTTGGTTACTATGCCAAAGTGACCAGTTTAGCCATTTATGGCGGTGGCTCAGCACAAGATTTCACACGAGAAAAGAAAGCCCTAACCAAGGGAGCAGACATCATTGTTGCTACACCAGGTAGGTTCCTCTCTCACCTTACCTTGGGCTATGTAGACTTGTCTCATTTGACATGCTTGATTTTGGATGAGGCTGACCGGATGTTGGATATGGGCTTTCATGGTGACATCATGCGCATTGCTGAAAAGTGTAAAAAGGATCGTCAAACCTTGCTCTTTAGCGCTACGATGCCAGATCGAATTGAGACGCTTTCCAAAGATTTGTTGAACAATCCAGTGACAGTGAAACTGGCTTTGTCCAAACCAGCTGAGAAGATTAAACAGGGTGCTTACGTATTGTTTGATTATCAAAAGGATGATGTTCTGGTGGAGCTCTTGCGCGATCGTGATGTGAAATCGGGCATCGTGTTTACCTCTAGGAAGCGAACAGTGTCTCAGATCACGAGAACATTGAAAAAAGCGGGCATACGCTGCGAACGAATTTCATCGGATGCGGAGCAATCTGAACGCGAGTCAGTAATGCTCGGTTTTCGTCAGCGGAAGTTCCCCATTTTGGTAGCTACAGACGTAGTGAGCCGCGGCATAGATATTGACAATATTGAACTGGTCGTTAATTATGATGTTCCACCAAACGAAGAGGATTATGTTCACCGTATCGGCAGAACCGCTCGCGCGGACAAGGATGGAGAAGGTATAACCTTGATCAATCCTGACGATCAATTTCGATTTGGTAAAATTGAGAAGTTGATCGAAAAGGAAGTCCCCAAGCTAGAGATTCCTGAGCGCCTTGGAAAAGGGCCAGAATACAACCCAAAGAATCGTGCCGGAGGTGGCGGACGTCATGGAGGCCGATCTGGAGGACACGGAGGTCCCGCTGGCCGAGGAGGTAAAAAGCCCTTCCGAGGAGGAAGTTCTCAAGGCGGTGGCGGAAACCGTGATAAGAAGCCGTTCAATCGGGACAAGTCGAAGAACGGTTAACGCTTCATGGCCCAAAATAATAATGAGTCTCGTATCTTCTTCACCGAGGAGGAGTGGAGAGAAAAATTGAGTCCTGAAGTTTTTCGTGTTCTGAGACAGAATGGAACAGAACGCCCCTTTTCATCTGAGTACCATCGAACCGGGCACACGGGAGTATTCCAGTGCGCAGCATGTAAAACGGATTTGTTTTCCAGTCGATCCCAATTCGATTCAGGATGCGGATGGCCGAGTTTTGATCGTCCTGCAGATTCTGCTAATGTTGAGGAAAGGTTGGACCGTACCCACGGCATGACACGCGTCGAAATCCGTTGTAAAAAATGCGACGGTCATTTGGGACATGTTTTTCCAGATGGTCCGACCGGAACTGGAAAACGCTATTGCATCAATGGTGTTTGCCTTTCCTTAAAGTCTTAATGATTCAGAGAACCATTCGGCCCTCTATTCCCTCTGCAATCGCAGGGGTACGACTTCATTCTTCCTTGTAGAACCGCCTTTCGAAAGTCGCATTTTCTCAATCTGATAAACAGGGCCATTACCATGGCCAACCCACCATTAAAATCAATTGATTTGCGATGCAAAGCAATTTTGATGTCAGCGTGGCACAATCTGTATAAAATGAGGAGTACTGAGCTTGAAAGCGGCCCTGTCGATTGTCCTTTTTTTTAGTGGAGAGTACCGCCGGAAATCCGTCGTTGCAGTCTCAAATTATTTTTTCTTTGAGAGAGCCCAAAACAAAAAGGCACCACCTATAAACGTCGCTAGAGAGATGAGTTCGGCTTGGGTGAATTCCAATCCCGCGAAGTCGATAACGGCATTTACTCGAATTTTCTCTATGAAAAAGCGTTCAAGGCCGTTGAGCATGCAGTAAATGGCAAATAACATCCCAGGGGTTCGAAATCGTTTTCGCAGTTTCCAGAGAAGAACAAAAATGACCGTCGCCATGATGGTTTCATAAAATGCAGTTGGGTAAACACCGGGGTCAAGATAAGTTCCGTAACCATCAAATGATGGCCAAGGGTCGTTGGGTCCGATCAGGCGACCAGTGTATCCAGCCAACCGCTCACCAAACACACCGTTCACGTTGTTTGGAAATTGATAGGACCACATCCAGTCTGGCAGCCAACTCAACCATTCGGGCATTGGATTCGAATTGGGAATGCCCCAGTCGCCGTCTCCGCTCACTTGGCAACCTATTCGTCCAACGCCATAACCGAGCATCAGTCCGGGTGCGACAGAATCCGCCAAATGCAGAAAGTGAATGTTGTTCTTTCTGGCGTAAATGTAAACGGCGACTCCTCCAACGATGAGTCCACCGTATATCGTCAATCCACCCAAGAAATTTGAAAGGGACGGATCAGTGAAAAACCGAACCAATTCGTCGGGGTATTCCAGCAGATGGAATAGCTTGGCTCCTGCCACCCCGCCAATCGCAGCCACAGCAACGATCCCGCCAACGTGTTGGCTGGCTGGAAGATCTATTTTTTCTTCCTTGACAGGTTGCTGGCGGGTCTTCCGTGTTTCCCAGTATTTCCACCCGATCATTAAGCCAGAAAACACCATTCCAAGTGGCAAGCTGCCTTCCAAACTAAACAAATGAGACTGAGGTAAACCACTAGAAAACAGTTCCTTGGAGTTTACAACTAGATATATGAACTTCCAGCCTATAAGAAACCCAATCATGCCTTGCGTTGCCCATTCCACTGCTGATGTTGTTCCACCTGTTCGGACGGTTAAGGTGCTGGGCGTAAATACTCCGAGTTTTTGTTTGCGGTCCATTTCGCGCCTCAACGTGGCCGCAGCGGTTGCAAATGCGAGTGCAACGAATAGCCCAAAACTGTTGATCAGCTTTAACGCGGGCAATTCCCATCCAAAGAGATCTAAAAACACATGGTACAATGTCGGATACATATGGCGATGATTCTTTAAATACGGGAACCTAGGATGTAGCCATTTGCTCGAATGGCTTTCAGTTTAACGTTTGCAATTTCATTGGCTTCCACCTCAGAGGCGTCAACTCCAACACGCACGTATTCTGGAGTGTATCCAAAACGAAGTCCGTCTTCAGTAGAAGCCTCAAAGAGTACTTCGCGTGAAATATTCAAGAATTGTTGGTAGTGCGCTCGCTGCTTTTTGAGTGAGAGTGTTCGTAAAATTTTGGTTCTTTCCTTCCGCTTGCTCACAGGCACGGCATTTTCCATCCGCACAGCGGTTGTTTTGTCTCGTTCCGAATAAGTGAAAACATGCAAATAGCTAATGGGAAGGGCCTGCAGGAATTCGTACGTCTCCTGAAAGGCGTCGTCATCTTCTCCGGGAAATCCGGTAATGACATCGACTCCGATGCTGGCGTGTGGCATATTTGAGCGGATGCGCTCGATTCGCTCAGCATAAAGTGAAGTGCGGTAGCGTCTGCGCATTGCCTTTAGTATGCGGTCCGAGCCACTTTGCAGTGGTATGTGAAAATGCGGTTGGAATCGATCGCTTTTGCTAACATAGTCGATGATGGAAGGCTCCAGTAAATTGGGCTCAATGCTGCTAATTCGCATCCGCGGAACATCCACTTGCGTATCCAAGGCATGCACGAGGTCTAAAAATGATTCACCGGTACTTTTTCCAAAGTCTCCGATGTTGACTCCTGTCAAAACGATTTCCTTCGCGCCAGAATCAGCAGCTTGCTCAGCCAATTGGAGTGTTTTTTCAATAGATGCATTTCTGGAACGTCCTCGGGCAAGTGGTATCGTGCAAAAAGAGCAGAAATAATCACATCCGTCCTGAACTTTCAAGAAAGCCCGAGTCCTGTCGTTGCTCGAAAATCCAGGAACGAAAGCTTTTAATTCCTTGATCGGATTTACATCAATGGCGCCATACTCATCAAATTCCATTTTTGACAAATGGTCAGGAAGGTTGAATTTTTCTTGAGCGCCAAGCACCAAATTCACTCCAGTTATTTGGCTTATTTCGGTCGGTTTTAGTTGAGCGTAACAACCAATAACAGCGATAAAAGCATTGGGGTTCGCGTTGAGTGCTCTGCGCACGATGTTGCGGCATTTGGAATCAGCTTGATCGGTAACGCTGCACGTGTTGATTACCACTACATCCGGAGTATCGTCAATGCTAACGCGTGCGTATCCTGCATCGGCCAAGTCACGCGCAATGGTCGAAGTCTCGCTGAAATTGAGCTTGCACCCTAAGGTGTGAAAAGCCGCTGTGCCTCCCGGTGTCATGGCGCGAATTTACACCAGAATAGAAATGCTCATTCCCAAACATCTGCACACATTGCCAAAAAATGAAACCTATTCG
>DDEH01000095.1 GCA_002336085.1 Flavobacteriales bacterium UBA1959 | reverse complement strand
ATGAATGCATAACCCCGCAACAAATAACAACAAAGGCCGTGTTGCTGTCATTGTATCCAATGATTTGAATCACGATCAGCGGGTGCTCAAAATCAGCACGACATTGAAAGGGCTGGGCTGGATCCCTCAGCTGATAGGACGAGATATGCCAGGGTCTAGATCACTTGACATTCCATTTGCAGGTAGCCGATTGATTTTACCGTTTTCCAAAGGTTTTTTGTTTTATGCCGCATGGCAGTGGAAGTTGCTTTTCGCCCTCTTGCGTTCGCCAAATGAAGCCATATGGGCGAATGATTTAGACACATTGTTGCCTGCTTATTTGGCTTCCAAATGGCAGGGAATTCCTCTGGTGTATGACAGCCATGAATTTTTTACGGAGGCGGCTGGCCTGACAGGTCGTCCCTTGCAACGTGGCGTCTGGTTGGCTGTGGAAAAATGGATTTTCCCGAGGTTAAAATCAGTAATTACTGTAAATAACTCTATTGCTGAAGCGTACGCGAGGCGATATCCGAAATCTGAAGGTGGAAAACCGCTTGTCGTGCGGAATATGCCCATGAAACGGACAGAACCTATTGCGGATGTCAATTGGCGCGAGGAGTTGGGCATTCCTGAAGAGAGCGTTTTTCTAATTTTGCAGGGAGCCTACTTGGACATCGATCGCGGAGTCGTTGAGGCTATAGAGGCGATGAGGCTTCAAAGCAACTGGCACTTGGTTGTCGTCGGTGCAGGAGCGGAGTTTGAATGGGCGAATACTCAGATTGCGTCGCTCAAAGGCAGGCTCATTTGTTTGCCGAAGATGCCGTTTGAAGAATTATGCACGCTCACCGCGTCCGCAGATATTGGATTGAGTTTGGACCGTGGAGTTCATGTGAATTATTGGTTCAGCCTTCCCAATAAGCTATTTGATTATGTGCACGCTGGTATTCCGGTGGTAGCTAGTCCCATGCCGGAGGTCAAACGAATTGTTGAAGACTGGCGCGTTGGTGCTGTTATTGAAGACCACAGCCCAGACTCCATTGCAGCAGCTGTGAGAACAGTAATGTCAGTGGACAAAAGTAGGTGGGAAGGGGCGTGCCGAGAAGCATCTGTCGCACTCAATTGGCAAGCTGAGAGTGATGTCATCGCCCAAGCGATGGTGGCTTCAGGCGCCTGACTTCAGGCTTGACCACCGCGGCGGATTCCAGATTTTTTGAACGCAAATTTGATGATCAGCCAAAACGGTTGTGCAGCGAGGCGCCAGCCACGAATCGTTTGGCATTTTAGCTTCCATTCTTGCCAATACAGGGACAGACCAAATTGCCGTGAAGCACCGCCTGCATCAATCTGACTCCAAGTTTCTTCATGCAAAATGGCTTGTACTCCTGAGGACCAAAAATGCAGATGCATTGCGTAGTCAGCCAAAACGCTGTAAGCCGGGTTGAAGTCTGCTTTCTGAATAATGGAAAGCGGGTAAACAACTCCTTGGTGGTGGGTGGTGTTCCGCCAAATGAGCGATGAATCCCACCTCCCTGGATAGTTTGAAGGGACGCCGGCTTCTCGGTTTTGTCCAAGGTCAACAGAGAATATGTGGAGTGCTTCTGAAGACCAAAGTGATAGCTGCTCCATCATCGCATTCCAAGTACTTTCTAGTGGCAAATCGCCTGCTCCACAAAACCATACCCATCGGCCGCTCGCGCATCCCTTTCCATAATTCATGGCGTGGTAAATTCCTGCGTCTTGTGTTGAACGTATATGTTGAATTCGATATTGATTGTTCAGCAAATAGCGTTCTGTTTTTTTGCATCCACCGCCGTCAATGACAATCAATTCTAATCGCACTTCTGATGCGTTGAGTCCAAACAGTGCATCCAGAGTTTTTTCGAGACCGGCCAGGTTGTTTTTTACCGGAATAACAACACTCAGGAGCGGCAATCCAGCCCGCTTCATGACGCATTGGTTTCGAAAGGAACAATCTTTCCTTCCGTGCATTCAATTACTCGTCCCGGATATTTTTTCCACGCTTGGTGGTCATGTGTCGCCATGAGCACGGAGCGTTCCTGTTTTGCTAGGTCGTAAAGCAGATTCAAAATGCCATCGGTCGTCTCGGGGTCTAAGTTTCCCGTTGGCTCATCTGCAATGATGAATGGCGGTTCATTTAGCAATGCCCGAGCAATTGCCAGCCTTTGTTGCTCTCCGCCGGAAAGAGAGTGTGGCATTTTGTAGCCTTTGGTTTCTAGTCCAACAGATTTTAGGCAGAATTTAATTCGGTTTTCCATAGCTGTTCCTTTGGTCCACCCTGTAGCGAGCAAAACAAAGGCCAGGTTTTGTTCCGCAGTTCTGTCCTGCAGCAACGCAAAGTCCTGAAAAACAATGCCCAAATCTCGTCGCAGTAGGTGCACGTTCTTTCGACTTATTTTGGAGAGGTCATGTCCACAGACCTCGGCAGTTCCAGAGTCAATATGCAAGTCGCCGTAGAGTGCTTTTAGCAGAGTACTTTTGCCTGAGCCTGTCTTGCCAATTAGATAGACCAGCTCCCCACTTTTAATGGTGAGGTCTATGTTTTTGAGCACCGTATGCTCCGCCTGCTGAACCGTGATTGATTCCAGTTTCACAAGTGTTTTCGCTTCCATGGGTGTTAGTATCGCTTGAAGATTTCCGGATCCAATTGAACATTAAATTCCACTGCCTCTAAATTGAATCGAACTTCGCGTCCGTTTGTAGTTTGGGTTGTGATCAAGGGGTAAGTTAAACCATCAAACAATTGATAGTCATCAAATCGATTGTTGATTTTACTCAAACTGCTGGCTCCGTGTTGTTCATCCATGGATGAGACAAATAGAGAGCAGCTTGAATCGAAATAAAGGGTTCGGATGAGGCCATTCTCGACTTCCGTTTGGGCCCATCCAAGTGAAGTTGCTATGCTAATAAGAAGAACTGGGACGCAAGCAGCAAGCGCTCTAAAATCGGTGTTCATTGTTCGCAATTTTGCTGCTTCGAAGATAGGGAGCCGTGAACGGTGACAATGGCATTATATTCGAAGGGTGAAAGTAAATGAATTGAACCTTGAGCGCTGGTCCCTCGAAACGGTATGGGACTGGGTGGAATCCTCCGAGCACGTGGCCCTCTCCCCGGAGGTGGCTCATGCCATTTCCGAATGTCGGATGTACCTCGAAAAACAGCTAAACGATGCTTCGCAGCCAACGATTTACGGAGTAAACACAGGCTTCGGCGATTTGGCTCACACTCGTGTTGGTGCGGATGAACTCAGCGAGCTGCAACGAAATTTATTGATTTCCCATGCCTGTGGAGTGGGGGATGATGTCCCGGAAGAAATAGTGAGGACGATGCTACTGCTAAAGATTAAATCACTGTCAAAAGGACATAGTGGCATTCGCTTAGAGACTGTGCAACGTCTTGTTGACCACCTCAATCAGGGTGTTTTGCCGGTGATTCCTAGCCAAGGTTCTCTTGGTGCCAGCGGCGATTTGGCTCCCTTGTCTCACATGGTTTTGCCATTGATTGGAGAAGGTGATGTAACCATTGAAGGGACGGTCATCCCGGCCACGGATATGTTGGCAGCCAAAGGATGGCCGGTACTGAAGTTAGGAGCGAAAGAGGGATTGGCATTGATCAATGGAACGCAGTTAATGTTGGGGTATGGTGTTATGGCCGTTCAGCGCTTGGAACGCATCTCAAAATGGGCAGATGCGCTTTGCGCCTGGTCTTTGGAGGCATGGATGGGTCGGCCTGAGCCGTTTGAGGCCTGTATTCATCAGATAAGAAATCAAGCCGGTGCGGAAGCGGTTGCAGGGAATGTGCGCCAATGGCTTGAGGGCAGCGAATGGCAGAAAAAACCACGGCAGCAAGTCCAGGATCCTTATTCTTTCCGATGCACACCTCAGGTGCATGGTGCTTCGAGGAATTCACTGCAATATGCCCGCGGTGTGTTTGAAAATGAAGTGAATGCTGTTACGGACAATCCATTGATTTTTCCTGAATTGGATAAGATTCTAAGTGGGGGTAATTTCCACGGCCAACCTTTAGCGCTGCACTTGGATGCGCTGGCTTTGGCAGCTCATGAGTGGGGAAGTATTTCAGAACGGCGCACCTATAAATT
>DDEH01000108.1 GCA_002336085.1 Flavobacteriales bacterium UBA1959 | reverse complement strand
AATGTCACGAACCCCTGTATATCTTAGGATTGCGGGGGTTTAGTTAGTATTTCGTATATTCGAAGTAACTTAATTGACTGTGATGCGAATCAAACTGGTGACCCTTTGCATGGCACTGTGCAGCCTATGCTTGAATGGCTTTGCTCAAAATGTGCCAGATTACGTGCCGACTGAAGGGTTGGTGGGTTGGTGGCCGTTCGACGGCAATGCTGATGATGCAAGTGCCCTTAATCACCACGGACAGGCCTCTGGGCCAATTGCGTGGGGTGCGGATCGATTCGGAAATGCAGCATCAGCATTGGACCTTTCCGCAGACGGGGGGGACTATGTCGATTTGCCAGCGTCAGCAGATTCTTTGTTTACTACTGCGATGACAGTTGCTTGTTGGGTGCACTACCCTGCTCAACCGGGCCAAACCATTTTCCGTTCGGGGGCGACGCCCGGTCTTTATGATAATTTCCAGGCGTTGATATGGGATCAAGTAGGATTGCAGCAAATGACTTTGCGGTTGTACACGGAAGCCGGCTACTACACTTCTTATCCGTATCCCGAGGAGGAGCAATGGAAACACCTGACCATGATGGTTAATGAAGACCTCGTCAAGCTGTTTGTCAATGGTCAATTGGTGCACGAGCATTCCGGTAACCCCTTCAACAATTCACCTGGGGTATTTCGCATCGGCGAGAGCATGTTCGCCAATCCTTACGATTACCGCGGGCTCATTGATGATTTCGGGATTTGGAATCGTGCACTTGAGCTTCATGAAGTTTGGGGTTTGTACAATGGGACTGCACCTGCAATGGGCTGTTTGGATGAAGGCGCTTGCAACTTCGATGCGGAGGCAGAATTTGAGGATGAAGATTCTTGTTTGTATGAAGATGCAATTGGACTTTGTGGAGGCGACTGTGACGCCGATGAAAATGGCAATGGCATTTGCGATGGTGCTGAATTCGGTCCTTGTGAAGGTTTATCGAGTTATACGTACAATGGCTATACCTATCCTGTTGTGGCCATAGGTTCTCATTGTTGGTTTCAAGAAAACTTGCGTTCCGAGACGTTTAGGAATGGGCAAGAAATCCCCTACTTCGAAGAAAACTCCGCTGGCTGGTACAGCCAGTCATTGCCTCGACGAGGCAAATACAACGACAGCGACTCATTGGCCAACATTGCCGGTCTAATGTATAATTACTCAGCGGTGGTGGATGTCAGTGAACTGTGCCCTACAGGTTGGCATGTGCCAATTTCGACCGACTTCAACGGTCTAATGGATTCATTGGGCAACAGTTCAGCTCAATACAGAGCGGAAGGTCTTGCAAGCGAAGGAACGGGATATTGGGCGGTCGAAATTGAAGGTACGGATGAAACGGGCATGTCCATTCAACCTTTTGGATCGCGCAGTTATTTGGGAGGAGATAATAGTTGGGGTCTAGGCACATCGCTTTGGTGTGGGAGCACAGGTCTGCCGCAGAGTGGTCAAGGATGGAACTTCAATGAATATTCAGTCACGAGCAATCTAGTATTACGTGCGAGAGGCAGGTACGTCCGTTGTGTGAAAGGAGAATTTGCATTCGGTTGCACCGATCCGAACTTTTCCGAATATGACAATGGCGCAGAAATCGACGATGGTTCTTGCGTGAGTTTGTTTGGTTGCATCGATGATTCGGCATGCAATTTCAATCAGGAAGCCATTACTGATGATGGGCTATGTATTTACGATGATGAAGATGGTGATGGAATATGCGATGGCGAAGACAATTGTGTAGGCCAAGTTGACGCGTGTGGGATTTGCAATGGTCCAGGAGAGGTTTATGAATGCGGATGCTTCGATCCACCTTTGGAACCCATTTGGTGCAGCTGTGGCGACATTCCAGAAGGCGACTGCGACTGCGATGGGAATCAATTGGATGCGCTGGGCGTTTGCGGTGGATGGTGCGAAGCAGACACCAATGGGGATGGGGTTTGTGATTGCGTTGAGGCCGATCCGGAAGGTGCTTGCGGCTGTGAGTTGTATGAAGATGATCTCGGAGATTGTGGTGGGAATGTTTTTTATGGCTGCACCTATGCTTTCGCTGTGAATTTTGACGTGAATGCAACGGTAGATGATGGCAGCTGTGCTTTGTCCGGTTGCACCCATCCGATGGCAATCAATTACAATCCATTGGCTGAAATAGAAGATGCGAGTTGCTTGTTTGGTGGATGCACAGATTCAGTGGCCAGTAACTATGGAGTCAACGCTGGCAGCTTGGGCTATTTGTTTACGGAAATTGAGCATGACGTTCCATATCCAATGGATTATGGCCTTGTTTTTAATCAAGTCACGGACGATTGGCTTTCTGAGCCGGTTTTGATGGATTGGGAGTTTGAGCTGTTTGGTGTGGCGTACACTCAATTCCAAGTGAGTTCGAACGGCTATTTATTCTTTGATGATAGCGCAGTGAGCTCGGGTTATTCTCCGTGGTCCATTTACGAACAGTTACCGAGTGATGCATTGCCATTTCCGGCCATTTTTGCCGTCTACAATGATATGGATCCTAGCACATGTGGTACCATTCATTTCGGCATTGATGGAGAATCTCCACAAAGAAAGTGGGT
>DDEH01000074.1 GCA_002336085.1 Flavobacteriales bacterium UBA1959 | reverse complement strand
TGACAATCCTCAATCAATTGATTCATAGCAAATTCACTCGTTCCATCATAAAAGCCTCGCAACCGACCTTGCTGATCTACTAGGACAATATTTTCGGTATGCACAAAATCTTGCATACTTCCGTCCCCGCCATTGGCTTCGTCGTAACAAGCAAAATAGCTGCGTCTAGCCAATCGATAGATCTCACTTTTATCCCCGGTAAGGAACCACCAATTCGGATGTTCGGCATTCATTCGCTTTGCGTACGCGGACAAAACACTCACACTGTCTGCTTGAGGGGTAACGCTGTGGCTGAGCATTCTCCATCCTAGTTCTGTATTCAACGCATTTTTTACCCCGGCCAAGTTTTTGGTCATGATGGGGCAAATGGTCGCACATCGCGTAAAGAAGAAGTCAACAATGAGCACATCGCCGAGGACGTCAGCCAACTTAATCGAATCTCCTAGATGGTTGAGCAGACTAAAAGGTCCTATTGAATGTTGCTCGCGGTTCCAATCTTGGGAATCCACAAGTGCCGGGTTCAATTCGCTTGGCTGGATAATTGGGAGGGACTTACTAGGGTAAAGAATGATTACACCGACGACCACGGCTATGGAAAAAACAACTGCCAATGCGAGCAGTTGCCTCTGTGATCCTGATATTTTGCTTTTCATTGCTCGCTCATATAAACCCACTCGCCGGCGATGCACGTTCCAAAGACGCGTGTTTCTAAAACTTCAATCGGATCAATAGTGAGCCAATTGCGATCAATCCAGCTAAAATCAGCATATTTTCCGATCTCTATCGTTCCTAAATCCAGCTCTTGAAACTGGGCCAAGGCCACCCATTGGGTCATTCCGCGAAGCGTCTGTTCTTTGGTAAGTGCATTCTTCAGCAAAAAGCCTTCTGGAGGGTAACCACTGGCATCCTGGCGAGCAACACTTGCAAAAAAGGTTTTGCGAGGATCAATGTCTTCTACGGGGAAATCAGTCCCCAGCGCCACCATGCCCAATTGATTCAACAATTGTTGGTAGGCATATGCTCTGCGGATGCGGTTTCGACCCAATCGTTCACCTGCCCAATACATGTCACTCGTGGCATGCGTTGGCTGCACGGAAGGAATGATACTGTTACGGCCAAATCCATCAAAGTCCCGAAGTGCGATGACCTGGGCATGTTCGATGCGCCAACGACGATCGTTGGTCCCGCCAAGCACTTCTTCATACGCATCGAGAACCCATCGAACAGCGGAATCACCAATGCAATGGGTTGCTGCTTGCAAGCTATCTTCAGCCAACCCCCTTAATTGTTCCCGGAACCAATCCGCATCTTGGGTGCCGAGTCCGTGCCAACCCGGTCGATCTGAATATGGATCCAACAATAAGGCGCCATAGGATCCGAGGGCCCCGTCCATATAAAACTTCACCGATTGAACCGTCAAACGTTCCTTGTGAATCGGACCATTTTTACGCAGCCATTGAATCGAAGAGTCATTAGCACTCACCATGGCGTTAATACGGAGCTTCAAATCTCCGCTCCCGTGAAGCGAATCCAAACGAAGAATTTCATTGGGAGAAAGTCCCGCATCCGTAATGCCCGTGATTCCAAACTCGAGCAGATTGCTCTGAGCCTCCATCAAGGCATCAAAACGTTCTTCAGCTGCACGACGAGGTACATGCATTTGAACCAAAGCGCAGGCATTGTCAATCAGAACTCCCGTGGGAAAGCCATCCTTCCCCCGCAGGATTTCTCCACCAGCTGGAGAAAGCGTTGATGTATCCCACAACCCCGCCAACTTTAGTGCTGTCCGATTGGCAATTATCGCATGGCCATCAATTCGTTCGAGAAAAACCGGCTTCTTTGGAAAACGAGAATCTAAAAGCTCCCGAGTGGGAAAGCGCGGCACTTCCCAGTCGTTTTGATCCCATCCCCTCCCGACAACCCAGTCATTCGGCCGTTCTTTATCATGCTTCACAATCCGCTGCACAGCTTCCTCCCAGCTGTCTGTTGCAAACAGGCTCGCTTCCAATAAGCCATCGGCATACCCAACCAAATGTGCATGACCGTCCATAAATCCCGGAAAAATCACACCCCCTTTTAAGTCAATGACCTCATCTGCACCGAACCTATTGAGGATCTCTCGCTCTGCCCCAACTGCGATAATGCGGCCGCCAGCGACGGCGATGGCGCGCGCAACCGTATTCTGAGCGTCCATAGTGACAATAGTTCCGTTGTGAATAATCAAATCTGCATCCTCTGATTTGTAACCGCAACCCGTCGCAAACACGACAGCGGCAAGGAATGTGAGCATTGTGCAAGGATGCTGATACAAAGCAGTAGGCATAAATTCGATGGTGGGCAGGTGCTTCATGTTTTGTGAAAATGATATGCGCTAGCCTGTGCGGCTGGCATAATTAGTAAATCTTGAATGCTCACGTGAGAAGGACGCGTAGCGATGTAAAGCACAGCGTCAGCCACATCTTCAGCTTGCAGCGGTTTATAACCCTGGTAAACATTGGCGACCATTGATTGATCGCCCTTGAATCGAACAGAACTAAATTCGGTATCCGCTGCACCGGGTGCTACTTGCGCCACCTGAATGCCACGAGGCAATAAATCCATACGCATAGCAGTCGTTAAACCGTCGACTGCAAATTTCGAAGCATTGTACACGGCACCACCGGGGTATGCTTGACGCCCCGCAATGCTTCCGATATTGATGATGCGAGTACCGGCCTCCATCCGAGGTGTTAACTCACGCGTTACATGCAAAAGACCTTTTACGTTGGTGTCAATCATGCGGTTCCAATCTTCATAAAGCCCCTGATCAATCGGCTCCTTGCCTACAGCAAGTCCTGCATTGTTGACCAGGATAGTGGGAACCTCAGCAGGTAGTAATCCCGAGAGGGCCTGCTGTGTCGCGGCCAAATCGCGCACATCAAATACGAGGCTCTTCAGTACAGCCTCTCCTAATTCACGCGCGATGGCTGTCAAACGTTCTTCCCTTCTGCCGGTGATAACGAGTTTGAAACCCTGCGCCGCAGCCATTCTTGCTATAGCTGCTCCAAATCCTGAGGTAGCGCCTGTTATCAACATCACGCCAAGACCGTTTTGTGATTTATCGTTTTTCATGTCTATTTGACAAAGGTACATTCACAAAAACCGCCACATGAAACACATTTACACAATTGGAATCGCCTTGCTAGGATGCGTTGGTATTCAGAACACAGGTTCGGCGCAAGCCATCACGCATACAATTGCGGAGATTCAAGGCGAGCTTTTCAGTTCCCCATTCATTGAACAAGTAGTCACCACTACTGGCATAGTCACCGCCAATAACGTAACCTCTGCTACTGCAAGTACCATCGGTTTTTTCTTACAGGACGGTGATGGCCCTTGGAACGGAGTTTATGTATATGACAACACTCAATCTCCTGAAATCGGAGACGAGATCATCATCGAGGCAGAAGTAGCTGAATTTTATGACGTGACCGAATTGGTCAACATGACCTATTACAATGTGGTGAGTTCAGGCAACGAATTGCCAACTCCTATGGCATTAACCACGGGAGAACTTGCGATCAGCGAGGCGCATGAAGGATGCCTTGTTCAGATCATCAACGCTACATGCGTTCTAGCCGATGCGGATTATGGTGAGGCTATTTTCAATGACGGTAGCGGAGAAATCAAAACCAATGATTATATGTACTACCCCGAAAACGGCTGGGTAGCGGATCAAGTTTACTCCATTACTGGATGCATACACTACACATTTGAGGAGTACAAAATTGAACCCCGATATGCGGCGGATGTGACCGAAGGTGCAGTAAACGGAATCAGCGCATCAACCTCACAAGTACAATTGGGTGTTTTTCCCAACCCCGCTAAAAATCAAATCCGCCTGAACACGGATGCCGCTGGGCATCTTCGCGTGTATGACATGGCAGGTCGAAACGTTTTGAACGAGAGCACTCAAGAGGCGCATCCGACCATCGATGTAAGTTCACTCGCCACAGGCACGTATGCCATTGAATTTCTAACGGAGCACAATCGAATGTTGTCGCAGTTGCTCATTCAATAAGAGCAACTCTCTTTTTTAATAGTCAGCGCGAAAAGCGGCCTCCAAACGGGGCCGCTTTTTCATGAACTCAATCCTGAGTTTCCTCTGCTTGTTTTGGCTCCGAATCTTCACCAGGTGGTTCGATCTTTCCCCCCGTAGCAGTGCCTTTGTATAAATCGTAACCGACCCAGCGACACTCCAGCGGACCATTGAAGCACTGTATTTTTCTTTTGGTCTTCAAACCGACATTCTTCAGCGCTTCGGCATCGGAGGAAATAATCCAAGCTGAGAAATCTGGCCAATTCGTTTTGAAGGCGTCTCCAATAGCTTTATAAAATTCTGGAGCGTCTTCCAAATCCAAACGCTCCCCATAAGGAGGGTTCAAAACAACCACTCCCGTCTCCGTGCGCGGCTTCATTTTAAAAAAGTTCGCACGCCCCAATTCAGTGATTCCATCCAATTCCATATTCGCCAATGACTGACGTGTTTGAGAAATAGCACCAAAGTCCTTGTCCCATGTGAACATAGGGGTATGTATCTTTTCTCTTTTAGCCTTCATTTCATCTCGCACATGCCACCACTCTTCGTCGTCATAGCCCCTCCAGTCCATAAAGGCAAATTTGCGTCGGTGCCATTGAATCGGCAGACCATCCGTCCAAAGTGCAGCTTCCATGGTAAACGTTCCTGAGCCGCACATTGGGTCGTACAAGGGGGTGCCCGGCTTCCAGCCGGAATGCGCCAACAATCCCGCTGCAAGAACTTCGTTGAGTGGGGCCTTTGCCCCTTGTGGGCGATATCCTCTACGGCTCAAGGGGCGCCCTGCGGCGTCCAATGACAAGGTAACAGAAGCATTGGAGATGTGCATATGGATGCGCATGTCGGGATCCTCGCGATTGACACCCGGACGAATCCCACCTTGTTCTCGGAAATAATCTACAATCGCATCCTTCAATCGCAGCATCGCGAACTGAGAATGTGTGAAAATAGCAGAATGAACAGTGACGTCAATAGCAAAAGAAGAATGAGCGGTCATCACTGACCCCCAATCCCACTTATTTGCTTCTTTGTACAATTCATCGGGACTTTGTGCATCAAATGAAAGAATTGGGCGCAACACGGTAAGAGCGAAGCGACTAGACAAACACACCCGAAACAACGTAGCCATATCCGCCTTGAACTCCACGCCTCTACGAACATCCTTTGCTCCGATTGCTCCCAGCTCTATCACTTCCGCGACGAGCAATTGCTCCATCCCTGCGAGTGTTTTTGCGAAATAAGTGGGCAAGTCCGATTCAATCGTACTCGCTTTTCGGACGCCGTCCGTGCTATTCTCAGAAATTTCGTTGCTCATCCTCCTTTAGTTTTGACTTGATGCCCCTTCTCTTCAAGCGCTGCAATCACTCGCGTGCGCTGGTCCCCTTGAATCAAAATACAGCCTTCTTTTACCGCTCCACCAACGCCACAAACGGTCTTAAGTTCCTTCCCTAAGAGCAACAGATGCATGGCATCTCCTGCATAACCCTCCACCAATGTTACTGGTTTTCCCGCTCGTTGCTTTCGATCCAAACTGACATAAAGCAATTGCTTTCCATTGCTTCCAGAATTTGTTGAATCATTCTCATTGACAGAAGGCGCCCAACCAGGTTGGGTACTGAATACCATGCCATCATCATCCTGACGAACGCGCGTGTTGTGTTTCTTTCCCTTAGCCATCTGTTGCGCGAAGGTAGTTGCCAACCTTGCTAAAATTCTTTCCTTTCGTTGGGTAAAATGCTTGAAAAGCCTTATTTTCACTAAGCGATGAAGGATTTCAATACACCTGCTTGGTTTTGCCTCGCGTATTTCACCTGGACTTCAGGCTTGAAAGCATCAAACCTGCACATTTTGCTCTCTGAATTTGGTTTGGGTTTCAGCTGATTTGACACCTTGAAGTCACCACATGACATGGACGATCCGCTTCAGCTTTATGCTGAGGCCAACAGCTCGCCTGAATCAGACGTTTTAAAATCCTTGCGGATGAAAACGTGGCAATCTGTCTTGACACCTCAGATGCTCAGTGACTCAATTCAAGGGAATTTTCTTGCGAGCGTAAGTCGAATGATTCAACCGAATGCGATTCTTGAGCTAGGCACATACACAGGGTATTCAACCATCTGTCTGGCCTCAGGCCTTGCAGATAACGGAACCATTGACACTGTTGAGCCGAATGATGAATTGAACCAGATTCAAGACGAACATTGGAGGAAAGCGGGCATCAAGTCAAAGGTGACACGCTACAATTGCGAAGCTTTGGAAGCAATGCCCAACTTGACGGGACCTTATGACCTTGTTTGGATTGACGCCGATAAAATGCGCACTCCCGAATATGTAAAACTGTGCTTGGAGCGAACCCGAAAGGGTGGGTGGATTTTAGTTGACAATGTCCTCTGGTGGGGGAAAGTGCTTCCGGACTATCCTGCTCCAGACGCTACGGCAATCGCGCTAAGAAAGATGACGGAGTCTTTAGCTCAACAAAAATCCATTCGAACAACGCTGATGCCCATGCGAGACGGGCTGCTCATGATTGAGAAACTTTGAGATTGAACGCCGGAAACTGATCAATTAAGCCAACACGTCTGCTACCGCATCTGCAGCATCTTGCAATTGGATAACCGAACGAACCTCGAGTCCTGAGGCATCGATTAACGCCTTTGCCTCTTTTGCATTCGTCCCTTGGAGTCGCACAATGATTGGCACTTCGATGTTGCCCATGTTTTTGTACGCATCCACCACGCCTTGCGCCACACGATCACAACGCACTATACCGCCAAATATATTGACAAGAATGGCCTTCACTTCCGGATCTTTCAATATGATTCTAAAGGCCTTTTCCACACGTTCAGCGTCTGCTGTACCCCCAACATCCAAAAAGTTAGCAGGTTCTCCACCGCTCAATTTGATGATATCCATGGTGGCCATGGCGAGGCCCGCACCGTTAACCATGCAACCAACGTTGCCGTCCAACTTCACATAATTAAGACCAGCTGCATCCGCTTCCACTTCTGTAGCATCCTCTTCGCTTACGTCACGCATTTCAGCGTAATCCTTGTGGCGATAGAGGGCGTTACCGTCAAGGGACACCTTCGCATCCACTGCGATGATGCGGTCATCTGAAGTCTTGAGAACTGGATTGATTTCAAACATCGTCGCATCGCTGCCAACATATGCATTGTACAGGGCGTTCACGAACTTCGACATCTCTTTGAATGCCTTTCCTGATAGTCCCAGATTGAATGCAATTCGACGAGCCTGGAATCCCTGCAGTCCGAGCGCGGGGTCAATGGCCTCCTTGAAAATCAATTCGGGTGTATCCTCCGCAACAGCTTCAATATCCATGCCTCCCTGAGGAGAGTACATGATGATGTTTTGACCATTCGCTCTGTCCAAAAGCACACTCATATAAATCTCGCTCGGTTCACTGTCGCCTGGACCATAGACATCCTCCGCTATCAGAACCTTGCTCACTTGTTTTCCTTTGGCAGAAGTTTGGGCAGTCACCAAATGACCGCCTAAGATACCCGCTGCCGTTTCTTTTACCTTATCAAGTCCTTTGGCCAAAACCACACCGTGAGATCCCGTTTCTGTGACCGTGCCTTTTCCGCGTCCTCCTGCATGAATTTGAGCCTTGACAACGAACCAACCTGTGCCCGTTTCTTCTGCCAATTCAACCGCCGCCCTGTGAGCCGCTTCCGGTGTTTCCGCAACGCGGCCGTTTTGAATGGCCACTCCGAAACTTTTCAAAATCGATTTCCCTTGGTACTCGTGAATGTTCATGTCCTTGCTATCAAATTTCGTGGCAAAGATAGGCAACAGAAGGGCGGTTTCTGATGTAGTTTGCAAACATGAATGAGATGATTATTCAAGCACGGGGCATTGCCAAAAATTTCGGATCGCTCCAGGTATTAAAAGGAATCGACTTGGATATCCAAAAAGGTGCCATCACCTCCATTGTAGGAGCATCAGGAGCGGGAAAAACTACACTCCTTCAAATTTTGGGAACTCTCAACACTCCTGATTCGGGAACACTCCAAATCCACAAAAAATACGTGCATAACCTGAGCAGGAAAGAGTTGGCAGCATTCCGCAATAAGCACATTGGCTTTATTTTTCAATTCCACCGGCTTCTTCCTGAATTCACAGCATTAGAAAATGTTCTCATGCCCGCATGGATTGGAGGTCAAGAAAAAGAGGAATCTGAGGCATATGCCACGGAGCTGCTTGTTGACCTTGGACTGCAAGACCATCTCAACCAATCCCCTAGCACGCTTAGTGGAGGAGAGCAGCAGCGAGTAGCTGCGGCTCGAGCGCTTATGAATCG
>DDEH01000115.1:656-11322 GCA_002336085.1 Flavobacteriales bacterium UBA1959 | reverse complement strand
CCGACGATGTTTTCAGGATTGCGACCAGCCTCGACGACTTGCAGCGAATCAATCCGTTCCCAAGCGATGGCCAAAACATTGCCATTGTTCATGAGTGCAAAGTCATGGTGCAAGCGTCCGGTGCTGTCATTCAGTGTGAAGCTCCAGATTAGCTCATTGTCCCAGTTTCTCTTTTCGATGGTCTCGCCCCTTCCTCCAGCGGAAATTGGAGATTCAGAATCTTCTGTGGGCCGATGGGCCCAAACTAAATCTCCCAATGGTGTCAGTATGGCGCTGTTTCCGGGTGTTCGACCGTTTTCATTTTCCCAAATATGGACCACTTCACCACACGCATCTAAAAGTCTTGCGTGCGGCTGGTTGTGAGGGTAGATCAATGTGTATCCCGGAGCAAACGCCTCGGAATCATAAGCGATGGTGCCTATTGTATTTTCTTGCCCATTTGCAGATGTCAGTCCTCCAAGAATCATCAATAACAATGATATGCAATGGAGATTTCCATTCAATAGTTTGGAACGAAGTTGCTTTTTGATCATGGTATCTATTTTTTTTATCACTTCTGGAACCGCCGATTCCAGGCGTCTTCTTTTTTTTGCTGAGGAATGAAGCTCACGTCAAATGCCCATGCATTGCAGGCTTCGAAGCAAGCAAGATCAATTCCACATTCCCGTGCAAGCAATTCATATTCGTTTAATAGAGTCGTGCACATAATGCCCGGGTCATCGGTATTGATGGTGGTTTTGACGCCTGCGTCAAAAAGTGCTTTGAAGGGATGTGATCCAATGGATGAGCATGCTCCTGTGAGCCAGTTGCTAGTGGGGCATAGTTCAAGCGCAACATCCCGCTCAATAATCAAATCGATAATCGTGGAATCTTTAATCGCTTGCAGTCCATGTCCAATTCGGTCGGCGCCCATTTGTTCGATGGCGGTCCGGATGTTTCGGGAGATGCCCGGTACGTTGGGTTCCCCAGCATGTACGGTAATTCCAAGGCCTCCATTTTTGGCTTCCTTGAATAGTGGAATGAATGGTTCAGGGTCGAAATCCACTTCATTGTCTGCCAAGTCCAATGCGATGAATCCTTTATCGGGATTGAGAGCGAAATCAACCCATCGAGCATTTTCAGCAACTGACTTGGTTCGCTGTAAAATGCAAATCAGACCTACAGCGATCGGGTAGGTTCGCTCTGCGCGTTCTACGCCACGAACAATTGCCTCTTGCAGGCGATTCGGATCCATGTGTGTATGATGGTCGAGTAGAAAGCTCGGTGCATAGCGGAGTTCAAGAATGCGGACATTGGAGCCGATGTACATGTCTTCGCAAACCTCAAAAGCCACACGCTCCATCCATTCCTCCTCGGTGATTACATCACGCGTGTTCAAGAACTTGTGCAAAACGGATTTCAATTCGCCCATCGGCTCATGAATCAGGAATGCATTGGAAAACGCATCAGGCGTACCCACGTTCAAGCCGCCCTTTAGTCCAAATTCCCTCAATGTGCTTTGCCGAATGGCTAGTTCCAAATGGCAATGCAATTCCACTTTGGGCATTGATTTGATTTGGGCACTTGTAGCAGGGGAAGTCAACATGTTTCAAAGGTAGGGGACATGAGTGCTTTGGTTGAGTACTTTTGTACCATGGCTAGTGCAATCAAAAATAAAAAAGCGTCTTACACGTATTTTTTAGCGGATGAATTCACCGCCGGCATGCAATTAGTCGGCTCAGAAATAAAATCGATACGAAAAGGCAAAGCCAGTATCACAGAGGCCTATGGTCGATTTTGGAATGGAGAGTTTTTTATATTCAACATGTACATTGCTGAATACTCCAATGCCGGTTATACGCCGCATCAAGTGCGGAGGCCCCGAAAGCTCTTGCTGCAAAAGACAGAGTTGAAGAAGTTGGAGCGGAAGTTGAAGGATACGGGTGTGACAGTGGTTCCCACGCTGTGTTTCATCGCTGACAGCGGCTATGCCAAATTAAAAATTGCCATTGCGAAGGGAAAGAAACTTCATGATAAGCGAGAGAGTCTCAAAGACAAAGACGTCTCGCGCGACTTGGAACGCTTGATCTAATCAAATGCGTTCCGAAACGACTCGGTAAGATTCAGTAAACGCATCCCAGTCCCAAAGAAAGTGCTCCATGAGGCGTTTGAGATCTCTTTGAATGTTGGGCTCAGGCGCATTCATATCTCGGAAGTAAGCGTTTTGGTATTGATTCAAGTGGTATTTGTAAAAAACCGCTCGAGTCATGGCCGTACCTACATTCTTGGAAGGACGGTTTATTTGTTTCATAAACGCTCTGTACTGCTTTACTTTACTTGCAAATGACTCAGGCGAGATATCCAATGATCGAGCAAACTTGCTGCAAATTCGTTGGATAATTTGCCGATCCACGCCGCTATCGAAATGCTTGGGGATCATTTGAATGTTGGCCGATACGATTATCATGAGAAAACGGCCATAATCCTCGGTGTCTAGCCCAGGTGATTGCTCAAAACCTGGACATTCATTGAGGAATTCCGCAACTTCAGGCCATCCATTTTCGACGGTCTCAAAGGTTGTGTCCACAAAAATATTGGCCACTTGCTCCTCGGTGAGCTTCCTCTTCGTCATCCAATTGAATAGTCCTGCGTTCCTCATCGTTGGGAATCAAATCTATCGGCTTGGAGGCTCGATTCAAAGGGGGGGGCAGAATGCGCTATCCACAGATTTTTCAACACAGTTAAACGATTAGAGACGTATTTTTGCGCCCATGTATGACTTGCTCAAGCCATTGATTTTTCGAGTTCAGCCTGAAATGGCGCATGAAATGACGATGAAAGTCCTGCAGATTGTTTGCCGTATTCCTGGATTGCATTGGCTCTTGAGTCGTTGGTTTTCAGTGAGTTCAAGTCATCTAGGTGTGGAGGTGGCCGGGCTAAGATTTCCGAATCGAGTGGGCCTAGCTGCAGGTTTCGATAAGGACGCGCGGTGGCTGAAAGAGATGGGGACACTGGGCTTTGGGTTCGTAGAAATTGGAACCATTACACCTGTTCCTCAATCGGGAAACTCAAGGCCGCGTCTATTTCGACTGCCAATGGACCGCGGAGTCATAAACCGAATGGGATTCAACAATGGTGGAATGGATGCTGCAGTAGAGCGTTTGAAAAGTCGTCCGAAGGGTTTGCTGGTAGGCGGCAACATTGGCAAGAATAAGGTGACCCCAAATGTGGATGCCGCGTCTGATTATGTGAAGTGTTTTGAGGCGCTTCATTCACATGTGGACTACTTCGTGGTCAATGTGAGCTCTCCAAATACACCGGGCTTGCGGGAGTTGCAGGAAAAAGAACCGCTGACTGATTTGCTCTCGGCGCTTGTGAAACTAAATCTTAAGAAACAGATTCAGCGGCCGATTTTTTTGAAAATTGCCCCGGATCTCACCAATACCCAATTGGATGACATCATCGCATTGGTCGGTGAGACGGGAATAGCGGGTGTCATTGCGACAAATACCACAGTATCTCGGGATGGCTTAATGACGTCCAGTAAAGTTGTGAAGTCCATGGGGTCTGGAGGTTTGAGTGGCGCGCCATTGCGGGTTCGATCAACCGAAGTGATTCGCTACTTGCATGAACAATCAGGAGGCGTTTTTCCGATCATTGGAGTTGGTGGAATCTGCTCTCCAGAGGATGCTTTGGAAAAATTGAAAGCGGGAGCCGCTCTGGTTCAAGTTTATTCGGGACTAATCTATTCGGGCCCGGGTCTAGTGAAGAAGATCAACCAGGCCGTCTTACTTGATTCTTCCTCGGCGCATTAGCCAATCAATTCTTCGAGCGTTGGAGAAAGTTCGCGTGCTCGAATGCCCTTTTCTGTTTGTTGCAATCGACAACATCCATTTGCCGCATCATGCTCGAAGAAGAGAATCCAATCTTCGTCCACGGCCTGCTTTAGAAGCAGTTGCTTTTCATCCATGGTGAGCAACGGTCGAGTGTCGTAACCAATGACCCATGCCGTGGGAAGATGCGCTGCAGCAGGGGTCAAGTCGGCCATGAATGCCACTTTTGTTCCTTGACAAGGCACGATAGGAATCATTTGACTCTCTGTATGCCCATCCGCAAAGAAGATTTCCAATCCAGGGAATGTTGAGGGCAAAGGGTTTCTGTTCCATCGTCCGCTACGGTCGATAAAATTAAGCTGACCGCTCTCTTGCAGTGGCATCAGATTTTCGCTTAAAAATGAGGCTTTTTCGCGTGGATTGGGATTCATTGCCCAGTTCCAGTGGGGCTCACATGTCCAGTATTTGGCATTTGGGAAGGCTGGCCTGTAATTTCCTTCACTGTTGCGTTCTACAGCTCCGCCAACGTGATCAAAGTGAAGGTGCGTAAGAAGCACGTCTGTTATGTCGTTGCGGGAGAAGCCTCTTATTCTTAGTTCCCCGTCAAGCGAATTGTTGCCGTGAAGGTGATAATGGCTGAAGAATTTGTCGGATTGTTTGGTTCCAATACCTGTGTCTATCAAAAGCAATTGGTCTTCATGTTCTATTAGCATTGAGCGCATGGCCCAAGTGCACAAATTGTTTTCGTCAGCAGGAACATGTTTGTGCCAGAGTGCCTTCGGAACAACTCCGAACATCGCGCCTCCATCAAGTTTAAAGTTTCCGGTATGAATTGTATGAATGTTCATGAGATCAGTGAAGGATTACGGGATTAAAAAGGCCATCGCCATTATCATCATTAAGAGATCTTCAATGATGGTAACACGGGTCATTGGCAATTGAAACACAGTGCCCAAGCAGGCACAAGGAATGGATTGTTTTTTGCTCACGGCGAGAATGACGCCAACAGCACTAAATCCCATAAGCACGCTAGTGAAAAGGGCAATCTCGAATGTTCCGCCCACAAAGGCCCAACCGAAGCCAAGAGCGAGTTCTAAAAAGGGATAAATCCAAGCATATGCAATTGAACGCTTGGCAAGCAGGTCGTACATGGTGTAACTCCGAACGAATCCTCGCAAGTCTAGAAATTTGAAAAATGAGAAGACCAAAAAAAAACCGCCCATAAAAACCTCCATTCCTACTTTCACTGGTTCGGTAGAATCCCAAGCGGTGCAGGTTGAGACACCAAACAAGAAAAGACCTATCAGGATAAGTGGCCAAAATAATTGCAATCGCGTGAGCGCGGTCTGAGGATTCGCACTTCCTTCAGCCTTGGACTCATTGCCAACAACGGAATAGTGCGAGAGGGGAGCCAATGCACGCTGTACGTCGTCCATTTTGATCGCACGATTGGATTGGACCTGTACTGTTCCTGCAGATAGGTTCACTTCAACGCTAGTCATTCCGGGAATTGCATCTAGGGCATCTTTCACCCGACTTACACATCCACCGCATGTCATGCCTTCGATTTTAAACGTTCCTTCCATGGTGCGAATTTCGAGAAAAAGTCATGCCGTACGACTTGCTGTGATGTTGTATCGTAATCGTTGAGAAGTTGCGTCCGCATGCGCGCCTTTGAAGTGTATTTTTGCGGTAGAACCCTAGCTCATGCAGTTGAACTCGCTTACCGCACTGTCCCCCGTCGATGGACGCTACCGAAGTCGAACCGCCCATCTCGCTCCTTTTTTTTCGGAGTGGGGCCTCATGCGTTATCGCGTTCGTGTGGAGGTTGAGTATTTCCTTCAGCTGACTGAAATTCCGTTGCCTCAGTTGTCGAAATTTAGCCCTGACAGCATCGCTCCACTGCGCCGTATTTATGAGGAATTTACAGAGGAAGATGCCCAGCGAATCAAGGCGTTTGAGCGGACCACCAACCACGATGTTAAGGCTGTAGAATATTTCATCAAGGAAAAGATGGAAACGTTGGGTTTGGCAGAAGTTGCAGAATTCATCCACTTTGGATTGACTTCTCAGGATGTGAATAACACCGCAATTCCTCTGTCAATAAAAGAGGCTACAGAAGAAATGATCTTGCCAGCATTTCGATCTTTGCGCCAAGTCTTGGTGGGACAAGCCCGCGAATGGAAGGAAATTCCTTTGCTTGCTCGTACACATGGTCAGCCGGCTTCTCCCGTCACCCTTGGCAAGGAGTGGGCAGTTTATGTAGACCGCATAGACGCTCAGATAATCGAGCTTGAACGCATCAAGTATGCCGCCAAATTTGGAGGGGCAACAGGCCAATTTAATGCGCACATTGCAGCGTATCCTGAGTTGGATTGGATAGCATTTGGGAATGCTTTTGTTGAAGAAAGACTTGGGTTAAAGCGCAGCCAAATCACAACACAAATTGAGCATTACGATCACCTTGCAGCTTGGTGCGACTGCCTGCGACGAATCCATTCGATACTCATTGATTTGAGCCGCGATGCTTGGACTTACATTAGCATGGATTACTTCAAGCAGAGGATTAAAGCTGGTGAGGTTGGAAGCAGTGCCATGCCGCACAAAGTAAATCCCATTGACTTTGAGAATGCGGAGGGTAATTTTGGTGTTGCCAACGCGCTGCTGAGCCATTTTGCTGAGAAACTGCCGATTAGTCGCTTGCAGCGTGATTTGACGGATTCTACAGTGCTGCGCAATATTGGTGTTCCCTTGGCCCATAATTTGATTGCCCTTGGATCTTTGCAGAAGGGATTGGGCAAGCTTTTGCTGAACGAGCCGAAATTAAGAGCTGATCTTGAATCGAATTGGGCCATCGTTGCCGAGGGCATCCAGACGATACTGCGTCGGGAAGGATTCCCAAAACCTTACGAAGCTTTGAAGGACCTTACTCGCCAGAATCAAGTGATTGATGCCGAGTCCATCGCTCAGTTCATCGACGGCCTCAGCGTATCTGAATCGATCAAAATCGAATTGAAGAGCCTCACTCCGTGGGGTTATACGGGAGCAGCATCTGCGTTGGTGGATACTTTAAAAGATTGATGGGTTGAATCGCTTCATTGATTTGTTTCGGCATTTGACTAATTACCGCTTAAACCTTGCGGTCAATGTGGTGTGCAATGTGCTCAATGCATTTTTATCATTGTTTACGTTTTTGAGCGTTGTGCCGTTTCTGCGAATTTTGTTTCAATCCAAGGATGCTGTGCCATCACCAATTGACTTGGACGCGAGCAGCAAGGTGGAGCAGTGGAGCGCTTATTTTGATGCGTTTGTGCTTGATATGGGACCAACGCGAGCGTTGTCCTACATCTGTGTTGGCATTGTCTGCATCACAATCTTGAAAAATGCTGTTGGCTATTTGGCCCTTTACAGTTTGGCTACGATTCGAACCGGCGTTAGCCGTGACTTGCGCAACAGTTTGTACTCGAAAGTGCTGCGACTTCCGATGAGTTGGTTTACCAAATCAAGGAAAGGAGATGTGATTAGCCGGATGACCAATGACTTAATGGAGGTAGAATTCAGTGTTATTGGCACCATTGAAATTTTGTTTAAGTCGCCCATTTCAATCTTCGTCTCCTTGGGCACTTTATTTTATCTCAGTTGGGAACTCACTTTGTTTTCGATGCTTTTTTTGCCTGTCAGTGGTTTTATTATCAGTCGGATAGCAAAGAGCTTGAAGCATGCTGCTAAGCGGGGCAAAGAAGAACTGGGAGGATTAATTTCCATCATGGAAGAAACCTTGGGTGGCATGATGGTGATTAAGGCTTTCCATGCGGAAGTGAAATTTGAGCGAAAGTTTATGCAGTCGAATGATCGATTCTTTGAATTGATGCGCCGGCTTTACAAACGAGAATACCTGTCTTCTCCTGTGTCCGAAACTGTTTCTTTGGGTGTGATGGCTACGCTTTTGTGGTTTGGTGGACGGCTTGTTTTGCAGGGCGATAGCGGGCTGACAGGAGACTGGTTCATTGGTTACCTCGTGGTATTTTCGCAGATCATTCCGCCGGCCCGCTCCATCAGTGACGGATGGTTTCGAATTCAAAAAGGTTCAGCGTCCTTAGAACGCCTTGAAGAAATTTTGTCGGCAGATGAAATGACGGATGCGGGTATGAATCTATCGCATGCATTGAATCAAGCAATCCGATTTGAGGGCGTGCATTTTTCTTACGGTGACCAAGAGGTATTGCGCGGCATTGATCTGACGATTAAAAAAGGAGAGACGGTCGCGCTTGTAGGCCCTAGTGGATCAGGGAAGACAACTCTTGTTCATCTATTGGCTCGTTTTTATGATGTTAATCAAGGTCAAATCACGTGGGATGGCATACCGATTGAGTCATTTGAGTTGGTTAGTTTTCGATCGCAAATGGGCATGGTGACTCAGGAAGCTCGCTTATTTAATGCTTCTGTCGCAGAGAATATTACTTTAGGAGATTCGGAGGTTTCATCGCCATCTATCGAGGAGTTGAAGCAAGTAGCAGAGGCCGCAAATGCGCTTGAGTTCATCGAGAAAATGCAGGACGGTTGGTCCTCTTCTGTGGGGGATGGCGGCAATAAACTGAGTGGCGGACAACGCCAGAGGCTCAGCATTGCCCGCGCATTGCACAAAGATCCACCTGTTTTGCTTTTGGATGAAGCAACCTCAGCATTGGACACGGAGTCTGAGCATGCGGTTCAGCAAGCAATCAATCGGCTCATGAAAGGCCGCACCACGCTGGTCGTGGCACACCGTTTAAGCACCATCCGACATGCAGATCGTATTGTGGTGTTGGATCAGGGGGCCATTGTGGAAGAGGGCAATCATGAGGAGTTGATGGAAATGAATGGCATTTACAACCGCTTGGTGTCTATGCAAGATTTGAAGTGATGCCCAAACGAAGACAAACGCGGTTTCGCGCTATGCTTCATGCACAGTGCCCCACTTGCAAAGAGGGCAAAATTTTCACTTCACCAAAGGCATACCGTTTGAAGCAAATCACGGATATGCCAGCCGAGTGTCCAGTGTGTGGTGAGGATTTTTTGCGAGAACCTGGCTTTTACTTTGGAGCAGCCTATGTGTCATACGCTCTTACTGTTGCCCTGTGGGTTGCGGTATTGGTTGCCTTGACTTGTTTCGATTGGTGGGGGTTGCTGAGCTTCTCCTTTTTTAAAAACGTTGATTTGTTTTTGACCACGGGTATATCGGTCCTCATTGTTTTGTTGCCACTGATTGCTCGTCTCAGTCGCTCCATCTGGCTGCATCTTATGACAAGGAGCAAGCCGAAGTGATTCGAAAATCGGGATTAAAAAAGTGTGTAAAAAATCAAAGGGGTCCCTCCGTTGAGGAACCCCTTCTCACCAAATCGCCTGATTCATAAACGCTCATATCGAGCGTGGCAAAACCAAAACCATCTCCCTTTACGTGGGGTGTTCGATTTTAGTTTCGAATTTCCAATAAAAAAACAAAATTAAATTTTAAGTAACTGATAAACAGTACTTTAGTCGCTCTATTTTTTAGAGCTCATTTCTTCGTTTTGGACACGAATGCTCTCTTTGTGCACCTGTTCCAAGAAGTTCAAGATGAATTCAGGGCTCAATCCTGCTTTCAATGCCCAACCCTCGCGTGTGTCGAATACTTCCTTCCAGCGCTCCATTTGCAGAATGGTCATTCCTTTCTCCCATTTGTGCCGACCAATTTGACGAGCAAGGTCCATGCGCGCATGGAGGAGATCAATGAACTGCTCATCAATTGAGTCCATTTGCAATCTCAGGGCCGTAAGGTCAGCAGATGAGATTTTCGGAGCGGAGGCATTTCGAATGGTCAGTGACTCAATCAATTCCCCGTAAGCACTTGGAGTCAGTTGCTGTTTGGCGTCACTCAATGCTGAATCTGGATTGGGGTGGGTCTCGAGCATTAAGCCATCCATTCCTAAGTCCATTGCTTTTTGGGCTACCGGTTTGAGCAAAGAGCGATTGCCGGCAATGTGACTAGGATCGCAAATAATCGGGACATCAGGCATAGCCATTTTGAGACCAATGGCTATTTCCCACATTGGGGCGTTGCGGTATTCTTGTTGTCCATATTGGCTAAACCCTCGATGAATTGCCCACACAGGACCGTTTACCGTGGATCGTACGCGCTCAATTGCACCAAGCCACAAGGACAAATCGGCGTGCATTGGGTTTTTGACAAAGACAGGAACGTCGGTGCCCTTCAATGCATCTGCAATTTCTTGCACAGCAAACGGGCTGACGGTGGTTCGAGCACCAATCCAAATCACATCGATTCCAGCATTCAAGCAAGCTTCTACATGCTGGGCATTCGCTACTTCTGTGGCAATGGGCAAACCGGATTCTTCACGGGCTTTGACCATCCAATCCAAGGCGATCGTTCCTTTTCCTTCAAATCCATTAGGGCGGGTGCGGGGCTTCCAAATTCCCGCGCGAAGGATATGCACACCAAGCTTGGCTAATTGTTTTGCGGTCTCAACTACTTGCTCTTCCGACTCAGCACTGCAGGGTCCGCTAATCAAGAGCGGGCGCTGCACTTGAGCAAGACCCTTTACAATGGATTGAGCGTTGATGGAATTGTTCGTTACCACGCTTGAAATATACGGAGCGATTATCGCTTCAAGTGCAAATTTCTCGTAACTCGGTTTTTCGCGTGCGTAGAGGCTCAAATTACAGCCTTGAATCTTTTCAATCTTTCGACAACTGTCTCAGAGAGCGGTGATTCACTTAATCAATGGATGTACCCGGAACTGGATTCGAACCAGCACGCCCGAAGGCACAGCCTTCTGAGGACTGCGCGTCTACCAATTTCGCCACCCGGGTAGGTG
>DDEH01000115.1:0-256 GCA_002336085.1 Flavobacteriales bacterium UBA1959 | reverse complement strand
TCTACCAATTTCAGCACCTGGGCAGTGCATTAAAAAAGGTGACTTTGACACCTTCTTTTTTTGTAACCCCTCTGGGACTCGAACCCAGGACCCTCTCATTAAAAGTGAGATGCTCTAACCAGCTGAGCTAAGGAGTCATTTTCCCACGTTTGGGGGGGCAAAGATAGACCGATTTTTTACCCAACAATTGTCGACGGGATAAAATCTTCTCTTCAGGTCAAGAAACATCAGAATTACTTGCAACCTTTCACTTGTT
>DDEH01000093.1:1267-5825 GCA_002336085.1 Flavobacteriales bacterium UBA1959 | reverse complement strand
GATACGGTTGTTGTGTTTGACCGTATCAGAGAATACTTGGGTCTTTATGGCAACAAGAAGGATGATGCGGCTGTTATGAACGACGCTTTAAACAGCACGCTCAGCCGAACCATCAACACATCGCTTTCAACATTCGTTGTATTGTTGACCATCTTCTTGCTCGGCGGTGACAACATCAAAGGCTTTGTATTCGCACTCATGGTGGGTGTTGTAGTAGGAACGTATAGTTCCATCTTCATCGCAACGCCAAGCGTGTTGGACTTGAGTAAAAAGTTGAAGGCGTAATTCGCTCGAAACGTGAACAAGCAAAAAGGCCACCCCTCGGGGTGGCCTTTTTGCTGCCTTAGTTGATCAATTCACCGCGTCTGAGTAACTGATAAGGACTCAAATCTTCGAGATTCATCACAATGCTAAATGCTACTTGGTTTTTGAAGTTCAAATCGGAAAAACCATTGATCCGTTGAACGATTGGCAATTGAACTTTTACAAACAGCACTTCCATTTCAAGACCCGCTGTGAGGAGTTCCATACCGTTGCCGATCAACCCCCCTCCATAGACACGGATGCGCTTGGTGAGATCCCGCGAGAAGCGTGCAGAAACCATTGCATCGACACGGGTTTGAATCGCATCAGCATTGCTCGAATAAGGCACCTCCATGATGGGAAGACCTCCTTGCTCTCGCGCGATAATTCGACCCAGCAGACCATCCTCGTTTCGGCCGAGAAAAAGATGGTCTTTAAAATTATCTTGATAGCCCGTCATCCCTGCATTCATGAGAGGATAAACCCACACAGACCCAAAAGACTCGGCGGCATACACACGCCAATTCCAACCTCGCCCCTTGCGATTCACTTCCTTCCTGCCCTTCCAAGTCGCCTCTAAAGTCAGGGATTTATTTTTAAGTTCCGGCAACAGCGGTCCACCGAAGAACGAGGCATTGATCCCGCCTCCTCCCAAATTCCAAGCTTCCGATCCCGCTGCAGTGATGCGCAATTCGCCTTGTTGTTCAAGGTTACCCCGTTTGCTATTGATGCGGTAATTCAGTCGCAGTGCTTGTCTATTATTGGCTGGATTGAAGACAAATTCTGGGTCATTTCCAAGTCCGATGGACCGCTCGCGCAGATCAATTAATGCGACACTCAAGTCCGACCGCAACGGTGTTCCAGGGTTGCGATTGAACCGATGCATGTATCGCAGGCTCGAACGGAAGTAATCCAAATTCCAAAGACTTTCAATGCCTTCTTGAGCAAATTTTCGGATTTGCGCTTCAAATCTACCATTGCCCTTCTTGAGCGAGATGCGCCCAGTTCCCGCTAGTTCGGAGCGACTCGTGCTCCACAATGGCATTGCCATCCACTCCCAATTCCGCAGCGGAAGTACACTGTTGTGCAAGACAAAACCTGCAAGCAACTGATCGTGCGCATTCCAAGCCACTGCGGGCAGCCAATTCAGTTGTGTTTTGGAACCGTCCTCCAGTCGTGTAAGCATACGCATACTCAATGGCTCGATGCGTCGCATCAGACCGGTTGTTCGGATGGTGTTATTTTGAGGCCGCGAATCCAAGGAGATACCGTCGTGATCTAAACGGATCGCTGCATAGGATTCGCCTTTGGAGTCTGCGGAGGAAATGCGCAGGTGACCAGTTGTGCCCGCAGCTAGTGGCTTGTACCAATCGATGAGCTTCCAGTCCGAGTCGTTGGTGCAACCGTATAGCGGCCAAGGCCCTTCCAAATCACCGAGATTGCGAACCGACACCATCAAAGAGTCTGCGTTACCGGAACGCTCGCGGCGCAAACCAGCAAGTGCATAGTCAGTCTTGCCTGTGGTAGGAATGAGGCCTTCAAAGAACCAGCTCAAATCCTTGCGCGTACTTGACTCAAGTGATCGCTGCAAATCGGCCGGCCCCGGGTGCTTGAATTTCCATTCGCTGAAATAGGAACGCATCGCCGCATCAAATTGCGGGGTGCCAAGCGACTGACGCAAGTATTCGAAAGCAGCAGCAGATTTTTTATAGACCACGGTGCCGTAGTTCATACTACTGAATGCATCAGAATGGCATTGCATGGGCTGGTCATCGCTCATGCGCGCACTTAAGAGGTAAGCAAGAGCATCCCGACTCTGGTAAGAGCGTCCCATCAAATCAAGCGTTTCCATAAGAGGTGTAGCCTCCTGAATCATTCCCGTGAGACCAATGGCATCATCATATTTCTCCACGAAATAGCGGGTTTCGTTGAACGAATTGATTCCTTCATCCATCCAAGCATTGGTACGTTCATTCGAACCTAAAATTCCATAAAACCAGTTGTGTCCGACTTCATGCACAATAACCGATTCCAGAACCATATCCGAACCAGAGCTACCGATGACAGTGACATTCGGGTATTCCATTCCACCTCCAGCACTGATGGTTCCGTCCACTGCCGTAACGTGTTCGTAAGGATAATCTCCGTTCCATTGGGAGTAATAGCGAGTGGCATCAGCAATGTATTCTGGTGCTTTGCGCCACAATCGAGCCTCAGACGGTGTGAACATGGACCAGGTAGTAATCTCGCGCCCCGACCATGGCAATTCAGCGCTTCCTTTGAGAACCCACCAACGCTTATCAGCAAACCAAGCAAAATCGTGGACATTGTATTGCCGGTATCGAAGAGTTTTGGTGGCGCTCGAAGACGCAGGGAAGGCATTGACACTGTCGGGGTTCGATTCCAAATCATCGAACGCGGCACCGTCTATTTTACGAGCTGTAACGAGCGCCAACGAATCCAAAAATGCGGCTTCTAATTTATTGTCATCCCAGGTTGGATCAAAATCGCCAGTAGCTCCAACTACATAATTTTGAGGCAACGTCACCCGAACATCAAACGAACCGAATTCAGAGTAAAATTCACCTTGATCGAGGTAAGGCATTTCATGCCACCCATCTCGGTCATAGACGGCTGGCTTCGGATACCACTGCGTGATTTGATAGGATTCACTAATGTGCCCCAATCGACTGATCTTACCCGAAGGCAATTGAACGCGAAAAGGCGAAGCATATTCCAGAGATTGCCCAGGTGGGAGCGGCGTGGGCAATTCCAATTTGGCAATGTCGATGTGTTCTGGATGATACGCCCATACTGCGGGTTGGCCATCCACCGCAAAATCCAATGAATCAATGCCACCAAGATCGCGTTGCAACGCCCAAAACATGAACATATCGCCTTGTCTGAACTTCTGCTGCGCCAGCGCCGTTCGACCATTGGCGTAAGCATTAGGCCACAGATGAATCCACAAAAAACCCAGCGTGTCATTGCTGTTATTGGTGTACCTAGTCGTGATATCCCCTCGCAAGACATGCTGAACATCATCTAGCGAAACGGCAATTTGATGGTCAACGGTTTGTTGGAAATAATCATCTTGAGCGCTGGCTTTAGGACTCAATAAAGCGATTGCAGCGAAGGATAAGATCAAGAATGAGGCTGTGTTTTTCATGGGGTCAGGATTCATCACGAATGCGCGGTGTTCGAAGTTAATTCCATTAAACTGAATTTGTACCTTTGACACCATGGGCGCGACGGAAATTATTTTCATTTTTCTAGTTTACTTGCTGCTATTTGGCGCTAAAGGGATTCCTTCGTTTGCACGAACCATGGGAGGTGCCGTGCGAGAATTCAGAAATGCAACCGATCAGATTCAGCGCGAAATTTTGAGCAGCACAGACGGTATCAAAGAAGAAGTCAACAAGGTGCGCAACGCAGCCGATGCAGCGGATCCTTTCAATTCACCTCCTGCTCGTCCGAAGCCCCAGGAATCGAAACCATCAGAGGCCCCTACGACAGAAGAAAGTCCTCATAAACCCAACTCCTGAATGGGCATTCTACTTCTGATTGCAGGGCTCGTGTTGTTGGTCCTGAGCGGTGACGGCTTGGTGCGTTTCGCATCGGGCTTGGCCATCAAAGCCTCCATCCCGCCCGTGATCGTGGGCTTGACCATTGTTTCAATTGGGACTTCAGCTCCGGAGATCATTGCATCGGTGCGGGCTGCTTTGGAGGGGAACCCGGGCATTACTGTGGGCAATGTCATCGGCTCCAACATTGCCAACTTGGCCTTGATCTTGGGTGTGACGGCCTTGATTCACCCCGTGCGGGTCGATCGATCCTTGATGCGCACCGACTGGCCCGTATTGGTGGCGGCATCGCTGTTGTTTTGGTTTTTTGCACGCAATGGCAGCCTAGAAACCTGGGAAGGAGGAATGTTGCTCGCGGGAGGCATCGGGTTGCTGATCATGCTCTACTTCCGAAGCCGTTTTGCGAACAAAACCGACCAAGCACTGACGGAAGATCTGGACGAGCAAAAAGATGCAAGTCGGTCGATTTTGATGTTGCTTGTGGGCATCGCCGTCGCAAGCGTTGGGCTTTTTTACGGCTCGGAATGGTTCATCGAGGGCGCACGGCAACTGGCCAAACAAATGGGCGTCAGTGATCATGTCATTGGGTTGACCGTCGTGGCTTTTGGCACGAGTGTGCCGGAGTTGGTCGCTTCAGGCATCGCCGCTTGGAAACGAGAATCCGATTTGGC
>DDEH01000093.1:0-866 GCA_002336085.1 Flavobacteriales bacterium UBA1959 | reverse complement strand
AGCATCATCGCGTTGCCAGTAGATGCGCAAGCCCTGCAGTTTGACTTTTGGTGGATGACGGCCATTGCGCTTATTGTAGGCGCCATGATGTGGCACAAAGCATTGGTGCATCGTTGGAAAGGGGTCGTTCTCCTCCTGGCTTATCTCGTCTACATGGTCTGTGTAGGCGGCGGATGGACCGAAGGAATCGTGAACTGAAGACGTGTGATCGACTTCCGATGAAAAAGGAAATCATACTGCGAGAAGGTCCAAGCACCTGCTGGGTCATCCGCGGAGCATTTGACGAAGTACCGCTTGCCCATTGGACGGAATCCATTCCTTGGCAGCAAAACAGCATTCGGATGTACGGCAAGACGCACCCCGAGCCGAGACTGACGGCTTGGATGGGCCCGGCTTATCGGTATTCGAGCATACAGTGGCCTGCTGTTCCTTTCATGGCAGAGATGCGCGAGTTTGTGAAGGAGGTGGAAGTCCACACTGAGACCGCCCGTTACTTCAATGCCTGCCTTTTCAATCAATACCGAGACGGGCAGGACTCCATGGGGTGGCACCGCGACAACGAACCCGAAATCGATCCCAGCTGCATCGCCAGCGTGAGCTTCGGGGCCTCGCGGGATTTTGTCATCCAGCATCGCACCACGAAGGAAAAATGGCTCGTTCACCTGCACCATGGCGACCTGCTTGTGATGGAGAATTTGCAAGACGCCTACGAACATGCGCTCCCCAAGCGATTGCGCGTGGGTGAGCCGCGCATCAATTTGACCCTGCGGCGGATCCTCAGCCTTTGAGGGATTTTGACAGAAAAACAAATCGGCCACCCCCTCGAAGGGAGCGGCCGATTTTCATTTCTCTATCGAATCAAAGGG
>DDEH01000062.1 GCA_002336085.1 Flavobacteriales bacterium UBA1959 | reverse complement strand
TGCCGCTGAGGCTCCTGCCGCTGATGAAGCGAAGGATACGGACACAGAAGAGAAAAAGGACTGATTTACTGTTTATACGGTATTAAAAAAAAACGGGAGGCACTTGCCTCCCGTTTTTTATGTTGAAGGATTTTTGAAAACTGGAATAAAATCACCCTACGTGTCCTGACGTCATGCTCATTGGGGTGATTATCTTTGGTGCATGGCAAAATCTCGCGAAACCAAAAAACCTGCTGTGCTTATCCTTGCCGATGGAACCCGCTTCGAAGGAAATGCTGCGGGTGCAATAGGCGTTGTAACGGGGGAAATTGCATTCAATACAGGAATGTACGGGTACCAAGAAATATTCACGGACCCAAGCTATCACCGTCAGATATTGGTTATGGCAACAGCCCATATCGGCAACTATGGTGTGCATGATGCGGAAGTTGAATCACACCGTGTCCAAATTGCTGGTCTTGTGACAAAAAAGTTTTCAGCCATTGCTAGTAGAGTGGGCGGTGGCGGAACTTTACAAGATTACATGGTTCGAGATGAAGTCGTTGGTATATGCGATGTAGACACGCGCGCATTGGTGCGACACATACGGCAGTCGGGTGCCATGAATGCTATTGTTTGCAGCGATGGCACCGAGGAATCGAGACTCAAGGAGATGTTGGAGGAAGTTCCATCTATGGAGGGTATGGAATTGAGTAGTGAGGTTACGTGCAAAGAACCATACGATGCACCTGCTTTGGGCGAGTCCAAATGCAGAGTAGCATTGCTTGACCTCGGGGTCAAGACAAACATCGTGCGTTGTTTGACTGCCCGTGGCTGTGATGTTCGCGTTTTTCCGATGGCCACTGAGGCACAAGAAATGCTTGCTTGGGAGCCTGATGGAATCATGCTATCCAATGGTCCAGGTGATCCAGGCGCTATGATTGAGACTATTGCTACTGTAAATGAGCTGGTGTCCTCTAGCAAGCCGATGTTTGGTATTTGCCTTGGTCATCAGGTACTAGCACTTAGTCAAGGGTTGACGACTGTGAAGATGTTCAATGGACACCGTGGCGTAAATCACCCGATAAAGAATCTGCTTACGGGTAAGGCTGAAATCACATCGCAAAATCATGGGTTTGTGGTTGACCGTGATTCAGTGAATTCAAATCCGGATGTAGAGGTTACCCACATTCACTTGAATGATGATTCGGTGGCCGGAATTGCGCTGAAAGGCCAACCTGTTTTTTCTGTGCAGTATCATCCTGAGGCTTCAGCAGGACCGCATGATAGTCGCTACCTTTTCGATCAATTCGTCGATAGCATGGTGCGTGTGGAGGTCCTTGCTTGATTGTGTACCTTCGCACCGCGGTCAAACGCTTCCCTGGAAATGCACCAGGCTGTGCGGTAAGCACAATACCAACAATTTATAGAATACAATGAGCTACATTGATCACGTTCAAGCCCGTCAAATCCTGGATTCTAGGGGCAATCCGACCATTGAAGTTGATGTCATTACTGGCGATGGCTCAATGGGCCGAGCAGCGGTCCCTTCAGGTGCATCCACAGGCATCCATGAAGCAGTTGAACTGCGCGATGGAGGTGAAGAATGGATGGGCAAAGGTGTTTCTCAAGCCGTCAATCACGTCAATGAAATATTGAGCGATGAGCTCAACGGATTTGATGTTTTCGATCAGCGTACCATTGATCAAATTATGATCGATCTGGATGGCACGTCAAACAAGGGCAAGATTGGAGCCAATGCAATTCTTGGTGTCTCTCTCGCCGTCGCTCACGCGGCTGCAGATTGTTCTGGACAGCCGCTCTATCGATACATCGGTGGTGTCAATGCGCATACCTTGCCTGTGCCAATGATGAACATTCTTAACGGAGGTTCTCATGCAGACAATAAGATTGACATTCAAGAATTTATGGTCATGCCTGTCGGAGCTGAGACGTTCTCAGACGGATTGCGCATGGGTACTGAAGTCTTCCACACATTGAAAAAGGTTTTGCAAAAGCGAGGCCACTCAACGAATGTCGGAGACGAGGGGGGATTTGCACCCAACTTAGGTTCGAATCAAGAAGCGATAGAGGTGGTGATTGAAGCGGTTGAAAAAGCAGGTTATCGCCCGGGTGATGATATGCTAATCGCGTTGGATGCTGCAGCTTCTGAATTTTACAACGCTGAGAGTAGTCGTTACATTTTTGAGTCGACCGGTGATCAAATGACGGGATCGGAATTGGTGGACTTTTGGAAAGGCTGGTCGGAAAAATATCCGATTATTAGCATCGAAGATGGATTGGCTGAGGATGATTGGGATGCGTGGAAGCAATTAACAGAAGCGGTTGGAGATAAGGTTCAATTGGTAGGAGATGATTTGTTTGTGACCAACACGCACCGTTTGGCTAGGGGCATTGAAAACAACATTGCAAATTCCATACTGGTGAAGGTCAATCAGATTGGTACGTTGACCGAAACAATTGATGCTGTTAGCTTGGCTCATCGAAACGGTTACACGAGTGTCATGAGTCATCGAAGCGGTGAAACGGAGGATACAACCATTGCAGATTTGTCAGTTGCATTGAATACTGGCCAAATCAAGACGGGTTCTGCAAGTCGGTCTGACCGAGTAGCGAAGTATAATCAGTTGCTTCGTATCGAAGAAGAGCTGGGAGAAGCAGCTATTTACCGCGGTCAAGCCTTCCGGGGCTGAGTATTTTAATCAGCGGAAGTTTGAGGGAGATAATTAGTTTTTCCGAAACTGCTCGGGGTCGATTTGACCAGGGACTTGCTGGAGCAATCCGTAGATTCTAAATTCCGTCCGTTCGTTTTCTTCATGAGAGTAGTATGCACACGGTGCTCCGGGCTCACAATCATTGATGAGCTCAGAGACTCCTTTCCCGATGCTGAGCAATTGCCGGGATGGAACCCCAATGCGTAGCAAAGCAGTCTCTATTTGAATGCCTCGATTTTTTGACAATCGATTCGAAGGCTCGTCTGAACTATTTAATTTAGAGGCGCTTTCATGTCCTCTGATTTCCATGAAAATGTCCGGATTTAATTTAAGGAAATCCGCCAATTCGTAAAGCTCAACTTGCCCTTTCCGGGAGAGATCAGTGCTTTCTTTGAGCCATTGAATCGAGGCCAATTCAAACGGTGTCCCTCCCATATATTTGGAGGCGAAATTGGCATCATTGAGGCTCCTCACTCTTGCCAAATCAATGTTCCAAGGAGTTGTGTCGGCCGTGGTGGTGATGATTGCTTCGTCAACAATGTAGCCCGGAGCGGATGCTGTCACGCGGTATGCTCGATTTCGCGGCAATGCTACTTTTGCGTATCCTTTTAAATCGGTTCGAATGTCCCACGCCGATCCGTCGCGGGTGTCTATCCAACGCAGCGGAGTGCGGGGAACGGCTATGCCTGTGACGTGGTTCGTTGCGGTAACTTCTACAAATACAGGGTCATCATTGGCCTCTAAACGGTACACTTGATCCCATCCAGATCGGTTGGAGCACACAAATGCGGATACATCATTGTAGGGTGCGTACGAAAAGTCATCGGCCAATGTGTTAATTGGAAATGCCATACGAACAGGCTTTTTCCAAGCCTCGCCATCTCGCCAGTGTCGCGCGGCCAGCTCCACAGTTGCATCCACTTCTGTCCAGAAAACATCGAGGCCACCTAGTGAGGGGTGTCCATTAGACGAGAAGTATAAACGTCCATTTGCATCGAATGCGGGGAAGACATCGTCTCCTTTAGAATTGACCTCAGGTCCGAGGTTGAGTGGTTCTTCCCAAAAAGTTCCGTTGCGCTCAGACACCCAAAGATCCATGCCTCCTTTTGATTCAGGGGAGGGGATATCGGAAGAGAAGTAAAGTTTTTTGCCATCTTGAGACCACGTGGGGTGGGCAAAGACGTATCCTTTTTCGACGAAAGGAAATGGCCGGGATTCGCTCCATTCTCCCGAAGCAGTCCGGCTCGCAATCAACAATTGAAAGCCGCCTATTTGAGGGTCTCCAAACCAACCAAGCCCGTCCGGGTTTTTTTTGGAATAAGCAATGGAGCGACCGTCGGGAGATACATTGACCATTCCATCGTGAGGTGGAATATCCCAGATTTTAACATCTGAAACTCTCATTACTTTCCGTGTGGAAGCCTTCAAGTCCATGGTCCAAGTCTCGTTGCGATCCAAACGCGATTGGTGATCTACATCTCCCCATCGCCACTGCTCACTGGAGAAAAATAGTTGGTCACCGCTAATTCTTGGAGAGGAGGCTGTTTCGTGAGCAGGGAAGAGCAAGCGCTGGACTTCCCAATGCCGCTCATCTTCGAGGACACTGAGCTTATTCTCGCATTGATTCCACAGTTTTTGCGCATAAATCGTTGTCTGCGGTTCGGTTAATAACGGCTGCAGTACGTCACTGGCTTTGTCGTATTTTGATTCATTCATCAAAGCACTGGCCCAATTCTGTCGGTCTTCAGTATTGAGGTTTGCACGAAGTTCAAGCTCTTCAAAACTTACTGCGGCTTGCGCGTAGTCTCCTGTGATGAGTTGGGTTCGCCCAAGCATGCGCAGCGCCATGGTGTCGTTGGGCCATTGGCTCCAAGCCTGCTGGAATCCCGTGATTGCCTCGCTGTACTGTTTTTTTTCATAAGCCCTGACCCCTTTCCAGAAATACCTCGAGTTGCAGGAGCTCAAGGCGAATAAAGCAACGAGAGCGAAGGCACAAAGGGTATAGAAGCTTTTGCAATGAAAAGGTCGAATCATAGGGTAGCGTTTTCGAAATCGAATGCATGAAGCCATCGTGCCTTTTTTAGGCAGTCAAGTATAGCAATGATATTTAAAAAAACGGAGGCTATTACGCTGTGCCTTCGCCGTCTTTCCACATCGCAATATGGGATAGTGCGATGCCCGCAGCGACGGAGACATTCAGGGAGCCCGTGCTGCCAACCATTGGCAATCGCACGCCCTCACTGCAATTTCTGAATACAGAATTGGAAATCCCACGTTCTTCATCGCCTACCACGAGACAAATGGAACCGGATATTTTTGCATCATGAATGGAGTCTTCGGCTTTTTCACTGAGTGCTACAGGCTGTATGCCATGTTGCGCGATCAATTTCATGGCGTCTGCCATGTCAGGAACGCGTGCGACGGGCAATCGTATCAAAGCACCTGAAGAAGATTTGATTGCGTCTTCTTGAATTGGAGCAACTCCAGACATCGGGATGACCAATGCAGTGGCACCAAAACATTCCGCACTTCGCGCAATGGCCCCGATGTTGCGTACATCGGTCACACCATCAACTGCTACAAGCAAAGGGGTTTTGCCCGATTCAAATGTGCGTGCAATCAATTCCTCGAGTGGCTGATAGGTGATGGGTGATAAAAAAGCAATGATGCCTTGATGGTTCTTGGCGGTAATCCGCAATAGCTTCTCTTTGGGTACACGCTGAACAGGAATATTGAGCGCGTGAAGTTTTTGCAGCAACGTGGAAGTACGTTCCCCTTTTTCATCCCTTTGAATCAAGACTCGCTGAAATTCCTTTCCAGCTTCTAGGGCCTCCAAAACAGGATGCCAGCCCATGACAAACGTATCGCTCGGCGGTCGCTTTCTATGATGAACTTGTTGACGAGGCTGTCGACTAGGTTCAGATGAACGCTGATCTTTTTCCGAGTCAGAGCGTTTGGAGGAGTAGGAGGAGGGCAAGTCAAAAGCCATGAAATACGAATTTGAGTGAGACAAAGGTACCTTGGAATTCAATCAAGGGAATTTAATCCGGTTGAATCCGTCCATTGCGCCAATTGGTGACCATTCGATCCCACGGTGCTCGATACTGAATGCTGCGACCCAATTCATAAAATGCGGGGTCCCAAGGATGATCCCTTCGAAGAAAACGCATGTTGATGGCATTGGCAGACCCCTCTTCCCCATAAAGCCACCATTCGCTATCCTTCGTTTTGCGGATTTTATCAGGAACTCCAAATACGATGTGAACCATGCCGCGGTCGGTTTTCCATCCGGGCAAGACCCCGGAGAAATAACGAATTGCTTCTTCCACTCGGCTGTAGTAGGTTTTTATCAGTTCCGCTGCCGCAACTTTTTCATTTCCACAACTCAACCAAAATGCATCAAGTGCCGCTTTAGGATCAGAGGCTTCTTCCATGCGTTGAAATTCACTTCTTGAGGTGATGTATCGACTTGCAGCTATCATTAATCGAAGATCTCGTACGTGTGGATAGTCAAAATCCACCCCATGAATCATATGAGCGATGTCTAGTTTTCCGACAGTATTGGGACTTCCAATGACGTTAATCCCCGGTTGAATGATGTAGCCACTCCAGCCCGATTCATCAACTTGCCAATCGGAACGGATAATGGGTTGAAGGGTATCGGTTTTATCCTTGTTGGTTGTGAAAGGCGGGGAAGGCAGTCGATGCGGGACTTCAGCACTAGCATGCTGCCACCGTGAGCCTGCGGCGGATGAAAAGTAAACGGTATCACCGGTCATAACATGCTGATGAAACAGCGGCCAACCATCCGACCGGTGTGGGTCATGGTTCACGGACTTTCTATCGGGAACCCGAGCACGCCAGGTGAAGCTGCTGTTGCGATTTTGATCAGTGAATTCAGCAGAAATCCACGTGGGACCCTCTTTTGCTGCTTGCGATAGTTCGGATCGATCCATGCGCAATTGCCTTTGACCGGTTTGGTTGGCCCCTGAAAGGAGGGTGTCACGCCAAGATTCCCGATTGGTGCCCAAGTCAATTGAGAGTTGAGCGTAAAAAGGGGAATTAGGATCATCTCTTAAGTAAAGGCATTCGTCCCGGTTCCATTCCAAGAAGACATCGACAGAATCTTGTCCGAAAGACAACAAGGAACACTCCGCATGCAACAAATGCGCTTCATAGTCATAAGGTCGCTGAATTGACTTTGAAGAATTAACACTGAATGCGGATTGGCAGCCCATGTGGCTTGCGGCAATCGCTATTAAAATTAGAATGGTGATAAGTGCTGGCCGAGGCATGCGGGAAAGATACATTGAAACGTAACCTTACAGTGGGGATGTGCGTATGCGAAATTGATTAAAAAACCTCCTACCATGACACGTATTTTTCAATGGGCTTTGGGGTTGTTGCTTGCAACAACGGTACTAGCTTCTTGTGCTACAAGTTATTCTGCCTGCGCGGCTTACGCTGAGGTAGAGACCTGTGAGTAATTACTGCCAAATAAAAGTTACTTCTTTTTCCGTTTCCGCACTCAGGGAACGTGCAACCGGGCACGCACGAGTTGTGCGCTCAAGAATGATCCGCTGTTGATCGGTTATGCCACTGATTCGAACAACGAGTTCAACGATTATTTTTCCGATTCTTCGAGGATTTGAGGCCATCGTCTTCCAGACTTTTGCCTCCATTTTCACGT
>DDEH01000147.1:12066-17671 GCA_002336085.1 Flavobacteriales bacterium UBA1959 | reverse complement strand
GGACGATTTCCCTACTTTGGGCGTGAGTAGCATTGGCTTTTCTTCGTCCAATCCTGCGGTTGTATATATGGGAACTGGCGACCGTGATGCTTCGGATAGCCCGGGAATGGGGGTCATGAAATCTACGAATGGAGGCGAAAATTGGGAGTTTGCCAATGAAGGCATTGCTGGCTACGTTGTCGGTGACTTATGGGTCCATCCCGAGTTAGAAGATCATGTAGTTGCTTGCACAAGTGGGGGTATTTTTAAAACTACTGACGGTGGACAGAGCTGGAATCAAGTCTCCAACAATGCCCAAAATTATAAGGACATCGTACAGCATCCTTTGAACGCGAACATATTGTACTGCACAGGAAGTGGCCGTTTTTGGCGCAGTGAAGATGCAGGAGAAAATTGGGAGTATATCAATGATGGCATCGAACCCAGCACGAGAATGGTCATCGCGGTTACACCTGCCGCTCCTGATTATGTCTATGTCTTGTCTACGGGCACTTATGAATACCGTGCATTTTACAAATCGACTGATTCTGGATTGAATTTTTTGGAAATGAGCGATGCACCGAATATTATGGGATGGAGCGCAGCGGGTGATGGCGAAGGCGGTCAAGCTTGGTATGACTTGTGTATAGAGGCAGACCCTGTGGTGGTTGATCGCGTATATGTGGGAGGCATTCGCATGAAGCGATCTGATGATGCAGGTGTTACTTGGCTGGACATTCAAGACAGCTACCTGCACGTGGATCAGCACGATTTGACGGCCAATCCCCATACGGGTGATATTTGGTTGGCAAATGACGGAGGAATCTACCGTTACGCTGACAATCAGCAATGGGAAGATCGCAGCCATGGAATTATCACGGGCGAAATTTACAAGATTGGTCAGAGCCCTTTTGCCGGAACCAATGCCATGAATGGATACCAGGACAATGGCACCTATTTGTTCGATGGCATTCAATGGGAGCGAGGCAGCGGTGGAGATGGCTTTGAATGCATTTATGACCCCAATGACCCCGAATGGTTATTTTCAAGTTCGCAATACGGCAGGATTTACCGCACAGGTCCAGGAATCCAATCTCAGACCATCGTATCCAATGGTGACTTGGGCATAACGGAGGGTGGAGCATGGTCTACTCCGTTCACCCTTTCAAACGAAGATTCTGAGACAATGTTTGTAGGCTTGCTCAATATTTGGCGATCGACAAATGTCAAGCATGCGGTGCGCGATAGCATTGTTTGGGAAAAACTCAGTTCGGAACTTGGTGGTTCCGATGCCAATACCATGCGCGTTGTGCACAGGCACAGATACAATGAGAACATTATTTTTGCGGCCAAGTCCAACAGGAAGCTTTTTCGATGCGACAATGCACTGGCTGAGGCAGACAGTGTCGTTTGGATTGATCTCAGTAGCGATTTGCCGCTAAGTTCCAATCCCGTTCTTTCGATTGAGACGGTTTCAGGTGAGGATAGTACCGTCTTTATTTCGTTTGCAAAGAAGGTTTGGCAGTCGAATGATTTGGGTTACAGCTGGGAGGAGTTGGAGGGAGAACTTTCGGGTTTGCCCATCAATTCCATTGTTTACGATACGACTGGTACGGATGCTTTGTATGCAGGTTCCGACATGGGCGTCTTCCACTGGCATGTTGAGGATTCGATTTGGACGAATTTCTCAAGCGGGTTGCCTCCTTCTGTTCGAGTGACAGAATTAGAGTTGTACCCCGGAACCAATGTGAGTGATCCGCAGCGCTTGCGCGCAGGTACTTACGGTCGAGGGATGTGGGAAACCGATGTATATGGAGAAAGCACAGGTTTTCCGCCTCTGGCCTATTTGAATTCTAGTACCCAGGAGACCGCCATATATGGTACTGCCCAGATTGAACTCTCTTTTCGAAGGAACCTCCAAAATGTGGAAATGGAAGGACTGTCGATTGAAGGCATCACCATTGAAAATGCCACGGTTGCCTCTTTAGAGGCGTCTGGATTGGACTACGTTATCACGATTGTCCCTGAAGCATTTGGCCCAATTAAAATCAATATTCCCGAAGGATCTGCCACTGAGGTAGGTGGTTTTGTCTTAGAGAATTTGGCATCAGACACCTTGCAACTTGTCTATCATCCAGCCCCTGATAATTTCGGGCCTTTTGGTCCTGGCGGTGTAGGAAATGAATCAGATATGGCTATTTGGTTGCGTGCTGATCGAGGGCTTTACAATGCACAGGGAAGTCCGGTCTCGGGTTCTTTCTCCATTGCCGAATGGCGTGACATGTCCTCAGGCAATTTTGTCTCTGCTTTTCAAAACGATGCTGAGGCAGGGCCACTGCAAATCATGGACGGCATCAATGGTCACCCTGCTGTTGCGTTTGATGGTGAGGATGATTGTGTGGTCGCACCAGCCGTTGAATTGTCCCGAAGCTTATCCGCATTCAGTGTGGTTCGCGGCGCAGATAATGCTTGGAATGATCATGGTTGGATTGCGAGCGCTCGAGAGTCCAATGGCTTCATATTGCACCCTTGGAAAAATCAAAGCTCGTATCAGTCTGTTGTTATTGATGAGGATGGGAACTATGCAGAAGCCACACCCGTATGGATTGTCGATGCATCGCTGCCACAGTTCTACGGTGTGATTTACGACCAGTCTGATTGGGATCAGCAGTTTTATACGATTATCAATGACATGCGTTTGCCCTTTCCGGGAAGTAATATTGGTACTCGATCCAATACAGATTTAGTTGAAGTTCGTTATGGTTGGGATTTTGATGACCGGTATGGCGAGGGCATGATTGCCGAACACTTCATTTACAACCGCAAACTTTTTGAATCCCATCGTAAAATCGTTAGCAATTATGTTGGATCCCGTTATGCCATAGGAATGGGCAATGCCCAAATGTATTTCCGGGATTTGTACCCGATGGACGTTGCAGGGATTGGCCGAGAAAGCGAATGGGACTTGCACGACGATGCGCAAGGAACAGGTGTTGTGCGCATAAGCAACCCTTCGCAAATGGAAGATGATGAGTACCTCTTTTGGGGTCACGATGGTGGCGCAATGGCAGTGGTTCAAGCGTATCCATTCCAATCCGAGCGTTTGGCACGAATATGGGCTATTGAAGAATTGGGGGACCTCGGTACGGTTGAGTTCAAGATTGAGGATGCGAATGCGGCTGAACTTTTTGCCTCTGGGTCCATTGGTCTCATTGTCGCTGAGGGAGAGGCATTTGATGTGAGCAACTCGCCTGTGTTTTATCCTTTGCAAAACCAAGGCGAATATTGGTCAACATCGATTGATTTTCCAGAGTCAGGTGTTTTCACGATTGGTTTCGAGCCGGTCATGGCCTTGGAAGAGTCCTTGGTTGACGCGAATTGGAAGCTGTACCCCAATCCGGCAGATGAGCAAGTCAGCATAGAGGTTCGGCACATCAACCCGCTTGGAACTACATGCCAAGCACGTGATTGCGCCGGCCGTTTAATTTATGAATGGCAGTGGGGCACTGCACAGACTCAAACACTTGATGTGTCTGCGTGGCCAATGGGCATGTATGTACTGGAATTTCTAAAAGATGGACAGCGCCATGCGCTTCCATTTATTAAAAACTAGTTGTGGCGGTATCTAGAAGTTTGGACGGAGCAATGACTTGGAGTAGAATTCGTCGATAACGCTGACCACTTCTTCTGCGGTGTCCACTAGGTGGAATAACTCGGGGTCACCTGGGCTAATTGTTTTGTACTCTGCCGCAAGAGTGGTTCTCATCCAATCGACCATTCCCGCCCAAAATTTCGAATCGAAAAGGATTACCGGCACAGGTTCAACTTTAGAAGTTTGAACCAATGTTAGCGCTTCAAAAAGTTCATCGAGTGTTCCAAATCCTCCAGGCATCACTACGAAACCTTGCGAGTATTTCACAAACATCACCTTCCTCACAAAGAAGTAGTCAAAGTCGATGCTCTTATCGGGATCTATGTACGGATTATTATGCTGTTCGAAAGGGAGCTCAATATTGAGTCCTACCGAAGTGCCACCGGCGTCATGCGCGCCTCGATTTCCAGCCTCCATTACGCCCGGACCTCCTCCAGTGATGACCCCGTAACCGCGTTCACTCAGTTGCCGTGCAACTTCGCGGGATTGATTGTAGACGGGAGAATCCTCTGCCATGCGAGCCGAACCATAAATACTGATGCATGGACCGATGCGCTGCAGTGTTTCGAATCCTTGAACAAATTCGCCCATGATTTTGAAGATCGTCCAACTATCATTGGTTTTGATCTCATTCCAGTCGCGTTGCTTTAATCCTTTTTTCATTGCTAGTTCCTCATCTAATTGGAACGCAAAATAGGTCTTAAAAAAGGTGCCGTTGCACTCGCTTCATTTTTTGCTACTTCTTCGGGAGTTCCGGCCGCAACAATTTCTCCACCGCGCTCACCACCTTCTGGCCCCAAATCGATGAGATAGTCAGCAATTTTGATCACATCCATATTGTGCTCAATGACCAGAACGGTGTTGCCTTGATCTACGAGTCTTTGCAATACATTGATGAGCATTTGAATGTCTTGAAAGTGCAGTCCTGTTGTTGGTTCATCCAACAAGTAGAGCGTACTTCCAGTGCTCACTCTAGCTAGCTCTGTTGCGAGTTTCACCCGTTGCGCTTCACCGCCCGATAGTGTCGTTGATTGCTGCCCCAATGTGATGTAGCCCAAACCGACATCTTGGAGCGTTTTCGTGATGCGTTTGAGTTTTGGAAATGCATCGAAAAATGTCACAGCATCAGCAACGGTCATTTCCAAAACGTCCGCGATGGATTTGCCACGGTACCGGACTTCAAGGGTCTCTCTGTTGTAGCGTTTTCCCTTGCATGTCTCACACGTAACGTGAACGTCAGGCAAGAAATTCATTTCGATGGTACGAACACCAGCTCCCTTGCACTCCTCGCAACGACCTCCGGATACATTGAAGCTGAATCTTCCTGGTTTGTATCCACGGATTGCCGCTTCAGGCAACTTCGTAAACAATGCTCGGATTTCATTGAACACCCCAGTATAGGTAGCGGGGTTGGATCGAGGCGTTCTCCCAATGGGACTTTGATTGATTCCGATGATTTTATCAAGGTGCTGCAACCCTGTCACCTTTTGAAAATTCAATGGCAGTTTCGTCTCCTCATAATAGTGATTGTGAAGAGCAGGATACAAAGTCTGGTTGATCAAGCTGCTTTTGCCACTTCCACTGAGTCCACTTACACAGGTAAATGTGCCAAGGGGAATTTTGACTGTCACATTTTTGAGGTTGTGCCCTGTGGCTCCTGTCAAACGAATGCTTTTTCGGTTTCCCTTTCTTCGTTTGGCAGGAATTTCGATTTTGCGCGTACCGTTCAGGTACTGCGCCGTATTACTGCTGGAGGAAAGATGCACTTTTGGATTGCCTTCTGCGACAATTTCACCGCCGTGAACTCCCGCTCCAGGTCCAATGTCGATGAGGTGATCAGCTTGCAACATCATTTCCTCGTCATGCTCAATCACTATAACGGAATTGCCCGCATCACGGAGGGCTTTGAGGCTTTTGATGAGACGTTCGTTGTCCCGCTGATGAAGTCCAATGCTTGGTTCATCTAAGATGTAC
>DDEH01000147.1:0-11659 GCA_002336085.1 Flavobacteriales bacterium UBA1959 | reverse complement strand
GAGCGATCCAAAGCCAAGTAGTCGAGTCCTACATCTACCAAAAAACCAAGGCGAGCTCTTATTTCTTTTAGGGGCTCTTTAAGGATGAGCATCTGCTTTTCGCTCAATCTCGGTTCAATGTTTTCGAACCACGAAGCCAAAGAGCTCAAATCCATTGCGCCCAATTCAGCGATGTTCTTGCCGTCTAATTTGAATTGGAGACTGACAGGTTTGAGGCGAGTTCCTTCGCATGCAGGACAGGGCTTTTTTTGCATGAATTTTCGTGCCCAACGGCGCAAAGGAATTGAGCTGTTTCGATCAGCAGCGCCTTCAATTGTTGCAATTACGCCTTCCCATTGTACATGGACTCCTTTTGTCCCAGCTTTGCCCGGTAAGTAAATAGAGCCTTCAGATCCGTAAAGTATTTCGCTGAGCACTCGATTGTCTAAATCTCGTATCGCTGTTTTCAAAGTGTCTCCCGAAGCTGCGAGCAGTGCCTCGATAATACGCATGGTTCGGTTGCCTTTTAAGTCTCCAAGAGGCGTGATTCCTCCTTTTTTGATGCTAATGGAATCATCGGGAATAATCAACTCAACTTCAATTTCAGCGATTTCGCCCAATCCGTTGCAACGCTCACAGGCTCCGTAGGGCGAATTGAATGAAAATAAATTCGGTTCGGGGTCGGGGTATGCTTCTCCTGTGGTTGGACACATGAGGTTGCGGCTAAAATGTCGAAAATCACTTGATTCATGAGGAAGCACGCCCATGGTACCTTTTCCCATATTGAGCGCGGTTTTTACAGACCGGAGTATGCGAGTTTCTTCATCGAGGCTCACCGCTAATCGATCGACTACGACTTCTATGTCGTGCACCTTGTAACGATCCAATTTCATTCCGGACTCCAATTCAACGAGCACTCCATCAACACGTGCTCGGACATATCCTTGCTTCATAACCGATTCAAAAAGTTCTCGGTAATGCCCTTTTCGTCCTTTAACGAGCGGGGCGAGGATAAGAATTCGTTGGCCATTCAATGATTTAAAAAGCTGTTCGACGATTTCCTCATCAGTGAACCGTACCATGGGTTCGCCCGTACTCAGACTAAAAGCATCGGAGGCTCGCGCAAAAGCCAAACGCAAGAAATCATGAACCTCCGTAATTGTTCCTACAGTGGAGCGGGGATTTTTTGAAATTGTCTTCTGTTCAATGCTGATCACAGGACTTAAGCCTGTAATTTGATCCACAGCAGGTCGTTCGAGTCCTCCTAGGAATTGCCGTGCATAGGCGGAGAAAGTCTCTAGATAACGGCGCTGGCCTTCCGCGTAGACCGTGTCAAAAGCAAGGCTGGATTTACCGCTACCACTCACTCCCGTAATTACCACTAGTTGATTTCGCGGAATACGAATATCAATATTTTTGAGATTGTGCTCGCGCGCACCCGTCACCTCAATGAAAGCTTGTTCAGCGGTCTCGGTTGTGTTTCTTTTCGAAGCCATAGATTAGCAACAGCCGAAGCTCTTAACGGTTCAAAATTTTAAGCCTTTGCCGCAGATTTTTTCGCATTCTGCAAACTTCTGATATTTAGTCCAAAACCAGCTACGGCCAATGTCATGATGGGACTTACCCAGTTGAAAATGCAGTACGGCAAATAGGTCCATGTGGAGATTCCTAGGATGCCACTTTGAGCGACACCACATGTATTCCATGGAATTAACACACTGGTCACTGTTCCGGCATCTTCTAACGTTCGGCTTAGGTTTTCGGGAGCCAATCCTTGCTCCTCGTAGGCATCTTTGAGCATGTTGCCCGGAACGATAATGGCGAGGTATTGATCAGATGCTAATACATTAAACGCAAGGCATGTACCTACTGATCTGGCAACCAAACTAAAGGTGGATTGCACCCCAGACAATATGGCCTGTGTGATTCGCTGGAGCATTCCAGCGGCTTGCATAACTGCCCCAAAAACAGTAGCGCAAAGGATGAGCCAGACAGTGTTGAGCATGCCTGCCATGCCACTTGAGTTGAGCAATTGATCAGCCAGCTCACTTCCTGTGGTAATTTGTGTTTCTAGCGCCATGGCTTGAATGCTGGTTTGGAAGGCCATCAATGCGAATGACTTTTCAGAACCCAAAGTTGTCAGGGACTGAATGATATTAGGTTGAAAAATGATTGCTGTCAGAGCACCCAATATTGCACCAATAAATAGGGCCGCTGCGGCTGGAACTTTCTTGATGATCATGATTAGAACTGCAACCGGTGCAATGAAAAGACCAATATGAATATTAAAGGTCCCGAATACAGCTGACCCCAATTCAGAGGCGAAAGTGGCTTCGAAATCTCCATCTGTGGCACCTCCACCAAAGCCGACGATGAGGAAAACAATGAGAGCCACCATGAGGCTAGGCACAGTCGTGTACATCATGTATCGAATGTGGGTGAAAAGATCAGTGCCACCAACGGCCGCAGCGATGTTTGTTGTATCGCTGAGTGGAGACATTTTATCGCCAAAATATGCGCCCGATATGATGGCCCCAGCTATCCAGCCGGCGCTCAAGCCAAGTGCAGTGCCTATTCCAATTAAGGCTATACCAATCGTTCCAACCGTTCCCCAAGAACTTCCCGTGGCCAGAGAGAGCACGCCACAAATGATGCAGGCAGCAAATAGAAAAATACCGGGTTCAAGAATTTGGAGGCCGTAGTGGATGAATGCGGGAATGATGCCTGCAAGAAGCCACGTGCCGGATAGAGCACCGATCATGAGCAAAATCAATAGAGCTTCAGTGGTCTGTGCTACTGAATTGGACATTGCTTCCGAAATCAGTTTCCACTTTGTTCCTTGGAACATACCAATGACTCCAGCAACCAATGCAGCAAGGAGCATGGCTATTTGGTTTGCCCCGTACGAACTGTCTTCACCGAAAGCTATGACATCCGCGGCCAGCAGGCTGATCAGAGCAACAACAGGCAGTAAGGACAACCCCAATGACGGGAGTTTGTCAAGGGTTGGAGTGACCGGTTTCATTGGTCAAGAGTTGGCCTTTATATCTTCTTCGGACGCTTCTCCTGAAGCGTTCAATGCGGACTTTTCGATGCGGATTTTGGCGCCATCAACTTGGATCAAAACGGTGCGCTCATTCATGTCCACAACTTTGCCATGGATGCCGCCAATCGTGACGACTTTGTCACCTTTTTTGAGCTCCTGTCGAAAAGCCTTGGCTTCTTTTTGTTTCTTGACTTGCGGTCGAATCATGAAGAAGTACATGATTAGGAACATGCCTCCAATGAGGATGAAGAAACTCATGCCTCCTTCGGATTGGGCTTGTAGAAATAGGTGGTTCATGGTGCGAATGTAAATCGTTTGCTTTCAAATTTAGCGCGTAGGTCCAATGACGTCGGCGGTCAGAACGAGGGTAGTAGTGGAGGGGGTTGTGTTGGATACAACGAAAATTTCTTTTCTATTTTCACCGGTCCTGCCCTGGCTGTCAAATCGAACATTAATTTCCGCTCCTTGGCCGGGGGCAATCGCGGTTTTTGGCCAGTCGTTGGCTACTGTACAGCCACATGAAGTACTCACGTCAGCTAGCACCAACGCAGATTCCCCGGTATTGACAAAAGCATAAGAGATCTCCTCTGCATGGCCCTCCGCAATGATTCCAAGATGAATCAATGTGTCCTCGAAAGTAATTACTGGAAAAGACTGTGCAGCATGGATTCCATGTGGTTTGCTGGCCGTTGCGGCGATATGCACCAAATCTGTTGTGACTGCGCCATTGTCCTGCATTCCGCATGAAGCAATGAAGCTACCACATGCCAAAATTACTCCAAACAAAGCCCAGTTGTTTTTGCTTGATTTGTGTGACAATCCTGGAGCTGGTTTTGCTATCATTCGATTAAGCCTCTACCTGTTTTCTTGATGGTTCCGTCCTTTTTCAACTTGCTGAAAAGTTCATCTAAAATTCCATTGATGAATCCATGGCTCTTTGGGGTACTGTAGTACTTGGAAAGTTCGATGTACTCGTTAAGTGTGACCTTGAGAGGAATGGACGGGAAATTGCGAGCTTCAGCGAGTGCCATTTTCATGAGAATCCGATCCATAAGAGCAATTCGTTCCAATTCCCAATTGGCCGCGGCTTCCGTTACATACGCCTCATTCTCTTCCGCCTGGGTCAAGGATTTGGAAAAAAGCACTTCCAAAAACTGCTTGTCATCCTCGTCATCACGCCACAAAGGCAAAAGCTCAAAATCCTCGTCATCTTCTTTGATGGTTTTGATCGTCTTGATCACCATAGAAGCCATCAGATCGAGGTCGTCATTCCAGAAAATACTCAGTTCTTCAAGATTGTCTTGAAACAATTCTGAGTTGATCATATGTTTTCGAAACATGCGAATCAGCGACTCCCGATCATGCTTGAAATTACGCTCCTCGGAATTCATGTATTCCAAATACTCTTCATGGTCTATTAGTCCACGGAATATTTTGCGAAGCATTTCCTGATGATCTCCCCAGCCAACGCCGGTTTCGTTCGCCACCGATTTCAGCTTTTTGCTGTTCGTTATGGTGCGTAACGGGCTATTGTTGACAAACTTGGTGTTTGGATTCAAATCCTCTGGAGTCGGTAATTGCTTCTTTCGACCGTTTTCCATTCGCTCGATTGCAAAGCCTTGCATGCTGCCAATCATCATCAAGAGCAGCAAATACAGCTCATGCATCTTGTTGATTGAATGGTTCAAAGACTTTTTTGTATTCACAACATCATGACTGTCATCCTGATAGAATGCGTACAAAATGTGCAAAATCTTGATCCGGAGGTGGCGTCTGTTGAGCATGCGAAATCGTCAACGGCAAAGCTACACATGCAAAGCGGTTAAAAAGACAATTGCGTTCAAATCATTTGGCAATTTTTCCTATTGTTTTCAAACACATGGGCTCAATCTTTGTTATCCATTTGTCTCTTCACAAAACAGCAAAATGCAATCGTCTTCATTTCGGTTCTTAAACCTTCATCCGCTTTCCCTCTTCCTAACCTTTCTGGTGCTGCAATCCTGTGAGCAGTCGGTGGTGATTGATCTTCCGGAAGTCCCTGATTTGTATTTGATCGAGGGAAGCATTTACAACGGTGAACCGCCGCTTGTTTTTGTTGGTAAGGCCCAAGGCTATTTCGATTCAGTGGATGCAACATCCCTCGCGGAGTCCTTTTTGCCAGGTGCAGAAGTGGTTATGACCATCGATGATGAAGACTTTCCGTTGACGGAGCTGTGTACTGGGGACTTGAGCGGTGTACTTCTCGAGGAAGCTGCAGATCTTTTGGGGTTTCCTCCCGCTCAGCTTTCTGCTCTAAATCTTTGTGTTTATACGTCTTTTGATCCAGGTGCTGTGGGACGAATTGGTGAGAACCATGCATTGGATGTGACTATTGCTGATCGAACCCTTTCGGCCACAACGTTTATTCCTGAACCAATCCCATTGGATTCTATTTGGTTTCAAACGCCTGGAACACAGGACAGCTTGGGGCTCATCTACGCGGCCATCAATGATCCTGAGCCATTGGGCAATTCTTATCGATGGTTTGCCAAGCGCACTAACATCCGTCCTGCTTGGGACCCATTGGCAGACCAAGTCAAGGATGCGGATTATGTCGCTCCATTAGGCAGTGTTTTTGATGATGCATTTTTCAACGGCCTTCAATTTGAGTTTTCATTTTTCCGTGGAGCTGCAGCGGGTAGCTCGGCTTGGGATGATGATTTTTCAGAAAGTCCTGAGGCGGGTTACTTCAAGCTAGGCGATACTGTTTCGGTTCGAATGTGCAGCATTGATCGGGATGTATTTCAAGCCTTGCGGAGTTACGAGTACTTGATTTTAAGTCAGGGAAGTCCATTTGCACTTCCCGCTAATATGACAACCAACGTGGATGGTGGTATTGGACTTTGGGCGGGTTACGGGATTGCTCAAGACTCCGTAATTTGCATCGAATAGAAATTCACTGCCATGAAATATTTATTGACCTCTGTTGTGTTGTTAGCGACCGTGCTGTTTTTTGCTCTCCAAGCCTCTGGTCAGGAGGTTTACGTTGAGTGGCCAATAGAGGAAGGCATTGTTTACGAGTCTGGAGCTCGCTTGGTTCGATCGGGGTCGTTCCGATTGAATGATCAAGGCCGCGGAACTTTGGTCATCGGCGGATTGGCCGAACGCATAGACGAAAGCATGGTGCAGGTGAATTTGAGTGAGAACTGGTCGTTAGTGAGCCGTTTGTTTCGCCGCGCAACATCCCCGGACAAATTGAGTGCTGCCAATGTCTTGATTTTATCGCTTGAGGAAGAATTGAAATCGAATCGTCGAACGCTCGCTATGAGAGACGCATTGCTGCAGGCGTATACCGAGGAATTATCGATGATTCAGGCCAATCGAAAGGTTGGAGGAGATGAGCTATTGCTCGTCGAAGATCTCGTAGAGCATGCCGATTTTTGGAGAAAACGTGTGAAGGAGTTGAAATACTTGATGCTTGAACTTGAATTGGAGATGGATGAATTGGCGCAAGCTCGTGTCTACATAGATAAGAAATTGCTCGAATCGAATGAGCAACGAGTCACAACCGAGGGCCAATTGGTACTTCAGCTTTCAGGTCCAATCAACGGACAGTCCGAGATAAAAGTCGATTACATCGCTCGAGACGCTCGTTGGATGCCTGTCTATGATGCTAGTGTGCAAGCGGATGGTGCTATTAGCTTGAAGCGATTTGCCAAGGTGCAGCAGTCTACTAAGAATGCATGGGACGGTGTCCCTTTGACTTTTACAGTGGGGAGGCCAACCCAGTCTTTAGCACCGCCTGAAATTGCAGCACAAACGTTGACTCTCATTCCGAGTCAGTCCACTCATGCATATGAATTGGCGCCCGCTGCACAGAATCGAAAGGATGGATCTCTGATGCAAGAATCGCCGCGTTTGCTCTCAGCAGAGGGGGTGAGCACACAAGCGATGGGAGCGCTGGAACGTTATGAGTTTATTCCGGCAAACACCGCTCTGGTGGCAGGTTCTGGAAAACCCGAGCGAATTTTCATCGATGAATTTTCACTGAGCGGAAAACTGGCATATTTAGCCCTGCCTGAGGCTTCAGATGAAGCTTATCAATTGGTTTCTGCTACAAACTGGTCAAGACAAAGGCTGTTGCCGGGATCCGTGAATATTTTGACAGATGGCATTTATCGCGGCGCATTTCAGATGAAATTGCCAACTCCTGGAGACACGTTACGTTTACCATTGGGACAGGACGCACGCGTCAGATGCTCTCGGCAGCGCCTGATTGACCAATGCTCGAGCACGGCTTTTGGTGGTTCACGTAAGACGACTCAATCGTTTGAATTGAAGGTCGAAAATCAACACAACCGTGCAATTGAGCTGTCCATTGAAGATCGTGTTCCAATTTCAAACACTTCTGATATAGAGGTGGAGGTGGAAGAGTTGGCCGGAGGCAAATTGGATGCAGCCACCGGAAAGATCACTTGGGATTTGATGATGGGGCCTCTAGAGAAGAGGACAATTGTTTTTTCTTACACGATTACTTTCCCCAAGCGTCATGCTCTGCTGGGATTGTAACTGAGTATGGAAGCTGCGACTTTTTGTGAAGCTGCTCCGGTTGTCTCCAATTTTCTTTTCAGTTGCTCTAGGTTCTTGAGCTGATTATGTCCCGCTGGAAGAAGTTTTTCGCCGTCGTGGATCTCAGTCACATCTTGGACAAGAACATGGACCGTGCATTCCTTTTGAATTCTTTCTGGAATGACTGACTGTTGAGTCAATATATTGGGCAAGCCAATCCAGGACGTTTGAGCCAATTGCTTCGCAATCAAATAGGTGATTTTGCTAGTACGGTAGCAAATAATGTGCGGTAAATCCAATAGTGCGGCTTCGAGTGTGGCTGTTCCGGAGGTAATGAGTCCCACATCCGCTGATCTCATTAAGTTGCGGGTAGCTCCAAATTGGACTTCGATACCTTGGTTGGTCGCGACCTCATAAGCAGAACGGTCCATTCCCTGGGCTCCAGCGACGATCGCTGTAAAATGCGGCAATTGCCTGGCAACCTCTACAAAAAGAGGTAACATGCATTCAATTTCTTGCTTTCGAGACCCGGGTATGAGCGCCAAAATGGCGCCATTGGTTTCTCCGATCCAATCGGATCTCTTTTCATCTTTTTGGAGTTCAAGCAAGGGGTGCCCAACCCAATTTACATCCACGTCATGTTGAGCAAACCACTTTTTTTCAAATGGCAATATGACATGCATTTGGTCGACATGTTTGCGGATTGTGTGCACCCGGCGCTTGTTCCAGGCCCATAGCGAGGGAGAAATATAATGATGCGTTGTAACTCCTAACGCTTTCGCTTTGGAGGCCATTTTAAGGTTGAAACCAGGGTAATCAATTCCCACAAATACATCGGGTTTATAAGTGCCCAAAAGCTGTTCACACTCATGGAACAACGTACGTATGGTTCCCAAGTTTTTGACGACTTCTAAGAATCCCATGAAGGCCATACTCTTGTAATGCCGGAGGACTTGCGCTCCCGCTTGCTCCATTTTTTCACCTCCCCAAGCAATGATTTTGAGGCGCGGATTTTCTTTGAGCAAAGCCTTGACAAGCATCCCGCCATAGAGATCGCCAGAAGCTTCCCCCGCGAGCAAGAAAATGCATTGTGGTGATTCCTTTTCGTTGGCAGAATTTTTTGCGGTCATGCTCTCGAAGTTATACTTAAAGTGCTGCGGCCTGGTACCATATGATGAGGGGCACTGAGATGAAAATGACTGCTAGTATACCCTTTGCTAATTTTTCTAGATTCAGTTGCAAACAGACCCAAAAGAGACCCACATTAAAAAGTACACTTATGGTGAGAATGCTATCCTTGTATAAATTGCTGCCGAGGAATACGTCTTGGATGAAATAATCCATGCTTGTCCCATTTGCCAGACTCCACCAGACCGTCATGGCTGCGAACCCGGCAATCGTTCCTAAAATACCTGCGCCAATTCCTACGATTGGATGGTCCAATTGGTTCACTTCAAATCCCATTGATTCAGTGTTGAGATGGCATGGTGCGCTGTTAAATCAAATTGCGTTGGCACGATGCTGATAAAGTTTTTTCGCAATGCCCATTCATCGGTGTCTTCTCCTTGATCAGGATTGTTGAAGTTTCCGGTCATCCAATAATACGTTGAGCCGCTTGGGCTGGTTCGTTTGTCAAAAGCATCGTCCCAATGGCCTGTACTTTGTCGGCAAATCTTTATGCCTTGTATTTCCTGATCCGTCAATTTGGGAAAATTGACATTGAGGCATGTTCCTGTTGGAAGCCCTTTGCTCAGAACTTGCTGCGCAATCTTAGTCACGAACGGCGTGGTTGCTGAAAAGTCAGCATCAGGACTATGGTCGAGTAGACTGAATCCTACGGATGGAATCCCCTCTACAGCGCCTTCTACAGCAGCTGACATCGTACCGCTATAGATGACATTTATAGAAGCGTTGCTGCCATGGTTAATGCCGCTTACCAATAGGTCGGGCTTTTGCCCGAGAATTTCATAAATGGCAAGTTTCACGCAATCCACTGGAGTCCCTGATGTTTGCCATGCTTGTTCGACTTCTTTTACAGGAAACGGCCTCTCCTCTATTCTCAAGACGTCATTTATGGTGACGGCATGGCCCATTCCGCTTTGAGCTCTGTCGGGAGCGACAACGACGACGCGTCCCAAAGGCGCCATGCAGCGAGCAAGGTGAAGGATTCCTTTGGCTTGAATGCCATCGTCATTCGTGACCAAAATGAGCGGGCGCGAGTCTGGCTTCATTTCTTCACAGGGATGCGTTGAAGTGCGTCCAACAAATAGTCCCAGAATTTCTGAACTGAGCTGATTTGCACGCATTCGTCTGGACTGTGAGCACCACGAATATTAGGGCCGAAACTAACCATATCCATTTCTGGATAATTTGTACCTAATATGCCGCATTCCAACCCAGCATGACAGGCGATAACACGAGGCTCCTCTCCGTATTTCTCTTCGTATAAGGCCTTCATGGTGGCAACAATGTCACTGCTCGGATTCGGTGTCCATCCCGGATAGACTCCGCTGTATTCCGTGTCCAGTCCTGCCAATGCAAAAGCCGATGCGATACTGCGAGCATGATCGTCTTTTTCCGAATTCACCGAACTGCGGCACAGGCATTGAATGGAAATGATTCCTTCGCATACATGCACTCGAGCAAGATTATTTGAGGTTTGCACCAAATTTGGGATGTCTGGGCTCATTCGATGAATTCCCATTGGACAGGCTTGAATGGCAAGCAGGAGGGATTCTTGAACAGACTCGGACAAGACTTCTCCAGGCGGGTTTGATGACTCCTGACACGACCAATGCAAATCTGCATCGGTTGTTTTGTATTCGGCTGCAACCTTTTCGAATTCCTCGTTCATGCAGGTGACAAATGCATCACAATCGCTCGGATCCATTACGACAGTACAGTGCGACTCTCTCGGTATCGCATTGCGCAATCCGCCGCCAGATAATTCTTTGATTCTGAAGTCTATAGCGTCATAAGCTACAAGCAAAAGCCGATTCATTAGCTTGTTGGCATTGGCGATGCCTTTGTGAATGTCCATGCCAGAATGGCCTCCCGATCCACCAGTTAGTTCCAACTTCATGGTGGTGAGACCAGCCACAGATGACTCCGTTTCATACGTTCCTTTTGATGTTACGTCCACTCCGCCCGCACATCCTATTGAAATCTCATCATCATCTTCAGTATCGAGATTGAGTAGAATCTGGCCTTCCAAAAACCCGCCTTGTAGCCCTAGTGCACCGGTCATGCCGGTTTCCTCATCAATTGTAAAAAGTGCATCGATGGCGGGGTGTGGTATGTCCGTTGAATCTAGAATGGCTAAAATGGTTGCGACTCCAATGCCGTTGTCGGCACCTAATGTCGTCCCTTTTGCGCGCACCCAGTCTCCATCGACATACATGCGGATTCCGTCTTTTTCAAAATCGAATTCTGTGTCGGCATTTTTTTGACAAACCATGTCCAAATGACTCTGCATCACAATGGGTGTGCGTGTCTCCATGCCCTGTGTGGCGGGTTTTTGAATGAGTATATTTCCTACTGCATCAACTTGGGTTTTAAATCCCCAATCGTTTCCCAGTTCTACAACCCATGCCTGAACGCGCTCCTCCTTTTTTGAAGGACGGGGAATCGCATTGAGACGATCAAAAAACTTCCAAAGGCCGTGCGGCTTGAGCTGGGGAATGGTCATAGTGTTTCTCTATTTTCTTGCAAAGCTAGGAATTAAAGCATCTTCCAACGTTTTAAAATGGGCTCTCTCAAATTTGACCAGTTTTTGATGTAAATTGACATACCAAATCATTCCTGATGCACAAGTTTTACAAAACCATGTGTGCGCTAGCTTTTTTCGCTGCGTCTCATGCTCAAGCTCAATATGCTCTAATTGTTGAAGAGTATTCTACTGGAATAGTTGAAGAGCAGACCAGTTTTCGACTGTACGTTCAGATGGTAAATTCAGATGATTATCTGAGTTCCGTTTATGGAAATGACATTTTTCCGCTTGCACTTCAAAGCTCAGATGGATTTTACAATGATGCAGCGGCCACTGGAGGAACTGCAGATGGTGTTAATCCGTTCTTTTTCCAATTT
>DDEH01000113.1 GCA_002336085.1 Flavobacteriales bacterium UBA1959 | reverse complement strand
ATATCCAAATTCCACAATCGCGACGTCTCGCTGCTCAATAACCCATGGCATTGGCCACGGAAACGGTGCACCATAATTATCTCCTGAGGCTGACGCATCAATTGCGGGAGAGCCTTCGATCAAACCAAAGTAGAACGCGTCGGGATGTGCAAAGAGGGGATTTGACATTGCTACTTCATCAAACACCAGGGTATCGCTGTCGTAGAGAGCATTCATCACCAAAGCCGTGGAGACCGAGTCTTGGAACAAAGGCGAATGACTACTATTCGAGAAAATGGTATTCTGAACGGTCACAGCGCCCCCTCCCATACCCGGATTCTTCTCATACACGCTGATACCGTATTGATTGCCGTACAGCGTGCTGTAATCCACGCTCGCCGCGCCCAAATCCTTCATCGCCACGCCCAAAGCGCAATGGGTGATGGTCACGTTGCGAATGACCGCATCAGATGCTTGACCAATGCTAATGCCCTTATCCGTGCAATGATGAATCAGTCCGCCTTCAATCAGAATGTTGTGAGACCCCTCACCCAGATCAATGCCATCGCTGTTGACCCCACGAAATGAGTGGATGAGCGTATTGCGCACAATGCCATTATCGACCGCATCATAATCAATGGCATCGGTGTCGGGCGCATTGTTGCCCTCAAACACGCACGAATCGATAAGGGCCGAACCGTGACGCACATTGATCAAATCGCCCGTCACATCCGAGTGCACTGTACAGTTGAGCAATTGAATATCGCTGTATTCCGCATAAACGGGATTGCTCGCATTCGAGGTCAAGCTAACGTGGTCCAGGGTAACCGATGAGAACCAAGCCGCCACAGCTGCCCGATCATGCACAGGATGATTGCCAGATGATGCTCCCTCAACAATCGCATGACGAATGACATTATTCCCAGCAGAGGCATCGAATTGAATGTTTCCCCACGGCCCGCCGCTGATGGGATTGAGTCGAAAGGCAATGGGCAATTGAGATGTTCCCTCAGCGAGCAATTGGCCTTGAATGAGCAGCTGGGCATCGGTAGGAAACCAAATCTCCACTCCCGGCTCAAGGCTGAGCGTCGCACCTTCTTCCACAACGCTCGTGCCCAAGGCGAGGTAGGGAGAACAGTCTGCAGTCAATATCAAATCTTCTGTTATAGTCAAAGGCAAGATGCATTCACCTGTGGCTTCGTAGCGCGCGAAATATCCAGCATCCCCAACCAAAGACAATTCCAATGGATTGCTCGTGGTCAGAATGTCATCGAGCAGCACCGAAATGGAAAAGGCCAGATCAAAGCTTATGTCTGAACTGGTGGAAGAGCTTTGGTGAATCTCTACCGCCAAGACGTTGGCTCCCGGCATCACATCCAAATCCATCGAATGCGCTGTCCAATTGGACTCATCCGGACCAGAAATCGAGGCACTCGCAAGGGTTTCCGCTCCAATGGTTCCGCTCGGCATATTGTCTCGAAAAAGTTCTGCTCCATTCAGATAAACAACAACTCCATCATCTCGCTGCAACTCAAAAAAGCCACTCAAAGTCCCGGCGAATTGGTCATCCAACTCGAATACATTGCGGAAATAAGTTGTGATGTGCTTGTCGTCTTGGTCATTGCCAAAAGAGACTTCGGTCGCTTCATCGCCATCGCCATATCCGAGTTCTGCCTCACCCAATGACCAGGTACTATCATCAAATCCCATTCCACGCCAATCAGCACCCAAGCTTTGCCCCGAATCGTTGTATTTCCAATTTGAGCCTGCAGCTATGACAGAGAGATTTCCCATTTCAGACCATCCTACAAATTCGAAACCAGGCAATGGTTCTGCAGTCAAACTAAGCGGCATCTCCTCAAAATAAGGACCCACCCAAGGACTTTCCGGCATCAGAAATTCATTCAGTCGCACGTGACCCGCACTGACTGGATCATTGCCCGTTTGTAGGGAAACTGCAGTGTTCAAATTGAATTCATCGGCCATATCTCCAAGCAAAAAAGGCAGACGATCGGATGCAAAATTGCGGAGATCATTGACCTCATCTTCCCAAAATTCTTCGCTTTCTATACCATCTCCATAGGATGAAGTCGTTCCCCCCCAGCGCTCCACATGAAAGGGCACTTCGGTTTCGATTCGGGCCGACCATTCATCAATTACATGATCTATTCGGGTGGGATGAAATGAAGTGTGAAGATGGTCCGCCATGCGCTGTGCAAAGAAATCCTGGTAGTCGGCATTTTCAAGAGCGTGACGAAGCCAAGTCCGTGCATAATCGTAGTTGTCGTTTTGGGGCTCTGTGAACTCATTGATGCCGTCATTTGTTGCGCCCGAGAATCCTCGATCCAAGTCAGTAAAAACGTATCGCCACTTGCCGCTTTCATGAGGTTTCCATTGAATCACGTTGTGCCCCCAACTGCTGTTGCTTGACCAGATTTCTGTGGCCCAGTAATCTGAGAAATTCTCCAAATCCACGACTTCCGCAACAGCGTCAAAATTCGCGGGATCAGTGAGATCGGCATCAAATAATTCGTCCATGACCCAAAAAGCAGAATCACTGCCCTCCTCCACAGCTCCATGGTCGGCAATCATATCCAAACCACCGGGCATCACATCATAATTTTCGGTTACGAATTCTTCATCAACGCGCGAACGGATGTTATGAATCCCCATGTATTCGCCATTGACGAAAACAATGCTCGGACGATAACCTTGGTGGTCAATTTGGGCGTTTTCTTGTGGCAGGAATTGTCCCAAACCGTCTCGCATCAGTGTAGAGGCCCAATCCGAACCGCTTGCCCTCAAAACGAAATCATTAAACTTTGTCCGATCGCGGTCGTGGAACAATGGATAATCCAAACTGCCATTACCATATGCACCTCGGAAATAAATTCCCAGCATTTTCTGTGGAAGAACCCAGCTATTTTGCCCGTTAATTTTCACACCAGCACGCTCATTAAACGCAGCTTCGTTGTTGCCGTCATTCTCAAAGAATTCAACGTTGACTGGCCATTCCCATTCGGGCTTAAAATCCTGAACATAAATACCGGTGTCCGCGTCCCAAAAATGATCCGGATCGGTGACCAATGAAATCACAGGCAATGGACGCTCCGAAAATACTGGCTCCAAGAAATAGGAATGCGTCACCACAGGCCCCGGAATATGGCCTTCTTCAAAGATCCGAGCGCGAATGAAAGCATCACCAGTAACCGCAATGGGAGCGAAGTAAAGCGGATCAATCAAAGTCGGAGCGCGTCCGTCAGTCGTATAGCGCACTGTACCCAAGATGGATGCAATCTCAATTTGCATCGCATCCTCGAAGAAACCGCCTTTCAATGAAAAATACGGAATCCCATGGGTGATGCCCGAATAGGCCTCACTGGCATTGTTGGAGCCGCCAGGAGTTGCATCAGAAAACCACGCCCAATCTGAGGCGCCATCGCTGGCTCGCCCATAGCTCACATCCGTCTGTTGGAGGCCGAACACCAGCGAGTCGACTGCCTCAAGCTGCGGCGTGAACAAAGCCAGTTCTTCTCCAGCACTGCTCAATCGGTAAGAACTATGCAATTCCCCGCCTGCCGTGTTTTCTTCATCGCACCAAACGACTAAAAAGCCACCTGATGGCACTTCCACGCCATCCGGCATGGTCCATTTTGTCGGATTGCTGATGTTATCGGTCAAGTGCCAACCGGAAAGATTCACGGCGGAATCAGCCGCATTGAATAATTCCACCCAGTCGCCCGTGGCCTCGAAGTCTGGATCTTCGAATGCCAGAGAATTAGAAGCCATGAATTCATTGATCACGATCTGCGAAACCATCGAGTTGCAAGACAGAATAAACAGCAGGAGAGCAACCTTCCGAATTACCAGAAGACTGGGACATTTATTCCTGAAGTATTCGATACGCATCGCAGCAAAATTACACTTTATCCATTGCAAATAAATGAGGTCTGAACAATGTTCTAATCTCCTTCATTCAGGTCTTTGAGCTGCGATTTGGAGGGTGGCGTTCATTGTGCATGCGCCTGCGTTCAGTCATCCGCTCCAAAGACTCGCCCCACTCATTCAAGAATTCAGAACTTGATGCTTCAAGGCTAGGTGGCCGTCGTCCATTGATGTTTTTTAAATCGCGCTTCCGTCCCATGAAAATAAGGACAATTGGATTCAAGGTTTGTTCTTTTCGTCAGATTTATGAGCGGCTTCATGCTGCGGGGTATAGACGCAATGAGGCATAACAACTTGCTTCGCTGATTCATTAATTACTCTCCATCAGGGTAGAGGACTTCGGCTCGAGATTCCGCTCCAAGCTTTTTGAACAATCACTTCCGAGTGGACAATTCGAAATGCGCCAATGCACCGCAATGAATCCGCTGTGAATGTTGATGCACCTTCCTCCGGAGGATCATAAAGCATGATATTCATGGTTTGATCCACTCCCTCCTCCGCTCCATAAAACGAGCAATTACCAACTTGATAAAGATGAGCATTCCTTATAACACCATTAGCATCCAATTGACAAGAGAGCAGATAACTCCGATCAGTATTGCAAGACCCGGACACATCGATGGCCAATAAAACATTGACGCCCCCTTCAACAAATGTAAACTCGTATAAAGTGACGTCTGTCTCCGCCCATCCGCTGTACCCAATCCACTCCTGATGACTCAATCCAACGAGTTGACAAACCAATTCAGAGACATCCACATGGTGAACCAACCCCCTCGCATTTGTTGCATCTAAAACCACTTTCCGTTGAAGTCCATGCGCGTTGAAATCAATCCCTCGAACAGGTTTTATTGAATTGCCTTTCTGCCAAGATCCACCCGTCGGGTGCAGTGAGAATACTTCTGAAACCGAGAGGGGGTGGCCCGGATTATTCGGATCCAATAAGGCAATCGAATCAGGCGCAAGCACATCCAGCCAATACGATTGGTTTGAGACCAAGTAAGGCACAAAAAGCGAAAGACTATCGGGATTCCACAATATCCCTTTCAAAGGAACAAGCTCCCCTGACCCCATCCATCGGTAATCGCCTGAAACTGTTCCAAAATATTCATATACACTTGCAAATCCAGGATTGATGGCGCCATCAAACACGAGATTCATTTCGATTGAATCACCACCTATCGTGGCAAAGTAGCGTCGGTTGCGTTCGTATTTCTCCCTCAATTGCACGGAGGGTTCTCCCTGGGAAAACACGCTAGAAAACACCCCAAAACATCCCAACAAAAGGATGCAAAATGTCCGGTTTCGGAAAAAGGACATGGAATGATCTGACGTGCTGCTCTTACCAAAAATCATTGGAGAAATCATAATAAAGGCCGGCCTCGTTTTGTCGGGAATAGGCATACCTAGAATAGGCATGGCAACCGCAGCAAGAGGCAAGCGACTCTTCTTTGAGCAAAAAATCCAACGCCCCATCTCCATTCAAATCGCCGGACCACATTACATTCAAGAATGTTTGACCGTATCCTTGGTACAATGTATCAACCGAGGAAGCATCGATGAGCAGCTCAACTTCCAACTGATGACCATCTGGTGAGAGAGCAGACTCCAAACTATACTGTTGGTCATTCGATTCAAAGACCACCGAAACCCCGTGGGAAGGATCTGGATAAGGGTGCTCGATGAGTGAAACATTCGTTTCCTCGGATGCAAGGGCGGTTGCCGGCAACTTTTGCTGTGAAACGACCAACCGATCAAAGGCAACAGAACCTACAACTTCATAGAAAAAACCGGTTTCACGGTAATCTTCTGGCATATCGCCCATCCGTTCTGGGGAATATGAATAATGTGAGACCACCACTTGGACTGGCTCGAAGATCATATCGCGGTCTCGCATTTTCATTCCATACCAGAAATAATCAGGATGATAAAAATTCGCCTGAAACGTATTTGGCCTCAACTCAGGTTCAAACTCAGTATGTGGTCGGGACCTAGGAAGGATGATGCAATCGGTAGAGCCTTTTAGTTCCCAATCCGAAATCGGACGAATCGCAGGGAGCAAATGCGCAGAAAAAGCATAACCTGCTTTGCCTTCAAAGAATACAGAAACCCAAAATCCGGTCAACCCATCGACCCTTTCGCGTTTTTCAACCTTCGCTTCGCCAACAACTGCAGCGCCAAAAGGCACCACTGCAAGCACCTCAGACGTTTTGGAAGGCTTGGCACGGAGCAGCAACCCGTCGCGGGCAATGGCTCGTAATGCTTGTGCTTGACAGATGCATGAGAACAAAAAAAACAAAATGAAAATGAAGTAGCGCATGACTTGCTGCAATTTAATGCAATTGCCGATTCAACAATTTAAGAACAAGAATTGGGCCAAGACAGTAAAACAAAACCCAACTTCAATCGCTTTAAATCAAGTGATCTAAAATTTATGATCAAAATCAGCCCAAATGACAGTCTGTTTGTCACACACTTTGAATGAGTATAGTATTGTGGGCAAACGAAACTGAAAGACATTTCTCAATGACAACGAATATTCTCAAGACGAGTGCGGCGATTTGCTTAGCGCTGACTTTTGGCCAAAGTGCCAACGCTCAATGGTCCTACACATTAGATGATGCTATGAATGGCATCATGTATGTCAATGACTCTGTCCCCGAGCCGTGTTGCTTCAACTCAGGCTATATATTCCAATATTTAAACATCGAACAATTAGACGACGAAGACAGCGAATACACTGTTTTTGTTCCGAACCAAGATGCGGTGGAAGAAGTGATGGCCTTGATGAATCTGAATCAATGGGACTTGGCTGGATTCTCGGACTTGCCCATGGCATTGAACTACCACATCGTCCCAGGCACTTACATGGCGGCTGATTTAGCCGACGGCATGTCGTTGCCTACGTTGCAAGGCCAAAGCCTAAGCGTCTCCGTCGGAGCAGGCGTCATGATCAACGATGCCAATGTGATCCAAACCGATATTATCGCAGACAATGGTGTCATTCACGTAATCGATAAAACAATTGCCCCAAGTGGTTTTCCTGAGGCAACCGTCGTAACGGCTATCGCTCAGAGTGAAGCGCATACATCTTTCACTTCAGGAATCATCAATGCTTATTTAGTCGAATACCTCAGCGCTCAGGCATTGGAGGCAGATGATGACAACAATGGTGATCCACTCCCAGGACCTTACACCGTGTTTGCCCCTTCTGATGATGCAGTGACTGCATATGCTCTTATCAATGGCTATTCGGATGCAAACGATTTCATCAACTCACAAAATGTGGAGGAGTTCGTTGAACGCCACATCGTTGTCGGTGTATATGAAAGTGGCGATTTGAGTGATGGTCAGGTCTTGACCACTTTGAATGGAGAAACCATCGAGATTGGTCTCGGCGATTCTGGAGCAACAGCCTCAGGAGCAGTGATTGAAATTGTGGACATTCTTGCCTACAATGGTGTGGTGCATTCTTTGGCCGAAGTGTTGCCGTTGGACATCCCAGCAGTAGAAGGAACCTGTGGAACTTGGACCATCAACTTGTATAACGCGAGTGATTGGGAAGATTGGGGTGGATCTACCGTGGACATCTACGTCGACGGCATCATGATTGCCTCTGAAACCAATAACGAGCTGGCAATTGATGAAGACTTTAATGGAGTTCCGGAAGAACTTGGAACGAGTGCGTTCTCGTTCGCTGCAAACGAAGGTTCCGTAATCGATATCCTCTTCACCAATACGAACGGATCCGGATGGCCTTCTTATGAAGTTCTGGATGAAAATGGGAATGTGCTTTTTGAAACCGCAGATGACACGAACTTTGGAGCGGGAAGCGTATTTGGTTTGAAGCCCTGTGATACGGACTTTTCATGTGGCTTTGTGGAGATCCTCTTCATCGATGAATCCCAACAAGGTTGGATTGGCGGTGCTCTTGAAGTCTTTTCTTACGAATATGGCAGCTACGCCACCATCGATTTCGATCCTTTCGGCACGTACGCCCCTAGCTGGTCAACCTTCTGGCATGGCAAATCTTTTGTACCGGTAAACACAGGGGGTATTGGCTTCGCTGTCACCGAGCCTGTAATTTATGCCGATGCCTGCGGCTACCTCGTATACGGTCCGAATGGCGAGTTGCTCGTAGATCAATCCTCTGAATTCGAAGCACCACAGAGCGTGGAAGGCATCGCAGCCTGCGCTGAAGGTGATGATGCTCAATGCAATGCGGAGTTCGAGCTGTCTCAAGGGATCTCGGCAAGCGGAGATTCCATTCCAGGCGCTGTGAACATCACGATTTACGACTACAACATCAACGCAAGTTATGCTTGGGATTTCGGAGACGAAGGAACAAGTAACGAGCCGTTCACCTCATGGCAGTACATCACAGACGGTCCTTACACCCTTTGCTTGACCGTAACGGATGATGCCGCAGGATGTTCCGATAGCTACTGCGAATCCATATCAGTGGATTCATTGGGCATGTTGGGTGGATTCCTGAGCGGCTTTACCATCACGGTTCTCAACGGTGGTGAAAGCGGTTCAGTCAACAGTGTGAATGAAGCAAACACCGTGTTAGCTGACGCCATCATTTATCCAAATCCAGCAACAGATTACTTCATGGTTTCCGGACTCGAAGCAAATGCGGTTTGGAAGGGACGATTGGTTGATATTTCAGGGAGCCTCGTGCGCGAAATAAACGGCAGCGGCTGCACTCCCGTTGAGCTATCCGGAATGCAAAGCGGTTTGTACTTCTTGCAATTGACATCAAATGCAACAGCCTCAAAAACCTTGCGCGTAGTCATTCAATGATGACGGCAAGTCTGCTGAAGAAAAGCCCGCCTCGTGCGGGCTTTTTTTTTGATTAAAAATCAGCCGCAGTCAGTTGCCTTGAATCACAACTTGAGCCCAACCGTCCTCAAACAGCTGAATGCAAAACTGGCCTGGAATCACCTGATCGATTTCTCGTCCTCTCAAATCAATCCGTTTGATGCACCTCCCGTGATCACGCAGAGACGAATTCTCTAGCATGGTCATGGCTCCAGAGCCAAGCGGCTGCTGTTGTGTAACGCAATGCACCATTCCACCCCACAGCAACATATTTTGGCAGTTGATGCCCATCGCTATGCGATCAGGATAGAGGCCTTGAATGATTTCAAGCGCAACCTCATCCTGAGGATCATTGTACTCAGGAACCAGCACGACATCATTGGCTACATAAAAGTTGACATAACTGCTGCGAAAACCCACATTTTGACCCGAGGTAGTCTGAACAGGAAACTGCGTCAGCGGGAGGTTGACGCGTTGATAAGGAGCCCCTTCCGTATTTGCTGCTTGGTCAATAATGTTTCGGTCACCCGTCCCGACATACCAATAGGCGAGGTCCGCATCATTCATAGTCACCAACGTGTGGTTTCCCACGAATTTGACAAAGCCATCGATGTGCTGATCCGTGATGTCTTCAGCACCCCCAAACTCACCATCCAACCAAATGATCTGCTGCACTCCGAGGTATTGGCTCAGGTAATCCTCGATTTCAGTTTCTGTCAATCCGGGATTGCGGTCGTCTCCTGTGATGGACGAACGCGTTGCCATCAGGGTTCCCTGACCATCTACTTCAATGGCTCCGCCCTCCAAGACCATGGCGCTAAGATCGATGACCGGAATGCTGAGGTTTCCTGCAATTACTGAGGGAACTGCATCATCCAATTCAAAAGGCGTATCTCCGCCCCAACCGTTGAACCCCCAATCCAAAATGAGCCAATCGCCCAACTCGTCCTGCACAAAAATGGGTCCATTGTCGCGCACCCAGAAGTCGTCGTTTTGACAAATTTGAAAATCCACTTGCCCCATACCCACATCTGCCGATTGAAGCATATTTGTGATATCAGAAATCTGATCAACGTTGTAGGCGATAATGTGCACGCGCTCTCCAGTTGTCAGCGCCTTTGTCATATCCACCCAACTCGCCTCTAAATCTTCGGCACCTGAACCGTAGGTGAAATTATGCGGCCATTGCAGCCAAGTTCCTTCGTGCGGAGATTCCTCATGCGGCATGGAATACTGCGCCGAGGCGCCTATGAATAAAAGACAATTGACCAGCAGAAAGGGAATGCGCATGACGAGGTTGTTTCAGAGCTTCGAAATTGCAAAAAAAAAGCTTTCCCACCCCTACGGATGAGAAAGCTTCTATAAAGAGTGCTGAACACAGCACCTCGATTGGCATTTACTCAACTTCGACGTGGAAGCCTGTCTCCATAGCATTTCCTGCTCCATCTGTCGCAGTCATTTCCAAATGATACTCACCTGCTTCTGCATCGGCGGGTATCAACGCGTCAACAATAAACTCCAATTCAGTCACACCATTCGGTTCCAGGCTTAACTCCCAAACGGTTGTCTCATCGGCTTCGTGTACCACAGAAATTACTGCTGCTGCAACACCATCCTCATCCTTCACCATTCCCGACAACGTGACTGATGCACCAGCGCTCCATTCAGGTTCGCCCGTCCAAGTCGCCGGATCAACACCGTTCACCGCGCTGAGCGTGAATTCAGGGAGGTGCTCATTCTCAATGTGCATTTGAGTCACGACGTCTGTACCGGCATTGCCTGCCTCGTCAACCAAGGACACCACAACATCCCATACACCACGGGATGTAAGCGGAATATCCAACGTGATAGAGACCGTGCTACTCGTTCCAGTGAGTGAAGTGGTTTCGAGCTCTTCCCATTCTGTTCCACTGTGCAAAACAAATCCTTCTTCAGATTCACCTTCTTCATGAGAATGGTCCGCAGCATTGTGGATGTCCCATCGGACTTCACTGAGTTCTTCGTTATCGCAGAAGACATCAGTAATTGTGACTGTTGTTCCAGCGATAGCTTCGATCTCGTCAGCAAGTACACTTGTCTCGCTGCCAGCCTCCGTGCAAACGGTAGGAAATTCAGTGTCTGTTTTGCCACAAGATGTGAAAATAATGGCCACACTAGCCAAAGCCATAATAGAGTTAGAAATAGAAAAATTCATAGATAAAAATTTATTTGATTTTGTTGCTTTGCTTCACCAAAGTGGTAAAGCTGATTTGCATCCATCGACCCTGAGCGACGAGACCCAACGCGCGATACGCGCTCGTATGATCAAGCCATGCAGTGTTGGATGCATTGTGTAGATTGATGGACCAGGTACCAGCTTTTCTAGCCAGGCTCCAGCCCACTCCCCACAAAAGAGTACCTTCTGTGGGTGCTTCATTTCGTGCCGTAAGATTTGCGTCTGCGATGGCACGGCACGAAATCGTCAATTGATGGTGTTTACGTATGCTTCGTCCGACGGTAGAATAAACTTGTGCTGGTGTTGTAAAGGGAAGCCCTAGACCCGTAGCCACATCCCATTGTCCCAGCAGCGAGCCATCAGCAGACGCGGACCATGCCCCTCTTGACGTCTTCAATGACGCTTCAAAACCCGTACGAAAAGCATTCACAGCCTCGAACGTATAAACCTGCCCCGCATGTGAGATGGGAGCAAACGTTGCACTAGGGCCCAAGGCAATGAAGTCCCGATGCAAAGCAGAAAAGGCTTGAATACGCCAATTCCATTTTGTTTCGCTTGCTGCCGAGCTTGCTTGAAAACGCGCTTCAACAGCTTTTTCGGACCGCAAAGCCGCATTGCCTTGTTCGAATCGAAAGGTGCCGTGATGAATTCCATGAGCTCCCAATTCATAATTGCTAGGGGCACGCGTATAAATCACGACGGAGGCTGTTCCAGTCCAATCAGAAGACGTCGGCTCTACATTCATTAACCAGGAAACCATTCCACCTGGAATTAAGCGTTGCATAGCTTCGGCGCGGCGATCAGATCCCACAATCGATCCATCGGCATCGTAGAGCGGCTCTTCATGCCCAACCTGTTCTGTGCCGACCAAATCCGCACGGATACCCAGTTGATGAATACCGATGCTCTTTTCGCCCAAAACTGACCCCCGAATGCGGCGATGACTGGGAAGCAAGAACTCCCATCCTGAAGTGGCGACCACCAAACCCTCCAATTGCATTCCCCAAGTGCCATGGGGTCCACGCCTCACAGACTCCAAAAACCCGGTCCATTCATCCAACGATAGACTGAGATTTGAATCCGGTTCAGGGCCCCATCCATGGGCATGAGGAGGTGCTAACTCCAGTCGACGATTCCACGCAAGGGAAGCCTTCACCGAACGAGAACTTCCGAGATTGCTGGCCCCGGATTTCCAACTGCCGGTCGTCTGAACGCGGGTTGCATGTTGTTGCGGAATCCCGGAGAGGTAAGTCTGCGGTTGCGCATCCAAATCGCCTTGGCGCGGCACACCCACAATCCCCGGAAATAATCCTTGAACCACATCAGACACCCGAATGGAACCCTCGACTTTATGGCCCCGCAAAGCCAACCGCTCCAACCCAGCCGCTCCGTGAATGGAACGACCTGAAGTATTGGGCAACATCCGATCGGCCAATGCATATGAGCGACCGAGATAGCTGAAGGATGTTTGAGGAATGTTCTGATTTCCAAAAGCAGACCCAGAAACTCCGACATACCAAAACTGATTATTTCTCGTGACGCTATGTAGGGCGTGGGTCTTCACGCGTTGATCGCCTTGCCGAAAAGATGCACCACATTCGGTCATCTCTCCGAGCTTTTCACTTGGTTTTGGAGACATCAGACGCAATCCGCCACCCACCGATTCCGGTCCCATCCAAAGATGCCCTCCACCCGGAACCCATTCCATGGAACCGTACAAAACTGGATCCGCAAGAATTCCGTGGTCTGCCCCCCATCGTCCACCCTGCTGAGGCACTCCATCTTCAAGCAAGGCGACCCTCGATCCAACCAAACCGCGAACGACAGGCTGCATCATAGCATCGCCCAAATCAAGACTTTGGAGACCCGGTGTTCGATCCAAAGCTTGCATCAAATCACGACCCAACAGCCGCTGAGCTTCAGGCTCTGGAGAGCGCAAGGATTCAATCGACACCTGGTCCAACTGCACATCAAGTGAGTTCAACCAAATATCCACATGGTCACCTGGTCCAGGAAGAACCGTTTGTGTCTCGAAAAATGAAGCTGAGCAGGTAATGGAGTCAATACCAACAGGACATTCAATCTGATAAAAACCAAACCGATCTGTCGCAGTGATTTGACCACAAGGCCAAGCCACCACCAACACATTCTGCAAAGGAATCTGAGATTCACTGCGAAGAATGTGCCCATTGATTTCAGAATGCTGGATACTTTGCGCCACTGCCATCGTCCAATTAAGAACAAGAAAAAAGGCAAACAAGAGCATCCTAA
>DDEH01000138.1 GCA_002336085.1 Flavobacteriales bacterium UBA1959 | reverse complement strand
CCATCGGACCGAAGCGGATGAATTGGCGCAATTTGCGACCAAGATTGAGCGTCCTCATTACTCCCTTCCGCTAAGCGATCAGCTAGCGCATTGTATCGAATATGCCAATTCTCAAACAATGTCGAAATCTTAGGATTGTCACGAAACAAATAGGATGCCAGCCAATCCAAGGTGTCGCGTTCCACACGCTCCGTGACCGGACGCGTACGAACAACCAATACTTCGGAACAACCATTTTTAAGTGCTTGACTCAATGGAATTGGATCGGCATAGCCACCATCAAACATCCAATTCCCGTCCAAGCTCACCTTCCCACGCGTAATCAACGGCAACGTGCTTGAAGCCAAAACCGCGCGAATCCAATTGTCTCGGCGCGGTTGTAGGTAATGTGCCTTACCCGTATGAAAATCTGTGGCCACAACAAAAACATGTTTGTCTGCAATAAAGTGATTCGCTGCGTCCCAATCTATCGGCGAGGTATCGTGAACAACCTTGGCCATGTGGGCCAAGTTCATTAGCCCTTCATCAGACATGACCGAACCAAAGGAAATGAACTTTCCATCCTCCACAAGTCGTTCAGAAAGTTCGATAAAGTGGCCCCGTTGTCCAGACAAAAAAGAGGTCATGACCATGGAGCCAGCGCTCACTCCGTAATAGTGACGAAACGGGCGATAATTTAGTGCTGCGAATGCATCGAGTACACCTGCCGTAAAGGCGCAACGCAAACTCCCTCCTTCCAAAACCAATGCATCGTATTCAGGAAGATTTTTCATCCTTTTTAATATACGAAAAAAAACCTCGCGTCCGCTTCAGTTGGCAATGACTATTAAAGGAACCGAAATATGATTTCTATCATGCAACCAATAAATACCCGGAGCATTTGGAGAATCAAATGTCAGCTGTCCAGATGAAATCCGCATTACTTCTTGACCTAAAGAGTTAGACAACCAGCCGTCAATCAGAGGTTTTTCCGAGGGGAGTATTATCGAAAATTGATCTCCCAATCGAATGGGATTAGGATAGATGACTGCCTTCAAACCCATCGGATTGAACACCCCATTAATTCCACAATCTCCGCCGTATAAATCAAGGGTAAATGTGGTGTCTAGCACGTTAGAGTTTGAAATGAATGTATGAGACCAGTGGGAAAATCCGTAAGGATAAATAGCATCTTCCCATTGCAGCGTAAAATAGTCAGAGGTGCCGACGGAAACATTGAATCGGAAGCATTCATTCTGACTCAAACACATGGAATCCGACTGGCTCGAGAAATTATTGGCCGGTCCAGTCAGCCATTCTGCGCTCCAAATTAGATTATCAGCCTCGTCGAGAAGCTCCACCTCCACCTCCACACCTTCTGCATCAAAATAACCAAATGCGGAGCAAACCATTGGGAAACAGCCTCCATCACCTGTGCCGGTCCACTCCAACTCACGAGGAACAAAATCCATTTCATACGAACACATTAATTCATCATCGAATCCAACCCATAATTCGATCTGTACCGGCACCGTCGCCGGGTCGTCTGACCAGGGCAAGGCCAAATCAATCACGTGATGCGAAAAATCTGCAATGCCGAAATACATAACTTCCTCTGTGCCCAATAAATTGCCCTCGTCATCCAAGATGTGCCAGCTCGGATAGCTGTAGATTTCCTGAAAATTCGTGTTTTGGCAAATCACGTGCACCAGCGACGGATTGAACGGATCTAACCAAAGACCCTCTACCGTGAGACCCGGGCAATCCTGGGCGAGAGAAGGCGCCAAAGAGGCTAAACAAAAGCCCATTATTGCAGTCGTTCGTTGCCATGAATTAAACCTTCGTGAAAAGATGGATTGTAGACTTTGCATGTGAGAAAGGTAATCAAACAGGTCTGATACAAGAAAAAGCCGCGGGTTCATAGTGGAAGCTTCCAACCAAATTTTCCCGATCCATTGCATTTTCAATTTGACAAACCTATTCTTGCAACTCATTCAAAATAACGATTATGCGTTTACGTACTCTTGCAGTTTCCTGCTTAGCGGCATCAGTCCTTTTCATTGTTGGCTGTCATGTGCCACCACCACCCAATGCTTTGGCTACTGGCAGCGGTTTTTCCCCTGAAGGAGGTGCTGTTCACTTCGGATCTGAGGCATCGGTCGACCTTGTCAAGGGAATCGACTCCGCTTGGGCCGAAATGGATATGGATCGATTAGCCAATTTTTTCAGCGATACCGCAAAATTTGACTGGTATGATGGCAAGTCCTACGACGGCGTCGATGCTTTCATTGGACGCATCATGGAAGACACGCTGGACAACGAATGGGATTTCCAATGGGCGTATTCCCTCGACGCGAATGTGGACGAACCAGGGAATTGGGTTCACGCAGGTTTCGATGTTCACGCATCGCAAGATGGCGAACCCGTGGAGCATGCGTGGTACCAAGAATGGTACTACATAGAAGATGGCAAAGTGAGTTACTGGTACAACACAAAGGCAATCCGCAACGACTAAGTTGCCCTTGATTGCGCCGCAAAAAGGCTAAAACCTCAAAAAGCCTGCAAATCGACGATTTGCAGGCTTTTTCGTAACCGTAAATGAGTAAATCTGTGGTCGATTACCGAATGCGTTTCCTCTTCGCGAAGGATGGTTGCAGACGATTGGTTAAAATCTATTCAGTGCGCATCAAGAAGGCAATCACCGAACGCTCCTCTCTAAAGCCTTCAAGTAGAAAATAATTTCGAAAGTATTTTCTACTGACCTATCTGGCTTTCCGAGCTGCAACAAAGCTCTTAATAAAAGTAATCATGGCAAATATCCCTGTCCCCAACATGACGAGCACACGAATGAACGCTGCATAGTCCTCACGACCCAAAGCGCCCTGAAGTGGTTTCAGAAGTCCCAAAATGATCAAAAGGGTCAATGTCACAGCGATATGAGCGACCAACTTATTTTGGTTTTTCACTCCTTTGTTCATTGCAATAAGCAGGATGCCAAAAACCACGGGAATTAAAGCTGTTACCGAAGGATTGTCCGAATTGAAGTATCCAAATGAACCCAAGGCAATAAGACTAATTGAGTGGATTAAGCTCGCGATATGAGGTTGAAGCATGGTTGAGAAATATAATTTGATTCAAATTTAAGCGATGCTCAGCCGTTTGCAGTAGGTTTTCGCGAGGAACTACTCGTTACTAAAACAAGCTCCAAAGTAATCGATGAATGCTAAGCAGCCTTTTCATTCTTCTGAATCTTTGAGGCATCGGACGGAGAGGCCAAAAGAAGTTGGTGAAACGCCATAGATTTACCAACTGTCACTGTAAACACCTACCTCCATTGGACTTTCTAGATTATCCCCCTCCATTCAGATCAGCCCTGCAGAACCTTCGTTGACAAACATATTGTCCCCCTCTACACCATCTCTGTCACCGCCAGTCAGAAAGTCCAGACCTGTCTGGTTGGTGCCGAACCAGGAAGTGCTGACGCAATCCTCAACAGCGTTATCGGACGTCAAAATGTCCCATTCGATTTGGTTAGGTATAGACCATCCCATTGGGCACAATTCCCATGCTTGAACTGCTTCGTAATTGTAGAGACCTCCGTATGTTTAGTAGCTAGAG
>DDEH01000023.1 GCA_002336085.1 Flavobacteriales bacterium UBA1959 | reverse complement strand
GGCATTGGCGTAATGATTGATACATGGAAGTCAAAGACAACCAAACCATGCAAACAGGAAACATCAACGTTCAAACAGAGAACATTTTCCCAATCATCAAGAAATTTCTGTACAGTGATCATGAAATTTTCCTCCGGGAATTGGTTTCAAACGCTGTGGATGCCACGCAAAAGCGAATTACACTGGGCAAGCTAGGAGAAGTCAACGCTGTTGAGGGCAACACTTCAATCGAAGTGATCCGTGATGAGGAAAACAAGACGCTAACCATCCGGGACCGAGGAATCGGCATGACCGAGGATGAAGTCAACAGATACATCAACCAAATCGCGTTCTCAGGAGCTACTGAATTCCTTGATAAATACAAAGGTGAGGACGCGAAAACGGCCATCATCGGACACTTCGGTCTGGGCTTTTATTCAGCCTTTATGGTAGCCAAGCATGTGGATATTATCACATGGAGCCAACGAGAAGATTCCGAACCCGTCAAATGGAGTTGTGACGGTTCTCCTGCATATACTATTGACAAGGCCGAAAAAGAGGAACGCGGCACGGATATTGTTCTTCATATAGCTGACGATAGCGAAGAGTTTTTGACCGATGACCGAATTCAAGGCATACTAAACAAGTACTGCAAATTCATGCCTGTGGAAATCATCCACGGTACCAAATCAGAATGGGTCGACGACCCTTCAGGAGAGAAGGACGAAGAAGGCAATGTCAAAAAAATAGAAAACATTTTGCCGCGTGTAGTAAACGAGGCTACGCCGCTCTGGAACAAAGCGCCCGCTGATTTAAGTGATGAAGACTATAAGAAATTCTATCAGGAGCTTTACCCGATGAATTTTGAAGAGCCCTTGTTTCAGATTCACTTGAACGTCGACTTTCCGTTTCATTTGACGGGCATTCTATATTTCCCTCAATTGAAGAAGGAAATGGAATTGCGCCGTGACAAAATTCACTTGTATTCGAATCAGGTATTCATCACAGACAACGTAGAGAATATAGTTCCTGATTTCTTAACCCTCCTTCACGGGGTCATCGATTCGCCGGACATTCCATTGAACGTCTCGCGTTCGTATCTGCAAGAAGACGCCAATGTCAAGAAAATAAGTGGCCACATTTCAAAGAAAGTCTCGGACAAGTTGAGCTCTATGTTCAAAAAGGACCGAGAAACATTTGCATCGCAGTGGGACGATCTCCGCATATTCGTGGAATACGGAATGCTGACAGACCAAAAGTTCATGGACAGGGCAAAAAAATTCATGCTGTTCAAAGACACTGCGGGAACCTGCCAAACATATGAAGAGCTTATCGCTGCCGTAGGAGAAACTCAAAAGGACAAAAATGGCAAAGTCATCCTTCCGTATACATCGGACGCGAAGGCTCAACATAGTTTTGTTTCAGCCGCCAAGGAACGAGGCTATCAGGTTCTTGTCATGGAAGGCCCACTCGCGTCCCACATGGTTCAAAAGCTTGAAGAAGCATATCCAGACGTGCAGTTCAAACGAGTAGATTCAGATGTAGCTGACAAATTGATTGAAACCGATGAGGCCGCAGAAAGCACACTTGACGAGAAGCAAGAAGAAGCATTGAAACCGATCATCGAAGGGGCTTTCCCAGGAGAATCCTACAAGGTGAATTTCACCCCCATGTCGCCAACATCGGCTCCACTCACCATAACGCGCTCAGAATTTATGCGACGCATGAAGGAGCAGCAAGCAGTCGGCGGGGGCGGAGGCGGATTCCAGATGTTTGGTGCGATGCCTGACAATTATGATGTTACCGTTAACTCCAATCATCCCATCGTTCAGAAAATTCTATCTGAAAAGGACGAAAAAGCAAAGCAAAAACTAGCAAAGCGCGCTGGTGATTTGGCACGACTGTCCCAAGGATTGCTCGAAGGTGAAGAATTGACTGCCTTCATTGCGGAGGGATATGGCGAATTGTCGTGAGTCAATATGGAGCTTGGATAGGCGGTGCCATTGGCTGGGCCTTTGGTGGACCTATTGGAGCTGTCATGGGGTTTGCCTTTGGAAAAATGTTTTCCGGTGGCAGTCTTTCCCAATCAGGAAAGAACCCCTTTCAGCAGACTGAAGGTCGTCAGTCTACAAAAGCAGGAGACTTCTCCATTGCATTGTTAGTGCTCAGCGCTGCCGTCATGAAGGCAGACGATAGGATTTTGCAATCGGAATTGGATTACGTCAAAGGCTTTCTTCGAAAAAATTTCGGAGAAGCAAAAGCGGATCAATTGACTTTGTTGCTTCGTGAAATTCTGAAGCAGTCCATCGGAATCCGAGAAGTGGCTGTGCAAATCAAGCAAAACATGGACGTGGCAAAGCGAAGGCTGCTGCTGCAATACTTGTTTGGAATTGCCAAAGCTGACGGTCAAATCCATTCGTCCGAGAGCGCTATCATCCAACAGATTGCCACGTGGATGGGCATTACAAATGCCGACTTCAGGAGCATAGAGGAAATGTTCATTGCTTCCAGTGCTGACCCCTACAAGGTCTTGGAAGTTTCACGCAGCGCGTCGGATCCGGACGTCAAAAAGTCCTACCGCAAATTGGCCGTAAAATATCATCCGGACAAAACACTCGATCTTGGTGAAGATTATCGCCAACAGGCAAAGGAGCGTTTCATTGCCATCCAAGACGCCTACGAACAAATAAAGTTGGAACGCGGTATTAAATGAGTGTGAAAATTAGAAGCACAGCCAGAAGCAACCATTAATAATTCGCAGAATAGAAACCCCCATGAATAAAATGTCATTGAAATCCATTCTCCTCGTTCTCATTGGAGGAGCGATTGTACTATTCCCCAGCGATGCCTTGAGCCAGCGTGGGAAAAAAGCCAAGAAAGGCAAGAAGAACGAAGCGTCTATGCCGGCGAAGAAAGGAGGGAAAGAGGATCCCAAACCTCTTGAAGAATTGACAAAAGATGCGGTCGCATTTGAAGGCCTCTTTACCCTTTACTCTGATACAACGAACGGGAAAGGTTGGACCGCAATTCCCGATTCTATGCTTGAAAAGCAGTTCATCTACTTTTCTCATGTAGAAGATGGAGTTGCTGAATCAGGGTATACTCGAGGAAGCTATCGGAATAGCAAAATCATTTCGTTCCACAAGCATTTTAATCGAATTGAAATTCACGCTGAAAACACCAACTATTATTTTGATCCATTGTCCCCACTTGCAAAAGCAAACGAGGCAAACATTAATACGCCCATCATTGCAAGCTTGAGCATTGAAGGCATCGACTCATCCAAAACGGTGTATGCCGTATCCAATGCAGAACTGTTTTTAAAGGAAGGGTTTGAAATGATCAAACGTCCTTCGCGAAAGCCAGGTGATTCCGTTTTGGGCAAATTATCGCGGGATAAATCCAAAGTTCACAGCATAAACAATTATCCGGAAAACACCGAAGTGACCGTTGATTATGTCTATGACAACCCCGCTCCAAAAATTGGTGGCGCAGCATTAGAAGATGCCCGAGCCATCACAGTGCGATACCAGCACAGCATATTGCATTTGCCAGAAGACGGATTCAGCTCACGGCCTGACGATGCTCGGATTGGTTTCTTCACTACGCAAACAGAGCATATGACATCAGCGTCTTCCACCCCTTGGAAAGACATGATTCACCGTTGGAGATTGGAAAAGCAAGACCCTACTGCGGAACTCTCACCACCGGTCAAGCCTATTGTATGGTGGATTGAAAACACCACTCCTTATGAATTTCGCGAGTACATCCGAACAGGCGTGGAAAAATGGAATCAAGCATTCGAGTTGATTGGCTTCCAAGATGCTGTACAGGTAAAAGTCCAACCCGATAGCGCAGATTGGGATGCGGGCGATATCCGGTACAATGTATTGCGTTGGACATCTTCGCCAAACCCACGCTACAGCGGCTATGGGCCGAGTTTCGTAGATCCACGAACCGGCGAGATTTTAGGCGCTGACATCATGCTCGAATGGAGCGGAATGACGGGGCGCTTGTGGCGCTCTGAAGTTTTTCAAAACGCAGGCTTTGAAGACTGGGCGCAAGCAGGGGCCCTGCCCTCTTCTCGCGCCAAATATGCGGAATACATCCACCGATGTGACGCCGGCTCTGTTCACGCTCAGCAAACCTTATTTGGTGCGGCAGCCTTGCGCATGCGGTCATTCACAGATGAAGACCAGGAAAAATTTACACGCGAAACGTTGCATCGCCTGGTGCTTCACGAAGTGGGCCACACACTCGGTTTGAGCCACAATATGGCCGGATCTACCATGCAAACCCCTGAAGCATTGAAGGATGCGGCCATTGTCAACGCGGAGGGAATGTCCAATAGCGTCATGGACTATCCATCCATCAACTTTGCGCGAAACAAAGAAGAGCAGACGAAGTTCTTCGATGACTCACCCGGCCCTTATGACAACTGGGTTATTGAGTACGGATATTCTATTGGATCTTACGATAAAGTCGAGGAAGCCCAGAGATTAGAGAACATCCTTCTCAAATCTATCAATCCGAATTTATTATTTGGCAACGACGCAGATGACATGCGCCGCCCCGGCGGAGGGATGAATCCAGACGTCAATATTTACGATTTGTCCAGCGATCCAGTGGCCTATGCTGAAGACCGTTGTGAACTAGTCAATGAATTGCTCCCTCACATTGTTGAAGAGTATGCAGGCGATGAACAATCGAGCTACCAAGAGGTGCGTCGCGCTTACCTGACCCTGACCGGCGAGTACATTACTCAACTAGGAGTCATGACTCGGCAAATCGGCGGTGTTCGATACAACCGCGCCCATCCGTCTCAACAAACGAAAGCGCCACTTCAGCCAGTCGCAGAGGCCGATCAGAAGAAAGCGATGGCAGCTCTGTCCAAATACGCCTTTGCGCCAGATGCGTTTAACGCCGCTGAGTCCGTATATGGCTACTTGCAGAGCCAGCGCCGAGGTTTCGGTTTTTTCAGTCAACCCGAAGATCCCAAAATCCATGCGCGAATTACTTCCGCACAAAAAAACGCACTGCGGCATTTGCTTCATCCTCGGGTTTTGCAACGCCTTATTGATGCTGGGGAGTATGGAAATACATTTGGAGTAGATGAGCACATGAAGGCCTTGACCGATGCCATTTTCAAGGCGGACATGAGGAGCACTGTAAATACGCAAAGACAGCAATTACAAATTGAATATGTCAAAGGCCTAATTGCCGCACTTGGGCCCAAGTCCAAGTATGACGTAATCAGTCAATCTATGGTCTTGTCGACACTTATGAGAATTCAACGTGAACAGCGAAACGCTTCTTCACCAAATACTCTTACACGCGCTCATCGAGGGCATCTAATTTTCTTAATTGAAAAAGCCTTGGATGCTTGATTGGAGTGTTTAAAAACTGTGGAGAACTGCAGGAGGAAACGGCCATTGGTTGTTTCCTCCTTTTGATTTGACCAGTAAATTGAGCACATGTTCCTCATCCACAACTTCTCGCGCTATGAGTCCTGAAAATCGACTATTCAAAGTGATGGGAGGAACAGTAGAACATGACATAAGCGCCTACGTAGCGTCAATGTGCCAAGAACAAAATCTCGATGTGCACGTCGGCTGCGACAGTCAAAACTATAAGAAATACACGGTTTACGTCACGACCGTTGTTTTCCGATATCCAGGCAACGGAGCCCACGTCATCTACCGCAAAGAAAAAGTGCCGAAGATCTGCGACCTATGGACCAAGCTCTGGGGCGAAACGGAGCGTTCTGTTGAACTCGCCCTGCTTCTCCTAAATGAATGCAAATTGAAGGTTAAACAAATTGACCTCGATTATAATTCTGACCCGAATTACCCGTCACAAAAACTCATTTCCGCCTCCTCAGGCTACATCGCATCGCTCGGGTTTCAGGCAAAAGTCAAACCCGAATTGCTAATGGCTGTGTGGGCCGCCAATGCACTTTGCCATTGAGCGAATTAGAAACCTGCTTCGCCACTCAGTAGTTTTTACTTTTTAGCGACTGGGAAAATTTCATTTAGCACCTTTTCACGGTAGCTAAAAATTCCTTTGACTTTCCTGTGGATTGGAAATCCAATAACGTCTCCAATGGCTCCACCAGGCAATGAATAGTGCAAAACATCCTCCATGAGAACTCCTCCGTTGGACTCTCTAAACCGATGCAAGTGATGCCAGAATCTGTACGGGCCAAATCGCTGTTCGTCAATAAAGTATGAGCCCTGTTCAACCTGAGTTATTTCGGTGACCCAGTTCATTGCAATGCCCAAAAAAGGGCGGATTTTGTAGGTGATTATTTGACCTGAAAACATCGATTCGTTTGCACCTGAGCGAATCTCAAACGACATGTCCTGCGGAGTAATTCGGTCTAAATTTTCAGGTTGGCTAAAGAAATCCCAGGCTTCTTCCAGTGAAATCGGCAGCCATTGCTCACTTTCTAATCGGTGCATCTTCATAACAAGCAAACCTGAATAACGCCGAAAATGTTCGCACAGAATAGCCCAAAAAAATGAAGCATCTGCCGTTGCAGATGCTTCACTACGATTCACAACTAGGTCCTCCTAGAGCGTATTGCTCTAAGACCTGTAGTCAAATATAACTCATTCGTAGTCTTTTTACAATGATTTGTGGCACTAATACACATTCCAGTCGATAAAACCGCCCTTCAACTCGTCAATCGTATGAAGACCAGAAAGTCCAAAGTCCAAGGGCTACCTTTGAAGCATGTCATTCACGGCACTACAACGGTCCACATTCTTGTGTTGGAGCTTCTTAATTGCAAGCATTCATTCCCTGACTATTTGTTCAGCTCAATCCACGGCCTCACAATGGAAAGCACTCGTTGAATCGCGTTCAGAATCCATTGATTTTCAGGACTTCGCACGTGCTCATCCGAGCTGGTTAGCTGATAACGTTAAACCGGATCTCAAAACTTCTGTACCCGCTTTGGATGGCCTTGAGACCGCTTTACTGCCCTGGGGCCAGGACCCGAACGCAACAGACGTTTGCATGCAAATCTTGTTCGAAAACAATTACCGCTGTGCTCAAATTGTTGGAGTAATGCACGGGCGTTATGGCCCTTTCCTTGAACAGAAATTGGAGACTGCGGCATTGCCCATCTCTTTTCAATGGATAGCCGCCACAACCTCCGCCTTTGACCCGGCATTCGATGCCGATGGCCGAGCCGGAATTTGGGGCATGACTGAGGAATTGGGACAAGAATCTGGCCTATTCGATGTCAATGGAATTGACCAACGAAAACTGGTAGAAGAGTCAACAGCAGCATTTGTAATGGAATTGAGTCGGTTGCACAGACGGTTTCCCAATGATCCGCACCGCGTACTCGTGGCCTTCTGGAAAGGAATGGCGTATGCGACCCGTTGGTCTGGCGAACCGGGATATGACGTCAAATTGGATGAACGTATCACACTTCTAAAAGTTCTCAGTCGATTCATGGTAAACATCGAGAGGCCTTCCTTTGAACTTGACTGGATCAATCAAGCTCAAGAATGGAAACCCTTGGAATGCAACGATGGGCAAATAATCCGCAATAACCTCCTTACCAAAGGAGGCTTTCGAGACAGTGATTTACGGAGTTTGCTTCCCTGGTGGAATTCAGAGAATCTATCCTGCGACATTGCTGAGAAATATGGCGTTCGCATTCCAAATGTGTTCA
>DDEH01000103.1 GCA_002336085.1 Flavobacteriales bacterium UBA1959 | reverse complement strand
ACTCCCCCTTTCCATTGTTGTCCAGAGGTGCATCCGTTACGACTACCTGATTCGATTGGTGGTGGGTCATTGACGTTCTCAATTCACCTTGGTATTGAAGGCTGTAATCAGGGGTCTTTTTCATCGCTGAAATCGTGTTTTTTGAAAGGCAAATTTACTAACAGATTCATAGACGCGAAAGACCGGTCGACTTACGTGTTAAATTTGACACGATGTTACGGCGCCCATTTTCATCCTTCTGGTATCCAGCAATCAATCTATTGTTGGTCTACATCCTCTTGGGAGTTGCTACTGCAGAGCAGCATGCATTTGGTCAAGACATGACAGGAGATGGAGCTGTGTACAATGACGGTCAGATTGAAATTCCATTGAGTGATGAAATTCAATTCGGTATTCTGCTGCACACCCAAGGAGGTGGTTTGACTGCGCGCAAGGGAAGCTACAGAGGCGCCTCTCGCATTAATTGGATCGGCACTGACCTGTCGGTTTTCAGGCACCCCAAAGAACTGAAGATATCAAATCCGGTGTATGAAAACGGGAGGAGTTACGTTTATGGAAAGCAGAACACCTTGCAGTTGCTTAGGGTCTGGCGAGGTCATCAACGGCTGCACTCAGAAAAACTTCGGAAGGACGCCGTGCGATTGAGCACGCATTGGCGGTACGGCTTTACACTCGGAGTCTTAAAGCCTGTTTACTTGGAAATCGGTTATCCGGACATTCCCTATGATTATATCGCAACGGAAGAATATGACTCCAATGAGCATTTCTCCGACAATATTTATGGCCAAGCTAGTTGGAGCAATGGCCTGGATCAACTGGATCTGGTTCCAGGATTGCACACGAGTTACGCAATTGATTTTGAATATGGAAATGAACGATTCCAGCAGCGAACATTGGCCGTGGGAATTGCCTGTGATGCGTTTTTAACCCCACCTGAAATTTTTGCCGCTGGTTTTGAACAGAATCACCGGTTTTTTGTCACTTTGTTTGCGACCTTTGAGAGAGGAAGAAACTGGACGCGATAAGTTGAATAAAATATGACCACGCCGACGACACCATCACACAATCCTAAATCTACGGGCGGTCGCACGCCAAAGCCAAAGTGGCTTCGTGTGAAATTGCCTACTGGAAAGGAGTACAAGGAGGTACGTGAAATCGTCTCTGAGCATAAGCTGCACACCATTTGTGAAAGTGGCCATTGCCCAAATATGGGTGAATGCTGGGGAGCGGGCACGGCTACATTCATGATTTTGGGAAACATCTGCACGCGGAGTTGCGGGTTTTGTAATGTCGCGACCGGTAAGCCATTGGAAGTGGATGTGTTTGAACCAGGGCGTGTGGCCAAATCGGTCAAGCTAATGGGGGTCAAACATGCCGTTATTACATCCGTCGATCGCGATGATTTGCCTGACGGTGGGAGCGAGATCTGGGCGCAGACGGTTCGTGCAATTCGCCAGCAAAGCCCGGGTACAACCTTAGAAACTCTGATTCCAGATTTTGCCGGAAAATGGGAAAATTTAATGCCCATAATCCAAGTAGCACCGGAAATCGTTTCGCACAACTTGGAAACCGTTCGGCGCATGACCAAAGAGGTGCGCATTCAAGCAAAATATGACCGAAGTTTGGAGGTGCTCCGTAGGCTGCGCAAGGCAGGCCTCAAAACCAAATCAGGCATTATGATGGGGCTGGGTGAAACGGTTGAAGAAGTCATAGAAGCAATGGACGATTTGCGCAGTGTTGGTTGCCAAGTATTGACCTTGGGTCAATACCTGCAGCCCTCTCCCAAACACCTTCCTGTTGCGGAGTTTATTCATCCGGATGTGTTCACGGAACTCAAAGCCATAGGCTTGGATAAAGGGTTTCGTTTCGTAGAAAGCGGACCTTTAGTGCGTTCCAGTTACCACGCTGAAAAGCACTTGTTTTAATCGAAAATCGTACTTTTCATTGACGTTAGTTTTGATTTTTTAGTTGGCGTGACTCGCCTGTAATGGCTCGATTTCAGCTGTTCATTCCCTTGGTATCGTTTTTGGTGAGGAAGTCGTGAACACAAATGCTTGACACGCACTTGCTTTGTTGTAACTTTCCAATTCCTGATTGAAAAAACTGTAACCATGCAATTGAAGACGATTTTCACTGCCTCCGCGGCAGTAGCGCTAGCCCTTGCGGGATGGCAAATCAGTAGCTCTGTAAATTCACCAGCCTCTTTGGAGTATTCTCCACGTGCTGTCGAAGAAAAAACGCAAGCACCAGATGGGGCTTGGGAGATTCAGCAGAAGCTGCTCGGTGATATTGAGACGGGTGAAATTAACGAAGAAGGACTTCGCAACTTGCGCGACGAAGTATCGCGCTTCTCTGCTCAGCAATCCATCGATGGACGAGCGACTGATCATTACTGGAATGAAATGGGTCCAGACAACATCGGAGGTCGAACACGTGCGATTGCGGCGGTCATCCCTCAAGACGGAAGTGAAGAAACGGTCTTATATGCCGGTGCGATTTCAGGAGGACTCTGGAAAAGCGACAATGGTGGTAACGACTGGAACCAACTATTTGGTTTGGACCAAATGGTTATCGGTTCTGTCGCAGTTACGGGCAACGGTTCTGTTTACGTTGGTTCAGGTTCCATCTATGACGGCGGCAGTGGCGACGGCGGCAGCGGTTTTCGTGGCCGAGGCATCTGGTGGTCAGCTGATGGTGAGAATTTCGAAATGGTAGAAGGAACAGATCCTGGTGAATTTAACTCTGGTGACTTCTCTGCAGTGGACGCCATGGTTGCAGACCCTTCTGATGAAAATCGCGTTTGGTTTGGAAGTAATGCCGGATATGGTTTCATCGAAGATGGCGTTATGACCATGAGCCCGAGCGAAGACATCAGCGGAGCTGTAGGTGATATTGCAATTGCCGCAGACGGTTCGTACATGCTAATCGGCATGAACAATTGCCGTGTTTTCCGATCCACTAGCGCTGATTTCACAACGTTTGAGTCCATGTCGGGATCAAACAACGACGAGACTGTTCTTCCACAAAGTGGAAATGGACGTGTTCGGGTGGCAATTTCAATCGACGACTCGAACCACGCATTTGCTGTATTCGCAACGAGCGGAGGTTTGTTTGGCGGTTTGTACCACACTGGAAACGGCGGAGGTACATGGAGCAATGTATGGCCGAACGAGATTGATGAGGCGACACCTCTTCCAAGGGCTCAAGGGATTTATGATTTGGCCTTGGGAGTGAAGCAGGGTCAGCCAGATTTGGCTTACGTCGGTGGTATTGAGTTGTGGCGCTCTGGCCCAACCCAGCAAGCAGAGCTTGCAGCTTACGCCTTCGACTTTGCGGGAACCGATATTGATGTGCACGCGGATGTACATGAAATCATGTTTACCCCTTCCGGCAACATGTACGTTGCAACGGATGGTGGGATTTACAAAAGCACGGACGGTGGTCAGTCGTACAATGATATCAACCGGGACTACTCCGTGACCCAGTTTTACGGAATGGATCACAGTGCGCGGAGTGCGGTACTAGGGGGTACGCAAGACAATGGCTCACTTTTTATCCCTGCTAATGGGTACTTCTTAAGCGACCAAGAAGCTGTAGAGGTTCAAGGCGGTGATGGTTTTGATTGTGCTATATCCCAAGTCACAGAGGCAGAGGGGTATGATTATGCTTTTTATGCAGCTTCACAAAATGGAGGGCTTTCTCGTGGCACGGTAGGTCCGGGTGACATCTCCAACTATGGTAGTTTTTTCGACGCAAATATCACTGAGCTGGCCAATGAAGAAGGTGAAATTGGTCAATTCTACTCTGTTGTTCGGTTGTATGAGAACACAGATGATATGGACTCACAGCGCAATGTCATTCTTGTGAATCCATACAATGAAACCGTCACAGACAGTACGTTTTCGCTCGCAACATCAAATCAGAACTTGCCATTCGATTACACATTGCCTGAAGGTGTTGAGCTGCCTTTTTATGAGGAATTGATTCGTCCAGAGCGTCTTTTGGGAGCTGCATTGACTGCTGATCCTGATTATTTCTGGTTGGAGCCGCAAGAGGCTGAAGAGCAATTGGAATGCTACAATGACAGCGTTTTGACAGGTCAGGAATTCGTCATTACAGACATCTCTCCGATTGTGGATTCAATCTATATCGAAGAATGGGAGGAGTGGGCATACAATACAATAGGTTACGACACCACCTTTTCAGAGGTTGATGTGTATGACGTCAATGTTGTGTGCGATACGATGTACTTCCATGCTTCTGATACCACATATGACGAGCCGGGACGACTTCTTGTGAATGATCCATATACGACTATGACCATCGCTGGATTCAATGGTGGTAATGGTATTTGGATGACACGAGATGGTTTGAACTTCAATACAACGCCTGAATGGGTCCGCTTGGACAATGCGCCTGCGGGCACTGGTACGAAGGCAGTGGAGTTCACGGTCAATGTAGAACCAGAAGCTGGCAACCACATGTTTGTGAGCGGATGGGATGGCAAGCTTTACCGTTTTGATGGGATGGAAGACATCCACACCCAAGACGACGTTCCTGCAAACATGGGCAAGCAAATTCGCTCGTTGGGAGCAGTGATTACCGGGGTGTCTGTGGACCCGAACAATCCGAATCACGTGGTGATTTCGGTCGGTGGCTATGGAGCACTTTCCTCAGGGAAGGTACAAGAGACATTCAATGCATTGGACGATGTACCTTCTTGGTCGAGCATTTGGGACGTGAGTGGTTTGAGCAAGATGCCTTGCTATGACGTCATCATTGATGCAATGGACCCTACAGGACAAAGCATTGTGGTTGGCACAGAATACGGAATGTTTGCTACTGAAAATGGAGGAGGTGATTGGGTGATGGCCAACCAAAACATGGCTTCTACTTCCGATCAAATTACTGCGCCAGTCTTTGACGTAAAGCAACAATGGAGGGGCGCTGCTCCTTGGATTAACCCGTCCAACCAGGGAGCGATTTACGTCGCTACTCACGGCCGTGGGATCTTCCGGTCAGACCTTTTCTTGGATGTTGATGAGCCAACAGAAATGGCTTCTGTTGAAGCGTCAAGCATGCGGGTTTACCCGAATCCCGTTTCCGGTCAGACTTTCACGCTAGAGGTAGATAATTTCCGAGGCGATTTCCAATTGCAAGTGTTTGACATTACTGGACGCATGAGCATAGACCGAGGTATTCTTGGATATGTAGGTGGTCCAATTATAGTCGACGCAGGTGAATTAGAGAATGGTCAATACATCGTTCGATTGGTGAACGGGAATTTTCAGCAGACAGCAAAGCTGCTGGTTCAATAAGCCCAATAAACATTATTCAAAAAACCCCATGCTGAAAAGCGTGGGGTTTTTTTGTGGTCCATTTTAAGTGGATACAAAACTCGAGGCTAAAGGTGCTAAGGCCGATCCAAGTGGACGCCGCCGTTTTCAATGCGAGCGGAAGTGAAGTGTTGGATCCAGTCGCCGAGATTGATGTAACGGCTAGGCTTTCTGCCCTCGGGACCGGGTACTTCAAAATCAAGGGGCAGATGCCGGTGTCCAAAAATGAAGCAATCAATTTCTTCACGGGTCAAATACTCTCTGCAGAATTGCCAGATCCATTCATCTTCTCTGCCACCAATTAGGTTGTCCAAGTGACCTTTTTTGGCTCGGCTGTTGCGTGATAAATAAGAAGCCAGTGCTATTCCGATATCCGGATGAATCAAACGGTAGGCTTTTTGGAGAAAGGGGCTAGTGAAAATATTTTTCAGGCGCTTGTATCCCTCATCGCCCGAGCCGATTCCGTCGCCGTGTCCAATCATGCAGCGGAGCCCGTCATACTCTCGGACAATTGGTGCCCGATGCAATGTGACACCCAGTTCTTCTTCAAAATATCCAAAGGTCCAGAGGTCGTGGTTGCCCACATGATAATGGACCGGTATTCCCGAATCAGCTACGCGTGCAATGGCTCCTAAGAGCCTCACTCCGCCTTTTGGAACGGCACGTTTGTATTCAAACCAAAAATCGAAAACGTCGCCCACCAAGTGTATCTCTGTCGCGGGTCCAGCTGCCGCTCGGCCTTTGCCCTGAGCCGCGTTCTCAAGCCACTGAATAAAACGCAACTCTCGTTCCCGGCTTTCGCTGGCGTTAGGAGCACCTAAGTGCAGGTCTGAGGCAAGGTGTACGCGATGCAATCGATGGAGGCATTTATTGAAGTAACTCGTCGAGCTTTTGTCGTAGCGATGCTCCCCGCAGATGTGTCGCTGCAATGACACCATTCTGATCGATCAGCACGGCATGGGGAATGCTCGTGACACCGTAAGCCCGTGAAGCCGCGTTTTGCCAGCCGTTCAGATCGCTCACGTGGTTGGGCCAGATCAGGCCGTCTTGCTCAATGGCTTGAGCCCAGCGTTCAGTTTGCTTGTCCAAGGACACTGAGAACACTTCAAATCCTTTCGACTGGTAGTCTTGGTAGGCATTCACCACATTGGGGTTCTCACGGCGGCACGGTCCGCACCAAGATGCCCAGAAGTCTAACAAAACAACCTTTCCTTTCAGATCGCTCAACTTACGTTCGACTCCATTGGGATCGTTCATTACGATATCGGGAGCAACATCTCCAATGCCATACAGGCTGTTCTTTTGGGCACGAGCCTTGTTGGCTCCATTGCCCTTATTTATTACACGAGGATCGGATTTTTGCGGAACCATACCTGAAGTGGCTCCTGTTAACGCTTGGTGAAACGCTCCTCCCGCCAATCGCTCGGCCGTGGACTTCAGAACCATTTGAAAAGTCATGGCATTGGCACGGGGGTCAAGATGCTCCAACGGTCCGAGTTGGGCCAGCGACCCTGGATGGTTCGTCAAAAATTCCTTTGCCCAATCGTCCGCTTCGAGCTTCTTTTTCATGGAGCGGTCGGAGAGCGATTGCCGGCTCTCTCTATCAGGTGCGGCTTGCATCATTCCCCTCAGCATGCTCAACGTCGTTTGGATGGGCATGGCTTGGGAATAGTACTCATACACTTCCTCGGTAGGCTGTGAGCCTTTGATTTTCGCGTCCAACAAAAATCCGGCCTCGGGAACTTCCGCTGTGATGTGCAGGGCCATGGTGCTATCCATGATAATTACCATGGGAATGGTTCTTCCAATCATCAATTGGTAGTAGTCCAATGGCAGGGGCCGTTTTATATCCATTTCAAACTTACCGGTCATGTCAGAAGTACATTCTGCAATGGCCGAAAACTTACCTTGTTCGCCCGATCGACCTGGAGTCCATTTTCGCAATTCGATTTCTACGCCTTGGCCGCTGGCATTGGTAAACTGCCCAGCGACACTATTCTTTTTCACATTTCCTTGAGCACAGCTCACAAGTCCTACAAGCAGGAGAGCAGCAGTAAAACGACCAGCCCACTGCAAGGGCCGCATGATTCCATCAAATTCATTCATGATTCAAATATCTTGAATTTTCACGTTATTCCCGCGCTCAATTATCACAGCGTGCAATTGCCTCTCGCAGCCACAAGGCAAATGCTTCGGAATCGTGCCATTCTGCCTTGATTGCTTCACAGCGAATGTTTATGCCCTCGGTGAGCTCCGGCTTAATACGCATAGCGTCTTTCTCTGTGGTAATGATGGCCCGGATTCGGTCACCTTCCATGATGCGTCTCCAGCGCTTATAATCCTTTTCTGTGAATGCTCGATGATCAGGGAAGCACTCCCTACGGACCACTTGAAATCGCTCTGTCAGTCGATCCATAAACCGCTCAGGACGTGCAATTCCAGCGACGGCCATAATGCGTTCCCTGCGATCGGGAGAAAGGGCTGCGTTGCCGTTTGGAGCTTCTGTACCTGCCGGCCAATCCAACAAGGGTTGTGGTTGCATGTGCGAGGCAAACAGCGGGAGAGTCTTCCGTTGATAGACTCCATGAGCCTCTGCGGCATGCTGTAGGTTTTCGGATTCATTGAGCCGGGTTATGACGAGTGCATCGGCGCAATTCATCCGTTCAGGAAGGTCCCTGAGCCGACCCAATGGAAGCAAGTCGTCTTCGGCCACCGGTTGGGTGGCATCGAGCAATAAAATGGAGAGCGTAGGTCGCAATCGCCGGTGCTGAAAGGCATCGTCGCAGACCACCCATTCCAATTCCGGATGTTTCGCTTTCATATTTCTTAGGCCCACAAGTCGTTTTTCACAAACGGCGACAGGGACATCCGGCAGGTTTTTGGATAAGAGCAAAGGTTCATCGCCGCAATCGGCAGAGTCCATCGATTCAGAAACCCAACGGAACCCTTTTGTTTTTCGGCCGTATCCACGGCTCAGAATTCCGACTTTTTTGAGTCCGATGAGGTTTTGCATATCGCGCACAATTCGCTCGGTGGTTGGGGTCTTGCCGGTACCGCCCACGGTGAGGTTTCCGAGTACGATGGTCCTCAGCGCTCCCGGACGTGACCGAAGAACCCCACTATCGAAGAGCATATGCCGCAGTCGAATGGCAACGCCGTAAGCGAAAGACAGGGGCAAGAGAATCAGTCGACGAAACATGCGCTAAAAGTACGGGATGTAAGCACGTCCGATTAAATTTGGAGCATGCAAGATGCAAATAACTTGACGGTCGGCGATGTGGCAACAGTTTTGGAGTCTTGGGCGCCTCCCTCTTTGCAAGAGTCGTATGACAATTCGGGGCTGTTGGTGGGACGGTTGTCTGATCCAATATCGTCCGTTTTGGTTTCGCTGGATTGTATCGAGGCGGTGGTAGATGAGGCGATTGCAGTAGGAGCAAATATGGTTGTTTCCCATCATCCAATCGTCTTCAAAGGATTAAAACGGTTCAATGGAAGCTCATACGTTGAACGTACCGTCATGAAGGCTATTGCCAATGGTATCGCGCTCTATGCAATTCACACAAACCTGGACAATGTTCCGGACGGTGTGAACATGAAGTTGGCAGAGCTCGTCGGTTGCATGCCACAATCAATGCAGGTGCTTCGGCCCAAGGAAGATACACTTGTCCAGGTGGTGGTGTATGTGCCCAAAGAAAATGTCGATTCTGTCAGGAATGCTATGTTTTCGGCTGGAGCAGGTGCGATTGGCGATTATGACGAATGCGGTTGGACGGTGCCTGGAAAGGGATCGTTTCGGCCATTGGAAGGAGCCAATCCTCACATCGGTACCGTGGGTGATCGATCATCTATTTCCGAAGTAAAATTGGAAATGGTGGTGGAAACATGGAAGTTGGCAGGGGCACTGAACGCCATGAAATCTGCTCATCCTTATGAAGAAGTCGCACACAGTGTGTGGCCTTTGCAGCAATTTCAGAGCAATGTGGGCAGTGGGATGGTCGGTGAATTGCCGGATCCAATGCCGGAGGAAGATTTTCTGGAGGCCATAAAAGTTGCGCTCGGCTGCGGGGCCATTCGGCATACAAAAATGCTGGGGCGTCCTATTCGGAAAGTGGCTGTATGTGGGGGTTCAGGGAGTTTTTTGTTGCAGGATGCTCTTCGCGCAGGAGCGGATGTTTTTGTCACTTCGGATTTCAAATACCATGAGTTTTTTGATGCTGAAAACCACATCCTAATCGCCGATGTGGGGCACTATGAAAGTGAATGGCAAACAACTCACCTGATTGTCAACCGCATAAGCAAATATTTCCCTAATTTTGCGGTCCATTTGGCTTCGGCCAATCCGAATCCTATTCATTATCGCTGAACGCATCATGGCAAAGAAAAAAACAGCCTCTACCGCAGAAGACAAGTTGCGCGCTTTATTCGACTTGCAATTAATCGACTCACGCATCGACCGCATTCGTGTCGTGCGCGGTGAGTTGCCGCTCGAGGTTCAAGACCTCGAAGATGAAATCGCTGGGCTACGTACCCGACTTGAGCGGGTGGAAGAGGATTTGGATTTGGTGAACCAACGCATTTCTGCTTACAAGATTCAAATCGAGGACAGCAAGGGGTTGATCGCGAAATACACAGAGCAGCAAAACAACGTTCGCAACAACCGTGAATTCACATCTCTCAACAAAGAGATTGAATACCAGACGTTGGAAATTGAATTGTGCGAAAAGCGAATCCGTGAGTGCCAGGCGCAAGCGGAGCAGAAGACCGAAGTGGTCGGGACAAGCAAGGAAAAGTTGGAGATGCGTGATGCAGACTTTGAAAGCAAGCAGAAAGAGTTGTCAGAAATCATTTCGGAGACCCAACAGGAGGAGGATGTGCTCTCTGGATTAAGCGATAAGATGGCTAAGAGCATTGATGATCGATTGTTAGCGAGTTACAGGCGCATTCGAGGAGCTGCCAAAAACGGTTTGGCTGTTGTACCGATTGAGCGTGAGGCTTCAGCAGGTTCATATATTAAAATTCCACCACAACGCCAGATTGATATTGCACAGCGCAAGCGAATCATCGTCGATGAGCACAGCGGTCGAATTCTCGTGGACAAAGAATTGGCGGAAGAGGAAACCACCCGCATGGACAGCCAGATAACCAAAGC
>DDEH01000121.1:6427-11237 GCA_002336085.1 Flavobacteriales bacterium UBA1959 | reverse complement strand
TCAATTAAGTAGAACGGGAGCGTTCCAGTATTTGAAACGATGGTTGTTTTTGCAACGATTGTGTCGAATCGTTTTTCAGTGGTGGCGTTCAGATTGATTGGTAACACGTTTTAATGTGCCATAAAATCACCTCTTTTACTTGAATTGTGTAATGTTTCGAGCCCAATCAGATGCTGCCGCGATTACCAAATGATGAAGCACAAGAATCCCAATCCTCCTGCAAGAGTCAGTTTTTGCCAGGCGGACACGGAGTCAATCTGCCCGCGAAATAACTGAACGTTGGCGCCAAGAAATGGAAGCAGGAAAACACTGCTCTCAGTGCCAAGGTTAAATTGAGCCGAGGCGAGTGCACCTGCAGTGATCAGCAAAGGCCACGTAGCGATGTGCAATTTCTTGAGTAATCTCGTAGTCTGATCTCCGCCCCAACGCACAGGAATAGTATCATAACCTGATGAAGCGTCTCCACTTAGGTCTTGTAAATCTTTGGTTATTTCTCGAATAAAACTGATGACCATGCTGAGCAGGGCATAAATTAAAAGTCCTCGTCCTGATGGAGTGTGGAGTAGGTCGTGCCAGGTATTGGCGGAATTTTGTCCAAGCGTGCACCAGAGAGGAAGCTGACCAATGATCAACGCGACCGCAATATTACCACGCAGGAAGCGCCGTTTGAAAAGAGGTGAATAGAACCAAAGCAAGGTCGCCACGACAGCGGACCATAAAAATGGAATGGACGAATGCATATCCAGCGAGAGTGCTACGGACATAGACAGAGCTGTTCCCACCATAACGTGATGCAAAATCAAGGCGGACCGACGGGTCACAACGCGTCCGACGAGCGCTCTGCGAGGTTTGTTCACGGCGTCTTCAGCAATGTCGAAGTAATCGTTGATGATATTTCCGCTCGCCGCTAAAATCATCATGATTCCAGTGGAGATTAGAAAGCGAGATTCGAGCAAGTAAGAAATGTCCGGCTGTATCCAGGCCAATCGAATGAGGACCATGCTAACGCCCACCATGATCACATTCCAAGGCCGCGTGATGCGAACCAATGCCCAAAATGGGGAACGGGTAATCGGAGTGGTATTTTGCTTCTGATCAGCCATGTGAGGCATTAATGAGTTGGCCGATGGCAGCTTTTTCTTTTGACGGGTCAGGCCGATGCAAAGCGTAATTGAACCCGCCATGTATCGCGTGTCCCCCGACAGAACCATCCAGGCCTAGCGCTAAATAACCCACCTGAAGGTTGTCCACGGGCATGGCTTTCATGATGCGATGAACCGCTTCTTCACAAGCTTCTTGCGGCCGTGCCCCTTGTCGCATTAGTTCTACGACTAGAAACGAACCAACAGTCTTCATTACGGCTTCACCAAGACCCGTCGCTGTCGCTCCTCCTGCGGCTCCGTCCACATAAAGGCCGGCACCAATGATGGGGCTATCTCCAACGCGCCCATGCATTTTATACGCTACACCACTGGTGGTGCATCCGCCGGCCAATCGGCCTTCATTGTCCAATGCAAGCAATCCAATCGTGTCGTGATTTTCGATATTGATGATGGGCTTATAATCGGATACTAGGCGCCATTTTTCCCACGCCGCCTTTGAAGTGTCGGTCAGCATGGGGGTGATAGGCATCTGCAATTCGCGCGCGTATTGTTCAGCACCTGCGCCTGCGAGCATAACATGTGGTGTGTCTTCCATGACCTTTCGCGCCAGTGTAATTGGATGAGCAACATTCTGAACGAAGCAAACGCTTCCGGCATTTTGGGTATGATCCATGATGCATGCATCCAGGGTGACATGGCCGTCGCGGTCAGGCAATCCCCCAAGTCCTACGCTTTGTCCTGTGGGATCAGATTCCACAATTCTGGCACCTGCCTCGATCATGTCTAGGGCATTTCCACCATTTTCAAGCGCCTCAAAACCGGCCAAGTTTGCTGGAATTCCGTGATTCCATGTTGAAATCATGGTGGGGTCTCCAGACGTTTGAGATGGCACGGGCATGTGGGCTGATTCCGTGCCATAGGACTGCGCCAAGGTCCTTTGCCATATCAGTCCAATGCCTAGTCCACTCGCAAGTGCAGCTGTCCTGCGTAAAAAATTTCTTCGGTCAATGCTCATCTTCCGAAAGTCGCGAAAAAAATCGAGAACAAACTATTTTTCTTTGGAAGATAAAAACGTTAAAATGAGCCAAGGAAGAATGAATAGATCAGCAAGCACAGCAAACAATAAGGTGAGTGAAATGAGGACGCCGATATAAAAGGTTCCCAAGAAGCTGCTCAATGACAAAGTGATGAATCCACCACAGAGAATGATGCTGGTAATGATAATGGCTTTTCCGGCTCCAATAAATGAGCGCTTTACGGCATATGGCAGGGTCCGGCCTTTGGCAAGCTGAATTCGGAGCTTGCTAATGAAATGGATGGTGTCATCCACAGCGATACCAAAGGCAATGGTGAAGATGATGCTCGTCGATAATTTTAAGTCGATTCCCGTCCAACCCATTATGCCCGCAATGAGCAGCAACGGAATGAAGTTCGGAATGAGGCTAATAAACACCATTGTGACACTGCGGAACATCAATCCTGCAATGAGGGCAACGATTAAAAAAGCAATGCTCAGTCCCTTTACCATATCTCCTGCTAAGGAGCCAATGTTGATGTCGATGAGTTGTGCCGTTCCCGTCACTCGTAAACGCAAGGGGGAGTCTGGTAATTCCGTTGCAAACCATGCGTGCAAGTCTTTGTTTTTCTTCTTGTAGTACTGGGCTCCGAGGTCGGGAAGTTTTCCGAAAATACGGAGTGAATTCGATGGCGGATGCGCCACAAGTTTTAAGGCGTTATCGGCTCCAAAACGATCGATCGATCGAACCATAGCATCAAATTTTCGTTGGCTAGAAGGCAGCTTATTGAAAGAGCTGGCATCCCCGTTGCTCCAGCGATTGATTTGGGAAAAAATCACGTCTGAGCTTACGACAGCACCGACGCCATAATTGGTCTTTAGATAGGCGGTTATTTTTGCCATATCCTGTTGGACGCGAAGATCATAAATCCCAGCAGTTTCATCCACATCTATCGCCAATTCAAATGGACGAACGCCCGCAAACTCTTTCTCGAAAAAATTGAATTCTTGGCGAAATGGGTCGTCGTCGGCGAGGTCTTCTAGCAATACATTGTCAACTTCTATTTGAGCGGCTCCAATCGCTGCAATCGCACAAATGATAAGAGACCCCCATCGAATCCATTTGCCGCGCTTTAGGGCGTAACCAAGCCCCCGCTGCAGGGTTCTGTTCCAAAATGTTCCCGAACCGACAGTTGAGATTTTGGGAGCTGGGTACAAGATCATTATCGCGGGCAGTAGACTAAATGCGAGCACGTAGGCCACTCCAACACCTGCAGCGGCGTACAAGCCAAAATCTTGAATGGGCGCTACCGATGAGGTTGTGAGGGTGAGGAAGCCGATGGATGTGGTGAGCGTGGTTAAGAACGTTGCTAGCCCGACTTCTTTAAATGATGTGGCAATGGCCATTGACTGCGACGCATTTCCTCGTAGCTCTTCATAATAGCGGGAGAGGATGTGCACTACATCGCTGATGCCAACAACGAAAATGATGGTAGGCAATACGATGGTCATTACATCGATCGATTTCCCTGTGAGTTCCATGATACCAATCGTCCACAATCCACTGAGTAGTACCACCATTAATGGGATGATCACGCCCCACGCGCTTTGGAATGCCAGCCATAGAAAGAGAACAATGATGGCCATTCCTACGGAGATGAACAATACAACTTCCCGCTGCATCACATCGACATAATACTTCTGTGCCACAGCTCTGCCTGCAATATGACTAGGATGCTTCCAGTTTGAGGCCAAGTCAAGCACAGCAACTGCCAGCTCATCGCATCCGTCTTTTGATAGTTTTTGTGTGTGTGCCACCTGAATGGCCAGAGCATTTCCGTTCTCTGAGACGAACGTGCCAATGTAATTGCTTCGTTGAGCAATTCGAATCGAATCCGCTTTCAAATTCGCCATGACCAATGAATCGGCAGATTGCCATCGGAGCAATGGGCGCTGCACCAACGAGAGTCCCATGCGAATCGGTTCGCGAATTTGTGTAGGCGTGATGACCGACGTCACGTATGGCAACTCTCGTAACTCGTTCGCATAGGCATCTACATCGCGCAGAAAATCAGCATTATAAATTCCAATTGGACTTTCGATACCTATGATCAGAAAGTCATTGTCTGATTCGAATCGTTCTCTAAAATCCAGGTAAAATGCGGTGTCTGAATCGTCCTGAGGAAAAAAACTTTCAAAATCATAATTGAAGCCGATTTGGCTTACTCGCCAGGCCATAATGATGGAAACCAGTGATATACCGATCAATGCCCATCGTGCCCTTTTTTTCCATGGGGCTGTATTCAATGTTTCCATGCGCTTGATTAACAAACTAAGTCCACAACGGTTCAAATGAAAAAGCCCTTGGATAGCAATGCATCCAAGGGCTTATTTTCTCATCGATTGACGCGCTCAAACGATTGGGGGATTATTTCACCTCTTCAAAATCAACGTCAGTCACTTCAGGATCATTAGCCTCTGCTTGTTGACCTTCTGCAGTGCCCTCAGGAGCTCCGCCTTCTGCACCTTGGTCTGCATACATTTCTTGGCTCGCCGCCTGAAATGCTGTATTGAGCTTTTCCATGCTGGCTTTGCAACCATCGATATCTTGCTCAGCATGTGATTTCTTAAGCTCTTCCAATGCCGCATCAATCGGTCCTCGATTTCCCTCGGAAATTTTGTCTCCGAACTC
>DDEH01000121.1:594-6026 GCA_002336085.1 Flavobacteriales bacterium UBA1959 | reverse complement strand
TCCTTGGCTTGTTGGTCTGCTTCAGCATTTGCTTCTGCCTCTTGCTTCATTCGCGTTACTTCCTCGTCACTGAGTCCACTTGAAGCCTCGATCCGAATGTTCTGCTCCTTTCCGGTAGCCTTGTCCTTGGCGCTCACCTGGATGATGCCATTCGCATCAATGTCGAAGGTAACTTCAACCTGAGGAGTACCACGAGGCGCAGGTGGGATATCCGCCAATTGGAACCGACCGATGGAGCGATTGTCCGTGGCCATGGACCTTTCGCCTTGCAAGACATGGATTTCAACGCTGGGTTGATTGTCCGAAGCCGTGCTGAAGGTTTCCGATTTTTTGGTTGGAATTGTGGTGTTCGCATCAATCAATTTGGTCATCACACCGCCCATGGTTTCAATGCCAAGGGAGAGGGGAGTGACATCCAAAAGCAAGACATCCTTTACATCTCCGGACAATACTCCACCTTGGATTGCGGCGCCAATGGCCACAACTTCATCGGGATTCACTCCCTTGGAAGGCTCCTTGCCGAAATAAGCCTTCACTGCATCTTGCACCGCAGGGATACGAGTAGATCCACCTACGAGGATTACTTCATCGATGTCAGATTTCTCTAGTCCCGCGGCTTTCATTGCTGTTACGCAAGGCTCAATGGTTCGCTTTACGAGGGAATCTACAATTTGCTCAAACTTTGCACGCGATAAGGACCGCACCAAGTGCTTCGGTATCCCGTCCACAGGCATGATGTAAGGCAGATTGATTTCAGAGCTTGTGGTGCTTGATAATTCGATTTTGGCTTTTTCCGCCGCATCTTTCAAACGCTGCAAGGCCATCGGATCCTTGGAAAGGTCCAAGCCACCATTTTCATCCTTGAACTCTTGCACGAGCCATTCGATAATGGCCTGGTCAAAGTCATCGCCTCCGAGGTGTGTATCTCCATCGGTGGACAGCACTTCGAATACGCCATCACCCAATTCTAAAATCGAAACGTCATGCGTTCCTCCACCAAGATCAAACACAACGATTTTTTGATCAATTGACTTTTTATCCATGCCATAAGCCAAAGCTGCTGCAGTTGGCTCATTGATGATTCTCTTTACTTCCAATCCTGCAATTTCTCCAGCTTCTTTCGTCGCCTGTCGCTGAGCATCATTGAAGTATGCCGGTACAGTAATGACTGCGCTAGTGACTTCAGTGCCCAAGTAATCTTCAGCTGTTTTCTTCATTTTCTGAAGAGTCATGGCACTGATTTCCTGAGGCGTGTACATGCGGTCGTCAATTTTGACGCGCGGTGTGTTGTTGTCTCCTTTTACAACTTTGTAAGGAACGCGGGCCGTTTCTTTCTTCACTTCGTCAAAAGAACTTCCCATAAACCGCTTGATGCTGTAAATGGTTTTTGTCGGATTTGTGATCGCTTGACGCTTCGCCGGTTCACCCACTTTTCGCTCTCCTCCTTCAATGAATGCGATAATCGAGGGCGTGGTGCGCTTTCCCTCAGCATTTGTAATAACGACAGGCTCATTGCCTTCCATGACGGAAACACAGCTATTGGTGGTCCCCAAGTCTATTCCAATGATTTTACTCATGATGTTAGATTGATTCAATTGTTTGGTCTTGTCTTGTCAAGGAGTGTGCCGCTTTGCTTTTGATCAAAATGGTCTGACAAGATTGGCAAACTGCTCGATAGAAACTGACAAAAAGTCGAAATTTCACCGAATGCTGGCATGGCTTCGCGCCAACGTGTCAGGCATGCTTGTCCAAAGCAAGATGCTTCAAGTAGGGTGCGGCATGCAACATCCGACTTCCGTACCAGCTGAAGGCTTCGCCGTCGACCAAATGGGCTTGTTTTCCTTTCGCCTCGAATTCGGGGAGGTGCTTGGAGGCGAAGGGAAAGGGTTCGCTAGGCAGAAGGACGCGTCCTGTATTCATTCTATGCCATTGGTCTTTGGTGACTATGGGATAACGTCCGTCATGCAAGTCCTTGGCAGTATTGTCAATTCCCCACCACTGCATGACGCTGTGGATGAATGTGTCGGGACCCGCTAGCATCATTGGTTCTTTCCAAACCACGTAACACCCCTCGCAATAGAGCGGCTCGGGTTCACCCCAAGCGGAACGGATTTGCTCAACCCAATGTGCACCTCTTTTCCCACGATTGGTGGCCACTGAGATTTCTTTGCATGCAGCCAATGCATCTTGTACCGTCCGGACATCTGTCAACAGAACTTCTGAAAAGCTCGAGCACTGTTCGACCGATTCTTTGTCATTTTCTTCTTTGCTAGCAATTATGAGATCGGGTTTGAGGGCCTCGATTCGGTCGATGTGTACGTTTTTCGTTCCTCCAATAATGGGAATTGATTCGGCCTTGCTACCGGCCCGAACGCAAAATTTTGTCCGACCAATTAAATCGTCCGATAGCTCCAAATCGATGAGGTACTCTGTCCAACTTGGCACCAGGCTAATGATCCGCATACTGCAAATTTAATGCGCTCACTGTTGCGCTCTAAATTAGCAGTATGTTACGTTTTACAGTCTTTTTGTCATTTTTGATGATTTTTGTTCAAGGATGGGTTCCTTGTTCTGCGCAGGGTGAGCGACTTTCCGTCGGTTTGGTACTCACAGGCGGAGGTGCCCGAGGTGCTGCGCATGTAGGGGTTATTCAGGCACTGGAAGATTCAGGTATTCCCATTGACTATGTGGTTGGGACTAGCGTTGGTGCGCTTGTGGGTGGCTATTACGCTGCAGGATGGAGTCCGGAAGCCATGTGGGAACTGTTGCGGACCGACGAGTTTAATGCGCGAATCAGCGGAGAGCCACTGCACGAATTCCAGTTCAAGTCATTGGATCAGTTCCCGAGTGCTTTGGAATTGCGCCTAGGAGCCCGCAATAGAGATGTGAGAGGCCATCTTATATCGAGTCTACCGCTGGATTGGTCGCTGATGGAAGAGTTGGGTCCGGCCTCTGCTCGAGCCGGCTCAAGCTTCGACTCCTTGATGGTTCCATTTCGATGCGTCGGGAGCGATGTGCTCGCAAAATCGGATACGGTGTTTAGCCGGGGTGATTTGGCTCAAGCTGTGCGCGCTTCGATGTCATTTCCTTTTTACTTGAATCCAATCTGGTTGGATGGAAAGCCGATATACGATGGAGGACTTTACAACAATCGACCCATCGATGTTATGATCGAATGTTTTGCTCCTGATATTATTTTATTATCGGGCACTGAGTCGGAGCCATCTGATTTTCTCTCGGACGACTTGCTTACGCAGATAGAAGCGCTTATTATCCGTCCTACGGAATTTAGCAATGAAGGGGATATTGCACTGTTTGAGATTGTTCCCGATTTAAAATTAGGAACGCTTGATTTTGGTCAATCTATCGAGGCATGTGAGCAAGGATATTCAAAGGGATTGGAGTTCGTGGAACTGCATGGCGCTGAACTGCCCCGTGTTGCAAAGACAGAGTCGGTTGCTTTGCAACGGGGTGATTTTGTTCGGGGAATTCGTCCCTTTGCAGTGATTAAGACCCAGATTTCAGGGCTTGATTTCAAACAGAGGGAATATGCTCATAGCATAATTAGAGGCCACAAAGAAGAGTTTGCCCCGTCTGAATTAAAGCGCCGCCTCTTTCTGCTTGAGTCCGATCAATACATCGGACGAGTTTACCCAAAGGGCCAGGCCGTGAACGGTGGTTTCGCCGTCAATGTAGATGTTTCTGAAGCGCGCGATTTTAAAGTTGATTTGGGCGGCGGGCTGTCATCACAGCCACTAAGCATGGGCTATGCGGCTGTAGGCCTTAGTCATTTTGGACGGATTCCGATGCGTGCCAGTGTGAGCACTGCCTTTGGAGCATTTTACTCAGACATTGGCGTTCGGATGAATTTCGATTTTCACGGAGATTTGCCCACTTCCTTGCAACCGATTTGGAGTTTTCGCCAATGGAATTATGCCCGCGATTTGGCTGGATTTATTGAGCGCGATGTTCGGCCGATATTTTGCAATTCTCAAGAGTCAGAGTGGGGTGGAGTTTTTTTGATTTCTTCGGGATTGAGAAGCAAACTTAATTTATCATTTCTGCAGTTCAATTCGATTGATCAGACGTATGCAGATTGGATCTTTTCTTCGAATGAATTGACCAATATCGATCGCTATAAAGGATCTGTTTTGGGCCTAAGTTGGAAGCGCAAGAGCTTAAATCATAATCAGTATCCAACAAAAGGACATCATTTTAATGGCGGCGTAAAGCGGTTCCAAGGCACTTATAAATCAGATTTTAATGTCTTTGACGATTCCCTTCAACGCATGCAGACCATCAATGAAGATGTTTTTTGGCGAGGAAACGTTCATTTTGAGTCATACGTGTCTGTTTTTGAATCAGGAGCGCTGGGGCTTACAGGAAATGCTTGTTTTTCAAATGAGTCGCTTCGTTCGACATACAACGGTACCATTGTTCAGGCAACCGCGTATGCTCCAATGCCCGGTTCGCGTTCCGTTTTTTTAGAGAATTTTCGAGCGTTCAATTACCTGGCGCTGGGCGCCATTGCGGACTGTAATGTGCTGAAGGGAATTCATCTACGTTCCGAAATTCACGCCTTCAAGGCAGGGGATCGGATTGAAAACGGGGCAAAAGGACCTCGACTCAATCCGGAAGCACCGTTGTTTTGGATGGCTGGGTTCCGGGCTTGGAAAGAAATGCCATTTGGTCCGCTTTCATTGGGCATTGAATACTACAAAAGCGAGCGTTCTCCGCTGTTTTTTGAGATGCTTTTAGGTTACCGATTGTTTCAGGAGAGCCCTCGCCGTTGAGCCCTGTTTGTTGTAGTTTTGCGCAATGAGCAAACTGAAATTCGGCGTCGTAGGCGCGGGTCATATCGGCAAGCGGCACATGGAGATGATTCGACGCAATCCTGCGTTTGAACTTGTCGCTTTCGCTGACATTCGATCCAAAGCAGAATGTGGTGTTGAATACGATGTTCCGCATCATGGTTCTTTGTCCGACATGCTCGGAACGTATGACTCGTTGGATATTGTTTGCATCTGCACGCCCAATGGATACCACGCCGAACAGGCGATTCTTGCCTTAGAGGCTGACTGCCATGTGGTGATAGAGAAGCCCATGGCGCTGAATCGTCAAGATGGTGAGCAAATCTTGCACACGGCACTATCGCGCGGCAAACAAGTGTTTTGTGTAATGCAAAATCGATATTCTCCTCCTTCTGTTTGGCTCAAGGAAGTTGTGAATTCAGATGTTTTGGGAAAGATTCACATGGTCCAAGTTCAATGCTATTGGAACCGAGATGATCGATACTACAGTAAGATTCCATGGAAGGGGAAGCTTGATTTGGATGGAGGAACGCTGTTTACTCAATTCAGTCACTTCATTGATTTGATGTATTGGGTTTTTGGGGATATTCATCGCATCGAGAGTCGATTTGTTGATTTCAA
>DDEH01000121.1:0-207 GCA_002336085.1 Flavobacteriales bacterium UBA1959 | reverse complement strand
CTAGTCTCGTTCGAGTTTGTGAAGCACAATGCCCTTGGAACCTTCAACTTCTCGACGTCTGTGGCCAACCAAAATTTCGAATCTTCAGTGACCATCATTGCAGAGAATGGCACAATAAAAGTGGGAGGACAATACATGAACGAAGTGGAGTATTGTCAAATTTCAGGGTATACCATGCCCGAATTGCCGCCATCCAATCCAGCGAAC
>DDEH01000050.1:17532-22998 GCA_002336085.1 Flavobacteriales bacterium UBA1959 | reverse complement strand
GACACTCTTTTTCAAGACGGAGGGTTATCTGATGCCAATCCGTTGCTGTTGGCCCGGCTGTTTGATGAGGGTGGAATCAATTCATCTGGCGTAGGAATAGGGCACGATATCCGGGTGATTTTGGATGGAGAATCCAGTCAAAGCGTGGTTTTAAATGATTTCTACACGAGTGATCTGGACACCTACAAAGGAGGCACAGTGCGGTACCCGTTCTCCGCCTTGACAGACGGCATGCACACTCTCAGTTTGGCTGCTTGGGACGTGCATAACAACAAAGGATCAGCCTCCATTGATTTTTTCGTGGCTTCGGATTTTGAAACAGTATTGGGTGAAGTTTTTGCCTTCCCCAATCCGTCATTTGCTGGATTCAAGTTTTCTATCGAGCACAATCAAACCTGCCAAGAAGGAAAAATGAACTTGGAGGTTTTCTCGAGCCTCGGAAAATTGGTTCATTCTGCAGGATATCCTTGGCATGTCGCGGGCTTTCAAAATGAGATTTTGCAATGGGACGCCCGAAACCAAGCGACGGGCACCCGGGTCAAAGCGGGAGTTTACGTGTTCCGACTGACGCTTCAATCAGAAAGTGGCTCTGTTGCGCAATATGCAGATCAGATTGTCGTTTTGCGTCCGTGATGGAATGCAGATTTGAGTTTATCTTGCGCCACCCTTCAACGACAGAAGAAAAAATAAAATGAATATTCGACGAATACTCGCAATTGCGATTTTCTCTTTGACATTGACAAACGTGAGCGGTCAGTTGACTCCAGGCCAAGGAGCTCAACTCGTTCAGTTAAATACAATAACCACCGCAGTACCTTTCTTGATGATAGGTCCAGACTCCCGTTCTGGAGCACTCGGTGATGCTGGTGTGGCGCTTTCTCCTGATGCAAATAGTTTGCATTGGAATCCAGCTAAAATGGCTTTTGCAACAAACGACGTAGAGTTTAGTTTGGCCTATGCGCCATGGTTGCGAGCGCTCGTTGACGATATGAATCTCGCCTACTTGTCTGGCGTGAAGAGGATCAACAAGCGCCAAGCTTGGGGGGCGGCACTGCGTTATTTCAGTCTCGGAAATATTACGTTTACAGACGAAACAGGAACGACAATCCGGGATTTTCAGCCAGCGGAGTTCAGTCTGGATATTGGGTACAGCCAGAAATTAAGTGACCGCTTCAGCGGCGGAATTGCTGGACGTTTTATCAACTCGAACTTGACAGGTGGTACGAATGTGTTGGGCGCCAACTCGAAGCCAGGACGTTCTGTTGCAGTTGATATCAGTACGTTTTACACGAACCCTTACGCCAAGGTCGCAGGGAGAGATGCCGAAATTAATTGGGGCTTGTGCATTTCCAATATCGGAGCGAAAATGAGTTATTCAGAATCCGCGGAACGAGATTTTATTCCAACGAATTTGAAGACAGGTGCGGCGTTGAAGTTAAATCTTGATGACTACAACAGCTTGACCTTTACTGCTGACCTCAATAAGTTGTTGGTTCCGACCACTCCGATTTACGACCAGGAGAGCGGAGCAAACATTGTGAGCGGTTACAATCCGGATGTGGGTGTAGCGACGGGCATGATCCAGAGTTTTTATGACGCGCCAGGTGTTGTGAATTATAATGATGATGGTACCTATACCGTGGAGGATGGCAGTGTTTTTCGAGAGGAACTGCGGGAATTCAATATTGGAGGTGGAGTTGAATATTTGTTCAATGATGCTTTCGCATTCCGCACAGGTTTTTTTAATGAGCACTATTCAAAAGGAGCACGTCAGTTTATCACCTTGGGTGCGGGCATCAAGTACACTGTCTTTACGGTTGACTTGAGTTACCTCATCTCGACGCGTCAGCAGAATCCTTTGGCCAATACATTGCGCTTTACGCTTCGGCTACAATTCTCTGACCTCGCCCAGAGTAGTAACGACGAGGACTGACCAATGCCGTTTCGAATCGGATACGGCTACGATGTTCATCAGCTAGCTCCTGGTGAGGAGTTTTGGTTGGGAGGCATCAAAATAGAACATTCCCATGGTGCCGTAGGCCACAGTGATGCAGATGTGTTGCTTCACGTTATCTGCGATGCATTGCTTGGAGCACTTGCTTTGCGGGATATTGGCTATCATTTCCCAGATACAGACCCACAGTACAAGGGCATTGATTCAAAAAAGTTGCTTCAACACACCTATGATTTGATCACGGATGCGGGTTGGGAATTGGGCAATTTGGACAGCACTATTTGCCTTCAGGAGCCCAAAATTTCTCCACATGTCGAGACCATGCGAACATGCATCTCAGGACTGCTGGGAGTGGAGCTGGATCAGGTCAGTGTAAAGGCAACAACCACCGAGCAATTGGGTTTTGTGGGTGAGAAGTTGGGGATTAGCGCCCATGCGGTAGTGTTGCTCCAACGTCCGGAGTGAGCATTGACTCGAATCGCTTAGTTTCCACCTTGGCCTTCGAAATGGCCAGGTTGGCTGTCTCCATCAAAGTGAACTTTGATCACAGCTGTGTCTCGAAGTAAATCCACTTTTCCGATCTCTATTCTCACGATTTGCACGCCAGTGCGCTGCTCAAGGTCAGCAATTAACTCTTCTCGGCGCCCTTCGCTTAACAAGTCGACCCGGTCGTAAATGACCACTTTTGTAGACATATGTCTTATCGTCCAGAGGCGGTCTAGAACAAGCGTTAAACCCCAGACCAAGGCATTGGCCAGTGAAATCAGTAGAATGCCATTTGACTGTGGGGCCAAGGCGTTTAAAACAGCAAGCGCTATGACAATGAATAAGTAGGTCATTTCCCGAATGGGCACTGCATCTGTCCGGTATCGGATGATGCCAAAAATGGCGAACAACCCTAATGCGAAAGCGAGGTCAATTTCAACTTCTACTAGAAGATTGCAGAGTAGAAAAACCGCTGTTGATACGAGTAAAAATGTAAAAACGTAATCCCGTCTTTTGGACACGTGATGGTAGATTCCAAGCACTAAAATAAGGCTTGAAAGGAGGTTGCCGGCAAACGCTAACAACAGGTGGATTACTTCTTCGGGCATGGGTCAGGTTTCTTTCGTCAGGTGCTTGATGCGCTGCATAGCGCTTCTGTAGCTTCTCGGTTCCAGGTTTCGATTCAAAAGTAAGGAGCCAACGATGTATTTCGACAAACTTGTTTTTCTTCCTAGTGGCGGTGTGCTGAACCGAAAGTTGCGCAGCGCTAACAATATGGGTGAAAATCGGTTGATCCGTTCTTGCTTGACCTCCATAATTGCGAGCGGACCAAGGCCTTGACTCTCTTCTTCTTTGAAATAGAGTAGGTCGGTATCCAGTGTAATCCGCTCATTCAAAGCGGTAGACACCAATGTCATCCGATTGAAAGTGCTGTGAAGCGGTAAGATGTCTCCTCCTGAATAACCGTAATGTTCGCTGAGGAATTTACGTTCATCATCATTCAAGGGGGCGTTCCAATCAGCAGCATCAGATCGAGGAATACGCGCCTTTAGTGTTCTTCCGTGAACGGTTTTTTGCTTGACTTCCAGAAAAGAAAGGCCATTGGACCCGTAATTTCGAATGCGCGCTTTGTAGCGGACTTTTCTTCCGCGCACATGCTGTTCAAATGACTCAAGGGCTTCGTTATCGATGAATTGGTTGGAGTATTTTGTTACCCGGTTTCCATCCACTTCAAGGATTTGATAGTCGTCCTGGCATTGCGCGATCAGTTCAGAAATCCATTCCTTACGGATGAGGTATTTCTGATCCAAACGGCTCATTAGATCGGCATCCCCGATTTCATGAAGGCCAATGGGGCTTAACTTATTGATTGATTCTTGCAGAGTCACGAAGGCCTAAAATTAATCATAAAAAGACAATCGAATGGTGCATTTGTGAACATAGTTACTTCTTTTCGCTATTTGATGCGCCTTTCATTTTCCACATCGCGCAATGAATCCCCGATGGATTAGCTTTTGCAAGTGCCGCTAGAGTTTTCGTGTAATAAATACACGAGGTATGGATTTTACAGCGAAAGATGCTTCAGTTTTCAAAAAAATCTCATGACCAAGGTTATATTTGTAGCCTTAAGTAGTCTTGAAAATGGCGACCAGCACACCTCCAAAAAAGCCGAAAGCAGCAGCTTCTAGTAAGCCAGTTGCAAAAAAGGCGAGCCAGAATGGTTCGGCGAACACGGCAAGTATGCCTCATTCCAAAGCTGTTTATCAGCGTTGGTTTCGCGACATGTATCTGATGCGAAAGTTTGAGGAACGTTGCGGACAATTGTATATCCAGCAAAAATTCGGTGGATTTTGTCACTTGTATATTGGACAAGAAGCCGTGCTTGCGGGTATTTCAGAGGCCATTCGTCCTACGGACAGGATGGTGACTGCTTACCGCGATCACGCCCATCCTTTGGTGTTGGGAACGGATCCAAAAAACGTAATGGCTGAACTATATGGCCGAGTTACGGGGACGAGCAAAGGGAAAGGCGGTTCCATGCACATGTTTGACAAGGAACGAAACTTGTTTGGAGGACACGGAATTGTTGGAGGACAGATTGGTCTTGGTGCAGGCATTGCATTCGCTGACAAGTACCGAAAAGAGGACCACGTCACATTGTGCTTTTTTGGAGACGGAGCCGCAAGGCAAGGCATCCTACACGAAACGTTTAACATGGCGATGACCTGGAAACTACCGGTTATATTCATTGTTGAAAATAATAAGTATGCCATGGGTACATCGGTAGAACGCACGTCGAATGTGACCGATTTGGAAACATTGGGAGCAAGCTACCGCATGCCTGCAGCTACTGTTGACGGAATGAGTCCTGAAGCGGTTTGCGAAGCGATTGCGATTGCAGCGGAAAGGGGCAGAGAGGGAGGAGGACCGACTTTGCTTGACATTCAAACTTACCGATACAAGGGACATTCGATGTCCGATCCTCAGAAGTACCGAACCAAAGACGAGCTGCATGAGTACCAGGGAAAAGATCCGATCGAATATGTTCGGAATGTTCTAATCGCCCAGGGCTGGAATTCAGAAGACCAGCTAAAAACGGTTGAGAAAGAAGTGAAGGCGGAAGTTGAAGCGGCTATTGAATTTGCAGAGAATAGTCCGTATCCTGAGGCCCACGAACTATACGAAGATGTTTACATGACGGAGGATTATCCTTTTGTCAAGGACTGATTTTAATTACCAACACGAAATCATATGGCTGAGATCATTCGCATGCCGAAGTTGAGCGACACCATGACCGAAGGGGTGGTGGCGACGTGGTTAAAGAAGGTGGGAGAGGAAGTAGAAAATGGAGAGCTTCTTGCCGAAATCGAAACCGACAAGGCGACGATGGAGTTCGAATCCTTTTACGATGGTGTGCTTTTGCACATTGGAGTGGAGGAAGGACAGGCTGCACCAGTAGATAGTTTGCTGTGCATTCTGGGTGAAGCAGGTGAAGATGTTTCAGCGTTGCTCAAGCAGGCTGAAAA
>DDEH01000050.1:16155-17127 GCA_002336085.1 Flavobacteriales bacterium UBA1959 | reverse complement strand
GTGGCTGCAATGGCAGCATCGTCAGCATCCTCAGTTGTGAATCCAGCACCAGTTGTTCCCTCTTCCAACGGTAGATTGAAAGCATCGCCACTCGCAAAGAAATTGGCTGAAGATCGCGGTCTTAGTATTGCTCATATTCCGGGTTCAGGAGAAGGAGGTCGTGTTGTGAAGCGCGATGTTGAAGCCTTTCAGGCAGGCACAATGGGCTCAAGCGTGCCTGGTGTGGAACGATTCACGGAAGTCGGCATCAGCCAAATGCGCAAGACTATTGCACGTCGATTGGCTGAAAGCAAGTTTACGGCGCCGCACTTTTACCTCTCGGTGAGCATCGATATGGATGCAGCGATGGAGACACGCAAATCCATCAATGATGCAGGCGAAGTGCGAGTGAGTTTCAACGATATGGTTGTCAAGGCAGCGGCTTTAGCTTTGAAGAAACATCCTGTCGTAAACAGCAGTTGGTTGGAGGATCGCATTCGTTTCAATGAGCATGTGCATATTGGTGTAGCGGTATCTGTGGACGAGGGACTATTGGTTCCTGTCGTGCGTCATGCAGATGGAAAACGTCTTTCCCAAATTGGAACCGAAGTACGCGACTTTGCAGGCAAAGCCAGGGATAAAAAATTGCAGCCAAGCGATTGGGAAGGAAATACCTTTACCATTTCGAACCTTGGAATGTTTGGTATTGATGAATTCACTGCCATTATCAATGCGCCAGATTCATGTATCCTTGCTGTGGGTGGCATCAATGCTGTACCTGTGGTGAAAAAAGGGCAAGTGGTCCCCGGCAATGTAATGAAGGTCACATTGAGCTGTGATCATCGTTCTGTGGACGGTGCGTCCGGAGCGGCATTCCTGCAAGATTTCAAAGCATTTTTGGAGAATCCCGTTCTCATGCTATCCAACGGTTATTGAACTGAATTTCTTTTGAAAAGCCGGACCCCAAAAGGTCCGGCTTTTTTTTGTCTTAAC
>DDEH01000050.1:0-15768 GCA_002336085.1 Flavobacteriales bacterium UBA1959 | reverse complement strand
TTCCGTCGGATCTATTGAGATGGCAAACCTCCAAGCAGACACTCCCGTTGAATTCATCCCAGGCATTGGCCCAAAACGGGCGGAGTGGCTTCGGTCAGAATTGGGCGTTTATGATGCTGGAGATCTTTTAGAGCACTTGCCTTTTAGGTACGAGGATCGCACGGATTTCATCGAAGTTAAGGACATCACTTCCGACGCCATTGCTGTTCAAATGAAGGGCGTAATTACGGATGTGAAGCAGATTCCAAGCAAGCGTGGTTCTCGTTTGGTGGCAACGTTCAAAGACGATTCAGGAACATTGGATTTGGTATGGTTCAAGGGGGCAAAGTGGATGGCCGCACAGATTCCAGCACTCCAAAAAGTGGTGGTCTACGGCAAGCCAGCAAAATATCAGAACCGCTGGAATCTACCGCATCCTGAGATTGAATTGGAAGATTCTTTTGAACGGCGAAACGGCAGGGGACTGCAGCCGGTTTACCGGACCACGGAGAAGTTGACGAACCGAGGACTTGCATCGTCAGGATTGGCCAAAGTTATTCGCGTCCTCCTCTCGAGTCCTGAATTGGTTTTGCCAGAATCACTTCCGTCTTTTTTGCTGGATGAGCTCAAAATGCCAAACAAGGCTGAAGCCATGTGCATGGCTCACGCACCTCAAAATCATGAGGAAGCCGAGTCTGCTCGCAACCGATTAAAGTTTGAAGAACTGCTGCTTTTGCAACTGAAGTTACTGATTCAAAAGCGCGAGCAGACTCATGATATGCCCGGTGTGCGTTTTGGATTGGTAGGAACGCTTTTCAACGATTTTTACTCGAATTATCTGGGGTTTGAATTGACGGGTGCTCAGAAAAGGGTAATGCGTGAAATTCGATCTGACCTTAATACGGGGTGGCATATGAATCGTTTGCTCCAGGGTGATGTAGGTAGCGGTAAGACCATGGTTGCACTCTTGACGGCTTTGCTTGCCATTGACAACGGCTATCAAGCTTGTGTGATGGCACCGACTGAAATACTTGCTAATCAGCACCTTGAGTCGTTTCGAGAAGCATTGGGAGCTCTCCCTATTCGCATCGAGTTGCTTACCGGTTCGGTCAAAAAAGCGGCGCGGCGTCCGATTCTGGAGGGACTCAAATCAGGGGAGGTGCATTTATTGATTGGCACGCATGCGCTTATCGAACCCGGTGTGGAGTTTCATCGGTTGGGATTGGCTGTCATCGATGAGCAGCACCGATTTGGCGTGGCTCAGCGCAGTAAGTTATGGGCAAAAGCATCTCCAGCACCACACGTTTTAGTCATGACGGCTACCCCGATACCGCGCACTCTGGCCATGACGGCCTATGGTGATTTGGATGTGAGTGTTATTGATGAAATGCCTCCTGGCCGTAAATCCATCAAGACCGTACACCGAACGGATAGTGCGCGCCTGTCTGTATTTCAATTTATTGAAGATGAAATTGCCCGAGGAAGACAGATTTACATAGTCTATCCATTGATCGAGGAGAGTTCCAGCATGGACTACAAAGATTTGATGGATGGATACGAGAGCGTGTCTCGCCGTTTCCCTCTTCCCGAATTTCGCATTGGTATTGTTCATGGACGCATGAAATCTGAGGACAAAGACATTGAGATGGAACGTTTTTCCAATGGAACCTCTCAGATCTTAGTCGCCACTACAGTCATTGAGGTGGGTGTAAACGTCCCCAATGCTAGCGTGATGGTTATTGAGAGCTCTGAAAGATTTGGTCTTGCACAGCTGCATCAGCTTCGGGGACGAGTGGGACGTGGAGACGAGCAGAGTTATTGCCTTTTGATGACCGGAAATGAATTTTCCAAAGAAGCACGCCGCAGGTTGGAAACGATGTGCCGCACCAATGATGGATTTGAACTGGCAGAAGTGGACATGGAGTTGCGCGGCCCTGGTGATTTGATGGGGACCCAGCAGTCGGGAGTTCCCGACTTAAAAATGGCTGACTTGCTTCAAGACCGAGAAATTCTGACCACGGCACGTTACATAGGCAATCGGATTTTAGAAGAGGACGGTGACCTGTCTCTTCCGGAGCACGCTATCCTCAAAGCAGCGTTGATACGTGCCCGCAAAGGCCGTACGAACTGGAGCAGAATCTCCTGAACTTTGCTTCATGCCTTACCGTCGAATTTGGTCCGTATTTATTGTCGTCGCTGCCAGTGGCTTGAGCGCTTTGTGGCTCATGGACCGCAAGGTTGATGAACGACAATTGTTGGATCCGGGATCCTTTGCGCCGGATCGGTTCAATCGTTGGGAATTCCCGGCTGCTTTGCCCTTTGAGGTGACATTTGAAGCAGACAGAGGCCATCAGTCTGCTTTTCTCTTCGCCATGGATAATGACTCCAGTTCCTTTATTTGGTTTGTACGTGACGAGCCCTTGTCCCTGCCTAAAGGAGTGAGCAAGGATCGGTGGGGAGGAGGTTGGTTAATTGGAGCTGTACTATCTAACTGGAGTGAATCTCCGGGTGAAATGGCGGCACACTGGGCTCCTCGGTCCCCTGGGAAAAACATGCTTTTGAGAAAGCCCAATGGAGAATTTGAATCCGTCCATTGGTTGACTGATGGAAGTTCGAAAGAGATGAGCACATCCTGGGTCGATATACCAAACGCTCCGCTCGCTCCGCTCTCTTCATTTTGGACGAATTGGTTTTTACGCTTAACTGAATCATCAAATGGCGGTTGGAAGAAGGTAGGAGTCGGATCAATCCCTGCGGGCTCGAGTTGGATGGGGCACGATTCGCTCATGAATCTGACGGACGGAAGTTGGATCATGGCGCAGACGTTAGACGGGGAAGTAATGGCTGCAATTGAAATGGCAGATTCTTCGAGGTCTGTTGGTTTGGAAGGTTGGTGGCGGAACGGATTATTGGTTTTTCATTCGGGTTTGGACAGCCTCTCATGGAACGATATTCGCTTTCCGGAGAACGATCAGTTGCACGAGGATGAGCGAGCATCCAATTTTGATTTTGGGTTTTGGGAAGAAGGCCGTGAATTGTGGGGTGTGCATGCGGGCAATGACCGTGTTGTTTGGCACGTTGAATCCGATGGGGCTTCTACAGGTCAATCTTTGATGCAAGCGAGCCGTCAAACTTCCAATCCACTTCAGGACAACCAAACTAGTGCTGCTGAGGCCGACTCGGATTTTGCCGAACTGGATAGCAAAGGATTGGGCCTTATTCAGAATCATCGTACAGGCAAGTCCATGGAGTTGGTTTGGGAAGACACAGAGGTATTGGCAAAGAATTCCGAAGGTGCCGTGGTTTGGCGATTGGAAGTTGCAGCTAAAGAGCGTCCAGTGATTTGGGAAGTGGACTTGTACCGCAATCGAAAGTACCAGGCTGTGGTGGCCTCAGGAAGAAAGGTGCACGTCATTGATGCCTTGGGCCGAGAAGTCAAGGGGTTTCCTAAACAATGGTCACAAGGGTTTTCAGCGGTGGCTGTATTGGACTATGACCGGAATCGGCAATACCGTTTTTTGACAGCGGCTCCGAATGGCGAATTGTTCAACTTTAGGAAGGAAGGAGAGCGAACTCCTGGGTGGAATTTCAAGCCGCGACCTGGCCGTTACATCACATCACTCGAGCATGTGCGAGTAGCCAATAAGGATTACATTTTTGCAGGTCAAGATGACAATTCTGTTCGTTTCCTCCGGCGATCGGGTGAAGACCGATTCGACTCGCCATTGCAGTTTCCTTCCGGTCAGATTCCTGTTTTTCGACTAGGTGCCTCCCTTGAATCTTCCACCGTGCTGTTCTTCGATTCTGAAGGTGTGCTGCAAGAACGAACCATAGGGGGCAATACTCCGAAAGGCATGAGTGGATTGACCCAAGGCTATTCAGTGATATTGGAGGACCGCACGGGCGATGGAATCCCCGAAATTGTGGTGCAGTCAAAAGAGGGTGAGCAGGTATGGAGCGCTGGAAACCAGCGTATTATTATTTGATGTGTGGCCTGCTAGTCGGCTAAGACAGATCGGCTAATAATAATTTTTTGGACTTCACTTGTGCCTTCGTAGATCTGCGTGATTTTAGCGTCACGCATCAATCGCTCTACGTGGTACTCTTTGACAAATCCATAGCCACCGTGAACCTGAACGGCCTCGATGGTTTGTTGCATAGCTACTTCTGAAGCATAGAGTTTTGCCATGCTGGAAGCCAAATCATAATCTTCGCCCGCATCTTTCAGCGCTGCGGCTTTCCAAACTAGCATGCGTGCCGCCTCAACCTGAGTTGCCATGTCCGCCAATTTGAATGCAATCGCTTGGTGCTTGTGTATGGGCTTGCCAAACGTCTCGCGTTCCTTTGAATATGCAATCGCCAATTCCATAGCACCGGAAGCAATACCCAGAGCCTGGGCGGCAATTCCAATACGGCCGCCGGCTAGTGTTTTCATCGCAAACTTGAACCCAAAACCGTCTTCACCGATTCGATTCTCTTTCGGTACTTTCACATCTTGAAACATCAAGGTATGGGTATCAGACCCGCGGATGCCCATTTTATCTTCTTTGGCCCCGACGATGAATCCGGGCATATCCCGTTCCACAATTAGGGCGTTGATTCCACGGTGTCCTTTCGCTGCATCTGTTTGAGCGATGACAATGTAAGTATTCGCGGAGTTGCCGTTTGTGATCCAGTTTTTGGTGCCATTTAGCAAGTAGTGGTCACCACAATCAATGGCAGTGGTCGCTTGCGAGGTTGCGTCGGAGCCGGCTTCGGGTTCACTTAAGCAAAAGGCGCCAATTTTCTCACCGGAGGCCAAAGGCCGAAGGTATTTTTGTTTTTGCTCTTCAGTGCCAAATTCCTGAATGCCATAGCAGACCAATGAATTGTTCACGCTGACGCAGACGCTCACCGAGGCGTCTACCTTACTGAGCTCTTCCATGGCTAAGACATAGCTCATCGTGTCCATACCACTTCCACCATACTGTTCATCCACCATCATGCCCATAAATCCGAGGGAGCCCAGCTCTTTGACTTCTTCTGTGGCAAAGCGCTGATTATTGTCCCGTTCAATGATTGTGGGCTTCAATCGGTGTTGTGCAAACTCGCGAGCGGCGTCTCGCACAGCTATTTGCTCTTCCGTGAGTTCAAGGTTCATTTCTTGGCTGCTTTCGGATTCATCATTCTTTTTAGGGATATTGCCCCAAGTTTCACTTCAAAGGTAAGGTGTTCTGGATGGCTCGTTAAGCCGCTGGAATTCAGGAGTATGATTGATAATCTAATGGAAAAGCAATTCGTGGTTTTGGGGATGATGTCGGGAACTTCGCTCGATGGTCTCGACTTGACCGTATCTCAATTCACTCAAAAGTCGGGTTCAGGGATCTGGGATGGAGAGATTCAGTCTTTCTATTCTATGCCGATTCCAGAAAACTGGAAAAATAGGATCAAGGCACTTCCAACGTGTTTGGCAGAGGAATGGCACAAAGCTTCCGTGGAGTGGTCTGCATGGTGCGCCAATCAGGTGCAGAATGCCGTGGATATTGATCAGTTGGATCTAGTCGTATTTTCTGGTCAAACAGTTTTTCATCGACCCAAAGTGGGTTGGACCGGTCAATTGGGCCATGGAGCAGAATTGTTTGCCGGTCTTGGTTGTCGTGTTCCGGTGGTTTGTGATCTCAGGAGCCTGGATGTCTCGTTGGGCGGTCAGGGTGCTCCTTTGGTGCCTGTTGTAGATGCACTCCTCTACCCCGATTATGAAGCGTGCCTTAATCTCGGTGGTTTTGCCAATGTCAGTTGCTCTGATGCAGAGAATGGGAGTCGCATCGCATGGGACATCGGTCCCTGCAACCTCGTACTTAATCAACTCGCAAATAGGTCGGGCATGCCATACGATAAAAACGGTAAAATGGCCTCGGAGGGTGTTGTTCAATCTGGATTATGGAAGGAGTGGATGGCGTTGCCATACCATGCTGAGTCGGCGCCAAAGAGTTTGGGAACCGAGTGGCTTGAATCAGATTTTTGGCCAGTGATGAAGGCATGGGAGTCCGATCATTCTGTTGCGACTTCTGACCTGCTCGCCACTGCCACTAGCTGCATCGCTTCACATATTCGTGTCGCTGTTCGAGGCAAGTCGACCTTAGTGACCGGCGGTGGTGCTCATAATTTGGAGTTATTGAAGTTGCTTCGGGCCACGACTTCAGAGTTTTTAATGGGACTCTCCATCGATGTGAATCTTCCAGTTTCAGAGGTAATTGACGGAAAAGAAGCGCACGCATTTGGGTTTTTAGGGCTGCTGCGCGCACTAGGGCAGAACAATGTGTGGAAATCTGCCACAGGTGCTTCGATAGATCACTTAGGCGGGGCGTTGTGGGGTTCTTTTAAACAAGGCGGGGCATGAACGAAGTATATTCGCACTCGCGAAAAGCAATGCAATTATCATGAAAGAGATGCTCCAGGCTTATGAGAAGCGCAATCCTGAAATCGTTTTTGAATGGAGTGATTCAGAGACAGATGCCAAAGGTTGGGTGGTAATCAATTCCCTTCGAGGCGGTGCTGCCGGCGGAGGGACGCGCATGCACCCGCGTTTGGACAAAGGAGAGGTTATCAGCTTAGCCAAAACCATGGAGATTAAATTCACCGTGAGTGGTCCACAAATTGGTGGGGCCAAGTCGGGCATTGCCTTTGATCCAAATGATTCACGCAAGGAAGGTGTTCTTCGTCGCTGGTACGAGGCGGTTACCCCACTTTTAAAGACATATTACGGTACAGGAGGGGATATGAATGTGGACGAAATTCACGAAGTGATCCCCATCACCGAAGACTGTGGGATCTGGCATCCACAGGAGGGCGTTTTCAATGGCCATTTTAAAGCAAAGAACACAGAGAAAGTCAAGCGCATTGGACATCTTCGCCAAGGCGTCTCCCAGGTAGTTGAAGATGTGGAATTTATTCCCGATGATTCTACAACGACCAAATACAGGGTGGCAGATTTGATTACCGGCTACGGCGTATCTGAATCGGTTAGGCATTATTATGGCACGTACGGAGGTTCTCTTGGAGGCAAGCGTGTTTTGGTCCAAGGATGGGGAAATGTAGGAGCTGCTGCTGCCTTTTATCTCGCTAGAGCAGGTGCTGTTATCGTTGGAATCATTGATAGGGCGGGTGGAATCATTCGTCCAGATGGACTGTCACTCGATGAGGTTACGCAGTTGTTCCAATCAAAAAAAGGCAATAGCCTGCATGCCAATGACTTGCTCAGCTTCGAAGAGGTGAATGATCAAATTTGGGATTTGAAGGCGGATGTTTTTTTGCCATGTGCAGCGTCTCGTCTGGTGACCCAAGATCAGCTTGATCGCATGATTTCTGCGGGTGTTGATGTCATTTCGAGCGGAGCGAATGTTCCGTTTGCAGACAAGGAAATATTCTATGGTTCTATCGCGGAATCTGCCGATGTTCGCATTGCTGTGATTCCTGATTTCATTGCCAATTGCGGCATGGCTAGGGTGTTTGCATACCTCATGAGCGACGCCAATGTGGATATGTCTGATCAAGGGATTTTCCAGGACACTTCTCGGACCATCCTCCAAGCTCTAGAGGCAACGCATTCTGTTAGATCCAACAAGACATTACTGGCAGCCACTGCCTTTCAAATTGCGCTTGAAAAGCGACTGGAATAATTCACGGTTTTTTGACACCTTCAATAAGAAGAGGCCTGCCAATGTCGTAGCTTTAAAACTCTAAATCAAAGACCATGGAGTTCATCGTACTTGCCATATTCATTATTGGCTATTTGTTCATTGCACTTGAGCATACTTTTCACATTGACAAAGCAGCAAGTGCACTGCTCACAGGAACTCTTTGCTGGGGGCTTTTTGTTCTCGGTGTGCATGAAGTGCCTAGTCATCTCGCTGAAGATTTTGCTTCTTTTCAGGCACATTTTTTAGGCGATTCATCTTTGGCGCTTAACACATTTTTTGAGCATCGTTTGTTGCACCACATGGAGGACATTAGTTCCATCCTGTTTTTCTTATTGGGTGCAATGACCATCGTGGAATTGGTTGATGCCCATGAGGGCTTTGCAGTGATAACTGACCGCATTAAGACCACCAATAAGGTCCGATTGCTCTGGATCCTTGCTGTGCTCACATTCTTTTTCTCAGCTGTTTTGGACAACCTTACGACATCGATTGTAATGGTTTCTTTGCTAAGGAAACTCATCGACGACAAGGAGACCCGCTGGATGTTTGCTGGCGTCGTGGTGATTGCTGCGAATGCAGGGGGCGCTTGGTCACCGATTGGCGACATCACAACCACGATGCTTTGGATTGGAAATCAGCTAACGGCTGATGTGATTGTTATGAATTTGATTGTGCCTTCCATAGTCTGTTTGCTGGTTCCACTGGGCATCCTCTCATTCACGATGAAAGGTGATGTCAAACGTCCAGAAATTTCTTTGCACAAGGTGGATCCGACATCCTCCGGTGAGCGCAATCTGGTCTTCACCATGGGTGTGGCGGGATTGCTGTTTGTGCCTGTGTTCAAAACCGCGACTCATTTGCCTCCGTTCATGGGTATGATGCTATCACTTGGAGTCATGTGGGTAATCACCGAGATCATTCACAAATCAAAGAACCACGAGCAGCGCAGTCAACTTTCGGTCATCGGAGTTTTGCGTAAAATCGATTCTGCCTCGGTGCTGTTCTTCTTGGGTATTTTACTCGCTGTTGCCGCATTGCAGGAAATCGGACATCTCATTAACGCAGCCAGTTGGTTGCGCGACTCATTGGGGAATGTGTATGCCATCAATGTCACCATTGGATTTTTGTCTGCAATTGTTGACAATGTACCTCTTGTGGCCGCTTCGATGGGCATGTACGATATCACTGCCGCAGGTGCCGCAGTCTCTGAATGGGATGGGTATTTTGTGCAGAATGGTCTGTTTTGGCAATTCTTGGCCTATTGTGCCGGTACCGGTGGAAGTGCCCTCATTATTGGCTCTGCCGCAGGTGTGGCGGTCATGGGACTCGAACGTATTGACTTTGTTTGGTACGTAAAGAAAATCAGCCTTTTAGCGATCGCCGGCTACCTCTCAGGGGCCGTTGTATTCTGGCTGATGTTCCGATAGCAGATTGGCTGGACTCAGGTGGTTTTGTGAACTGCCCAACGTCGAAAATTGATTGTAGTCCGTGCAGCGAGGCCCAATAATTGATTGAACTTTCTCGTTTCAATTCAAGGCATACAACGGACCCAACCATATGAATACTTTTTTGATCCTTCAGACGCTGGCCACCGGAGTGGGCCAAGCACAAGCCTTAGACGCAACTTCTGCGTCTGACGGCATCCAACAAGTCGAAGTCAGCATTCTGGAATTGCTCCTCGAAGGCGGTATTTACATCATGGCACCATTGGCATTGATGTCCATGATTGCGATTTATGTTTTCATTGAGCGTACGCTTGCCATCCGAAAGGCGGAGGCTGTCGCTCCTGATTTTATGGACAGAATACGTGATTACATCAGTCAAGGTAGTTTTGAAAGTGCGCGCAACCTCTGCCAAGATTCGGATACGCCAATGGCGCGAATGCTGGACAAAGGAATCAGTCGCATCGGCAAGGATTTGAAAGATATCAGCGTTGCCATTGAGAATATTGGCAAGTTGGAAATCTACAACCTGGAGAAAAACCTGAGTTCACTAGCCACGGTCGCAGGTGCAGCTCCTATGCTGGGGTTTTTGGGAACTGTCATCGGAATGGTCAATGTCTTTTTGGACATGGAAACCGCTGGGACTGTTCGGGTTGAAGATATTTCTAGTGGAACAAAACAAGCGATGATTACTACAATTGTTGGATTGATTGTGGGCATTATTGCCTACATGGCATACAACAACTTAGTCAGTAAGGTGAGCAAGGTCGTGCATAAGATGGAGGCCACGAGCATTGAATTTATAGACATCCTGGAAGAACCTGCCGCATGAATCTCGGACAACGCAATAAAATCAGTGTGACGGGAAACATGTCCTCTATGACGGACTTGGTTTTCTTGCTGCTTATTTTCTTTATCATCCTGTCAACACTTGTAAGCAACGGCGTAAACGTCGAACTACCACAGGCAAAGGGCACGAACTCGGTGACCGCAAAGATGACCGTGAGCATAAAGCCTGATGGAACTTACTACCTCAACGGTGGACAGGTATCCTATGAAGACTTGGAGCCCGCGCTTCGCGTTCGAATGGCAGATACAGCTGATCCGGTGCTGTATTTGCAAGTGGATGAAAAAGTGCCAACCGGCAAGACCGTTGAATTGATTGGCATGGCGAAATCCAATGAGTGGAAGGTGATGTTGGGTGCAACACCCAAAAAGTGATAACGGATGAACGCAGGAATGGAATCACGTCGATTGGAGGTCGAAAAAAGCAACCGCAGAAAAGCCGGTGTGTTGACTTCGATCATCTTCGTTGCTGTTCTCTTTCTCTGCTTTTTTCTGACAGCATTTACCATGTCCATCCCCTCGCCGGGTGAGCAATTTATCGCTGTTGGTTTTGCCGATTTGGGAGATACCGAACAGGCCAGTGGTGACAACGAATCGGTAGCGCCATCGGAAACGGTTCAAGAAGCAGTGCAGCCCGAGACGGCTTCTAGCGAGGCCATTGAAACCACGAGTACCGAAGAAGTTGTCACTCAAGAATCTTCGGAGGTTTCTGCTCCATCCCAACCGGATCCTGTGGAGGAACCAGATCCAGAGCCAGAACCCGAGCCAACAGTTTCATCAGCATTATCCAACCGCCTTAATGCTTTGCAGTCTAGTGGAGGCGGAGGTTCGCAAGGAGAGTCAGAGGAAGGCACAGGCAATGAAGGAAAAGACGATGGCCGAATAGACGGACGTGGGGTAGTCAGTGGTGACAACGGCGATTGGTCGCTCGTTGGTGGCGAACGCATTGGAAAGCCAATGCTGGATGAAAACCCCCGCATCGAAGGTGTTGTTCGCGTGGATATTGTAGTGGACAAAACGGGGAGTGTGATCTCGGTAGATTACGATGGAAAGCATTCCACCATTACAGACTCTGAGCACATAGCTCTTGCCCTTCGTGCAGCCAAGACAGCTAAATTTACTCCCAACCAAGCAATGCCGGTTCGTCAAGGTTTCTTGAACATTCGATTTGAATTGGAATGACATTCAAAGAAGCCACGGCCTGGCTTTTTGAGCAACTGCCGATGTACCAGCGGCAAGGCGCCGCCGCCTATAAAACGGATTTGGACGGGACGTGGGCAGTGCTGGAAGCCATGGGGCGTCCTGATTTAAAACTGCCTCATGTCATTCATGTAGCTGGCACCAATGGAAAAGGTTCGGTTTGCCAAGCGGTGCACAATGCGCTCATGGACCAAGGACTCAAGGTCGGATTGTTCACTTCGCCTCATCTGTTCGATTTTAGAGAGCGCATGCGAGTGAATGGTGAGATTCCTCCAGAAATTTGGGTGATTGATTTTGTTCAAGCTCAACGGCTCCAATTCGAAGAGCAGGGTTTGTTTCCGTCTTTTTTTGAATGGACGTTCGGGATGGCGCTCTGCTGGTTTGCGGAATCACACGTTGATTTGGTGGTTCTTGAGACAGGGATGGGTGGACGGTTGGACAGCACGAATATTTTTTCGAAGCCACTGGTCACAGCCGTTACTAACATTGGTTTGGACCATACTCAGTTTCTCGGGAATGACATTCGCTCGATTGCCAGAGAGAAGGCGGGTATTATCAAGGAAGGCTGTCCGGTTGTAGTGGGACGAATGCGTCCAGAAGCGCAATCGGTTATTTTGGGGCAAGCGCTAAAAGAGGGTGCCGAATTCCATTACGCTCCTGAAGCTCAGGATGATCCCGAGCAGGGTCCAAATTGGCCGGAAAATCGTGCCACTGCTCACAAAATATTGGAAGTTTTGCAGTACCAAACGGACTGGAAACACGTCCGCGTCCCACGCCAAACAGAGTTGTCAAAAGTTGGTCACTTGGGACGGTGGCATTGGCTGGAGAATTCTTCCGATAGGCCAAGGGTTCTCGTCGACTGTGCTCACAACGAAGATGGTCTCAGACGTACGGTAGAAGCGCTGAAGGCATTGCCACATGAGGAGATGCACGTTGTTTTTGGTGCCGTTGGGGACAAGGATCTCGATCGTATTTGGCATCAATTGCCTGAAAAGGTGCACCTTCATTTCTGTGCAGCGGACATTCCACGTGCCCTGCCAGTGGAGAATCTGATTATTGCTGCGGCAAAAGCAGGACGAATCGGAAAATCGTACGATTCAGTGGCAGGCGCCCTAGAGGGAGCTAAGTCTGAGGCCGCGAATAATGACTTAGTTGTAGTGCTAGGCAGCATCTTCGTGGCAGCAGAGGCACTGGCCTGAAACTATCGGATTTCAGGAATTAAGAGAAAAGAGCTACTCCAGTCATCGCTTCCGGTTGACCAATTCCCATGAGTTTCAGAATTGTAGGTGCTACGTCTGCGAGCTTCCCGTTTTGTATTTTTTGGACTTTTTCGGACAGTATCACTACTGGAACGGGGTTGGTCGTATGCGCCGTATGTGGAGTTCCATCTGGGTGGCGCGCATAATCCGCATTGCCATGATCGGCAATGATGATGAACTGGTAGCCATTGGTCAACCCGGTTTCTACCACCTGCTTCAGGCATGCGTCGGTGGTTTCTACGGCACTCACGATGGCATCGAAAACACCAGTGTGTCCCACCATGTCAGGGTTTGCGAAGTTCAAGCAGACGAAATCTGGTGATTCAGTTCCCGGCTTGGCCAGTTCTGGAGAAATTAAGCTGACGATTTCATGTGCAGACATTTCGGGTTGCAAGTCGTATGTGGCCACCTTGGGACTGAGAGCCATGAGCCGATTTTCTCCGGAAAATGGATTTTCGCGGCCACCATTGAAGAAAAAGGTAACGTGAGGATATTTCTCTGTTTCCGCGATGCGCACTTGAGTTTTGCCCGCCGCTGCAATAGTTTCTCCAAGGGTGCCCTCAAGATTCGGTTTGTTATAGATGACGTGGACTCCCTCAAAAGAGTCGTCGTAATTCGTCATGGTCACGTAATGCAAAGGCAGGGCTTGGGTACCATATTCAGGCAGATCACATTGCGTCAATGCATGTGTGATTTCACGGCATCGGTCCGTGCGAAAGTTGAAGCAAATCACGACATCGTTTGGCTGAATGGCGAGGGGTTCGCCGACGACGAAGGGCCGAATAAATTCATCGGTGATTCCGTCATCATAATGCGCTTGGATTCCCGCTGCAGCAGATTCGTATTGATCGCCTTCTGAGCGAACCAATGTGCCGTATGAGCGGGCGATACGCTCCCAACGGTTGTCTCGATCCATGGAGTAATAGCGCCCATGTACCGTTGCTACACGGCCTCCTGTTTCGGTCAAGACAGATTCCAAATCTGCCATATACGCCAGTGCTTTTTGCGGAGAAGTATCACGCCCATCGGTAAATGCATGGATTGCAAAGTCTGCAATTCCCCTAGCCGCCGCCGCTTTGCAAAGTGCGTGGAGGTGTTCCTGTTGAGAGTGAACTCCGCCTTGTGAGACCAATCCCATAAAGTGCAAGCGGGTTCTCCGCGTCTTTGCTTGATCAAAAGCCGCATTAAGTACAGTTTCATTTTGGAAAGAATCATCTGCGACGGCGCGATTGATTCGCAGCAAATCTTGGTAGACGACGCGTCCGGCTCCGATGTTCATGTGTCCGACTTCGCTATTGCCCATTTGGCCTTTTGGCAGGCCGACAAATTCGCCATCTGTGCGCAAAGTGGCCTGAGGATGGCTTGCCAACATATTATCCATGAATGGCGTTTCAGCTGCTGCTATGGCATTGCTCTCGTCTGACGCACCGATTCCCCAACCGTCGAGTATGATGAGTGCGCACTTTTGTTCGTTCGTCATGGTGATTCTATTCAGGCGGACTTGGGAATCCATGTGGTAATACTCGCACCTCCCCTGTCATTGGTTTCGATGAGAAGATGGCCTTTGTGCATTTTGAGAATTTGATCCGCGAGGTAAAGCCCGAGTCCAGTTCCGGAAGATTCGGAGTCTCGCAATCGCTCAAACTTTTTCAATACGTTTTGCCGTTGGTCTGCAGGTATTCCGTCGCCTCCATCGTCGAAATTCACAGACAAACCTTGCTCAGCCGCAGAAAGAGAAATGATCACAGACTCATTTGACGGGCTGTACTTTAAGGCGTTTTCGAGCAAGTTTCCCCAAGCCAAGGAGAGTGCATCAGAGTCGCCTTCAAGTTGAACCTTGTTTTTCATTGCATCTTTCAATTCAATCTTTCGGTCTTGGAAAGGACCGACTTGGTGACGGTTGATCACTTTTGTTATGATTGATTTTGGGTCAAACATCTCTTTGGCCATCTGCTTGCCTGAAATGAGTCGATTGTTTTGTAGGATGTTCTCCACCCGTTGCTCCAATCGCGTCAATCCTGCCTGTGCATCATCCAACAGTAGGTTTTTGGTGTCTTCATCCCATTCATGCTTTTTGAGCGAGTCGATGGCAATTTGGCTTCCTGCAATGGGGGTTTTGAGTTCGTGCGTTACGGCCAAAAGAAAATGACGCTCTTTTCGTGCTTGCTCAATTTCACGCTTGAGGCTTCTCCAAATCACCACGAAGCCTAGGCTGAGTAGACCAAAAAAAACAAGGCCTTCTCCGATGATCATCCGAATGGCTTGGTGGAGTTTTTCGTCCGTGGCATTGTTCAATTCGAAGATTTGACGTTGCTGCCGAACCAAGAGACTGGCCCACCACAAGAATTGAAGCAAGATGTAGATTCCGAGTAAAAGCGTTAGCCATCCTCTCGTGCCCATTTTGGAATGGTTGTTCCTCATTACTGCAAAGCTAATTCATGCCGGGAACTCTCGGAAATATTTAGAATCTAATGCAATGGAATTCTGGTGCAAGGCGAGGATTCGCAGTGAGGAGTCCCCACTCATAGAAGTCTACTTTTAGTGTCCATCGTTGTTCGGAAATTAATTCTTCCCAAGCTTGCTCCATGTCAGCAGACCAATGAATGTCATCGCAAATGATGACGCCGTATTCAGAGAGCTGCGGAAACAGCAGGTCGATGTAGCGTTTGAGTGCGGCTCCACGGTGGTTTCCATCAATGAAAATAACATCGTACTGCTGACTGTTGAGCGTGGGTATTACGTCGTCAAAGTTCCCCGTCAAGCTCGTGATGTTTGTGATGTTAAGTTGCTTCCAAACGAGTCGAGCACGTTTTTCGAGTGCTGGGTTTCCTTCAATGGTGGTAACCGCCGAAGCGTTTTTGCTGATATACGCGGTAGTGAGACCGAGGCAGGTACCCAGTTCCAAGGCTTGGTTCGTACCGAGGTGTTTGCACAATCCGGCGATTGCTTGTGCATGCCGTGGCCTTTTGAGAGCGCTCCGAGCGATGTCTGCTACAGTGCCAGAAGGCCATTGCGAACCTGCACCTAAATCCAACGAATCAATGGCATTTCGATCCGCATGCAGTTCCTTTCTAGCCTCTTCGATGGTCGCCTCACGAAGGAAGGGGCTTCGCATGGTTTGGAGCATAGAAAAAAGCCATGGACTGTGCACGCTTCGCCAAGAAATAGCGTTTTGGCGCCATACCAGCCAGTTCGCGACTCGATGCATCATCGGGTTTTTCACTTTGTCAAAAATATGCGTGTCGAGGATGTTTATTTTGAATTATCTTTGGCGCCCCGTAAGGGCGATTAGCTCAGTTGGTTCAGAGCACCTCGTTTACACCGAGGGGGTCGGGAGTTCGAGTCTCTCATCGCCCACCAAAA
>DDEH01000106.1:12434-19299 GCA_002336085.1 Flavobacteriales bacterium UBA1959 | reverse complement strand
TGCAGAGCAAACCGCAAAAGAGAAGAATATCCAGCTCACGTTGGATTTGCCGAAAAACGCAAAAGATGGAGTGAATGTTCTCTGCAGCTCTCTTCAAATGAAACAGGTGTTGAGCAACCTCGTTGCCAATTCCATCCATTACGGAAAAAAAGGGGGCTCGTCAGTCTTGAAACTTGAGAACAAGGGAAGTGCGGTCAAAATATCTGTCACCGATGATGGCATTGGCATAGCCGCATCTGATCTCATGCGAATTTTTGAGCGTTTTTACCGCGTCGACAAAAGCCGCTCGCGGCATGCAGGAGGATCCGGTTTGGGGCTTGCCATCGTGAAGCACATCATCGAATCTCATGGCCAAAAAATCGCTGTAGCGTCCAAACCCAATGAAGGAACAACATTTTCATGGGAGTTGGTGAACTTTGATTGGGAAGCAGAGAAGCTGAATCTCACAGTAGACAAAAGGGTACCGTTATGACCGCAGTCGTCAGGCGTCACCGCGTTGCATCATCCCCGTTCCCGCTGCATTCACAAAGGGATTTGATCGTTTTTCAATCCCGATTTTCGTAGGCCCGCCATGGCCAGGCCAGACCTCGAAATCCTCGGGCAATGCGAAGAGAATATCGGCGATGCTGTCAACCAAATCCGAAGGGCTACAACCCGGCAAATCTGTTCGACCTATACTCCCCTCAAATAGCACATCACCACCAATGACAAACGCCTGCTGGTGCTCAACAAAAACAACATGTCCTGGCGCATGTCCCGGTGTAAACAAAACTTCTAGTTCTAAATCTCCACAGCGGATGCGCTCCTCTGATGCCAATGCTTCTCCACATTCTGGAAGATCTGCCATCGGAACTCCATAGACTGCTGCTGCTCTAGGAGCTTGCTCATACGTGAGCAAATCAAGCGGATGCAGACGAGGCTTTATTCCCCAGCGCTCAAAAACCCAAGCCGCACCCATTACATGATCCAAGTGTGCATGGGTCAAAAGGCATTGAACCGGCCTCAAACACGCCTTCTCGCAAAATTTTGCAAATTCTTCTTGTTCTAGCTTGGTGGACATCCCAGGGTCAAACACAGTGGCCTCGCCGTCTCCATGATCAAGCAGGTATGTTCGTTCGCCGAACACGTTGAATGTAAATGCGTGAAGTTTTGTCATCTGGCTGTAACTTCGAAAGGTATGCTGATTCAAAGCTATTTCATACGATTCACAACCATTGGATGCATGCTCTTGCTGTTCCTACCCAAGGTACAGGGGCAGTTTTACGATGGCTCCAATGTCAGTTTTGGCAAAAACAGGGTGCAGTACCGTTCATTCAACTGGCAGTATTTTCCCTCTGCAAGGGCAGAAATCTACTACTACCAAGGAGGTAAGCCCCTGGCATCTCGCATCACAGAGGCATTTCCCGGGTGGATAGATGATGTGGAGAAAATATTTGACCGAAGAATTGATGGAGGTGTTCAGGTGCTTGTCTTCAATAAACAATCCGAGTTTCGGCAATCAAATATCGGAGCCTCCGATGAAGAAGAAACCAATATCGGCGGCACCGCAATGCTAACGGGTAGCAAGCTTTTTGCATTCGGACAACAAGAGTGGTCGAGCGTTGAGCAGCAAGTAAAGTCCGGCTTAGCAGAACTCTTGTTCAATCAAATTATGTATGGCGGAAATGTTCAAGAAGCCCTGCGAAATACGACAGCTACATCATTTCCAAGTTGGTTTTCAGAAGGACTCGCCTCATATGTTTCCAGGCCTTGGAGTTCCGAAGTGCTCCTGCAAATTGGAGACGCAGCTCGAAATTCACAAATCGCACATGCGCATCAAGCGACTCCTGAATGGGCCCCTTGGATTGGCCACGCTGTGTGGAAATACATCGCGGACATTTTTGGTCCTATGGTCGTGGCCAACACCCTGTACATGACTCGGGTTTCAAGAAGCTTGGAGAAAGGATTTCAATACGCCACCGGAATGGATTTGGTCACTGTGCTAGAAGAAGCCAACAGGTACCATAGAGAGTGGAGTTCCGGAGCAACTCCCTTTCCTAAAATGAATACAGGCCGAGAAAAGCGACAGTCTCGCAAAAATCCCGGGCAAATTCCCATTCCGATCAAAGGAGATGCCAAGACCAAAGCGGTCAGCTTTCATCCCGATGGCCAACGTTTCGTTTGGGCTACCGAGGAACGCGGACAGACCCAAGTATGGCTCAGCGATTTGACCCAGCAAAAAACAATAAAACTCGGCAAGCACGGCCACAAAATTGACCGCATCCAAAGCAATGCCTCTCCAGCGTTTGCTTGGCATCCTAGTGGAGCGCTTCTCACATACGCCATTGAAGATGAGGCGCAAAACCTGCTCCATACGGTCAATATCGAAACACTGGAATACAGCGAAAAAGAAATATTTCAGCTTGACAAAATCCTAAGCATGGCCTATTCGCCAGATGGCAATACGATGATTTGGAGCGGACTCCGCAATGGACAATCGGACTTATATCTGTATCAAGTGCTGGGCAACAATCAAATAGCCTTGTGGAGCGACCCTTACGACGACCTTGATCCTGTTTATTCGAATGATGGGAAATACATCTGGTTTGCGTCCAATCGACCATCTACGGAACTCCCCTCCTCATTCGTTTTAGGGGAACCCATGGGGCGCCAGCACGATTTGTTTCGCATGACCTGGCTGGGAAAAATTCCGACACTCGAAACGTGGATTCAAACAGATCTTATCGACGAACGCTCGCCCCAACTTCAGGGTTCAAATAGCATAACCTACCTATCGGAGCAGCCCAACGGACAACAAGAGCGTTGGGTTTCTTGGCGAGATAGCGCCGTAGCTTTCATTGATACCAGTATCCATTATCGCTGGTTTACGCAAAAACGGTTGGCTGAATCGCTCACCATCCCAGCATTAGCTTTCCAATTCATCCCCGCGAGGAATACTGTTGGTTATCAGCACCAACTTGCAGGGCATCTTTATTGGAATGAAGTGAGCGAAGACGAAAGCCTTTGGGTATCATCGCAGCAAGCTGTAGCACCTTCAGCACCAGAGAGCAGTCTAGAGTTGGATTGGAATTGGTCACCGCAATCGGGCGAGGCCGATATCAGGAATTACCAATTTGGCCCCTGGACAGATTCGCAGGATTCAGAGGGTGGTTCGGCAAATGCAGATGCTTCGACTCAGGCTGCTGAAGCAGAAGACTCCGTCCAAAACCCACAAAAATCAGGAGGATGGAAGCCTTTCACTCTTCCCAAGCCTAGAAATTATCGGCGCAATTATGTCATTGAATCGGTCACAGGACAAGTGGACAACTCCTTTGGAACCAATTTTTATCAGGCCTATTCAGGACAAATTAGTGTGCAGCCAGGTCTAGGCGGTCTGTCGCGCATTTCCATGAGCGACTTGTTTGAAGATCGACGATTCACGGCAGGATTCCGGCTATCAGGATCCTTGAATAACAGCCGATACATGCTCGCATATTCAGACCTGAGCAAGCGAATGGACCGCACCTGGATTATCGAGCGGCAAGGGGTAACACAAAACGCAAACAACAGTCAAACACCCATCAACACACATATCCATCTGCTCCGTCGGCAATTGAGCTATCCTTTCGACGAAGTTCGGAGCATTCGCATGCAAGCCATGTTGCGCATGGATAGAAATACACCGTTATCCACCGATGCATACAATCTAGGGTTGCCCACCACTTTCTCCCATCAAACCGGATTGCAGCTGGCTTATGTTTTTGATAATAGCAGGGAAAGGATGATCAATATCCGAGAAGGATTACGCTATCGAATTTGGGGGGAATTCCTCGTCGACCCCGAAAAAACAGAGTCTACGTTTGGTACTGTCGGATGGGATTTCAGATGGTACAAACCGCTCTGGCGCCATATTACTTTTGCGTTTAGAAGCGCAGCCAATTGGTCGATTGGTTCTCAGAAATTGCTCACGATGATCGGAGGGGTTGACAATGTCATCTCCCTTTCTGGAAACTCCAATACTCCCATTGATCCCGACATTGCCTATGGATACCAGGCGCGAATCACGCCTATCCGAGGTTTCAAAAACAACGCTAGAAATGGCTCACACATGGCGCTTTTTAATACAGAATTGCGCGTCCCAGTATGGAGTTCAATCAGCAAGCGGTCTGTAGAATCTGAATTCTTAAGGGATCTGCAATGCATTGGCTTTGCCGATGTCGGTTCCGCATGGAACGGACGCCATCCCTATGACGAAGACAACACCTTCAACCAGGTTGTCGTGGTTCAAAACCCCATCACTGTGACCGTAGACAACAACCGTGAACCCATCATTTGGGGAACGGGATTTGGACTCCGGTCCAAGGTTCTCGGCTACTGGCTTCGGGCCGATTGGTGCTGGGGTGTAGACGACGGCAGGTGGCAAGATCGTGTATTCAATTTATCCCTTCATCTCGACTTCTAACGCATGGACTTCACTACTTTATTGCTTTTAATGGGCATTGGGCTCATCGCTGGTATTGCCAGCGGATTCGTGGGAATTGGAGGGGGAATGATCATCGTGCCTGCGCTCGTGTTTGGACTGGGCATGTCACAGCACATGGCACAAGGAACGAGCCTAGCCATGATGATTCCACCGGTTGGCATCCTAGCAGTCTTGCACTATTTCAAAGCTGGAGCCGTAAACATTCAGTTTTCCATCGCCCTCGCTATCACTTTTATACTTGGAGCTTGGATTGGAAGCAAGTGGTCGCTAAAGGTAAATCCATCGGTAGTTCGCGGAATATTTGCTCTGCTCATGCTCTACGCAGCACTCCGACTGGGTTGGAAATCGTGGATTGAATTGAAAGGTTGACAGAGACGCCCGCGGTAGATTGAATCCCAATCAATTGGCGAATTCACTCAAGAATTTGATTCGAGCAAGCTTCAACTCCGACTCACTATACACGTCGTTCCATTCTTCGATGAGCGCGGTAACGCTCGCATCCTCGGACTCCTTCAAGAAGTCAAAAAGCTCCTCAAGGCTATCCTCATCTAAGCTTCTATTGATGATGTAATCCAAGTTCATCTTGGTTCCCGCTGAAGCGATGTTTTCGATCTCAACCATTAATGCGTCCAGTGTGATATTGAGATCTTTTGCGATATCTGGAAGGTCGATCTGACGATCGATTCGCTGGATGATATGAACCTTGGAAGACGACTTATTGTTGGTCGTTCGCACCAAAAGGTCTTCTGAACGCTCAATGCCTTCGTCCTTAAGGTAATTGACAATAAGGGAGAGGAAAGGCTTGCCATACTTGCGCGCTTTGCCCGTTCCAACACCAGTAATGCGCAGCAATTCATCTTCCGTAATTGGATAATGGATTGCCATTTCGTCCAAACTAACATCCTGGAAAATGACGTAAGGCGGAAGGGACTCTTCATCTGCAACTTGCTTTCGCAAGCCTTTTAAGACATCCCTGAGCTTCTCATCTGTGGCACCGCCCTGGCTTGAACGAGTCTGACTCATAGAATCTATCGCGTCCACATCAGAATAATCCCTTTCCTGTGCCACCATGACTGGTTTCGGATTGGACAAAAAACCCATGCCACGTTCCGTAATTTTCAAAACCCCGTAGGTCTCTATCTCCTTCCTAATCAGGCCCAAGACGAGCATCTGCCGGATAATACCGCTCCAATGACGTTCATCATGTTCTTTACCTCTGCACCAGAAAGAGCTTGAAACGCCCCTGTAGTCTTGAATTTCTCGGTTCTCTTCACCACATAAAACACCCGTGATGAACGGCCCCTTAAACTTCTGCTCGTGCTCAAAAATTGCACTCAAAACCAGGTGCACTTCCTCCTGGCCGTCCCGCGTCACAGGGGGATTTGCCATGTTGTCGCAATTCATAGCCCCTGGTCCGTTATCCTCATCAAACTCCTCTCCAAAATAATGGAGCAAAAATTTCCTTCGGCTCATGGACGTTTCTGCATAAGCCATTACCTCTTGGAGCAATTGCTGACCAATCTCCTGTTCTGCCAAAGGCTTGCCTTGCAGAAATTTTTCCAACTTCTCGATATCACGGTGACTGTAGAACGCGATGCAATGGCCTTCTCCACCGTCTCGCCCTGCTCTGCCCGTTTCCTGGTAGTAACTCTCCAAGGATTTCGGGATGTCATAATGGATTACATACCGCACATCAGGCTTATCAATTCCCATTCCAAATGCAATCGTGGCAACAATAACATCCACATCTTGCATCAAAAACTGATCTTGCCTGCGGCTCCTTGTGCCCGCATCCATGCCAGCGTGGTATCCGAGGGCTTTGATGCCATTGACCCGCAAAACCTCAGATATTTCTTCTACTTTTTTTCGACTCAAACAGTAGACAATGCCGCTCCTACCGACGTTTCTCTTGGCATGCCGCACAATTTGCTTCAAAGCATCCTTTTTGGCGCGTACCTCGTAAAACAGATTGTCACGATTGAATGACGCCTTAAAAAGCTGAGCATTCTTCATTTCCAGGTTTTTCTGGATGTCCGCTTGGACTTTGGGTGTGGCTGTCGCCGTCAACGCAATGATTGGCACATCCGCTATCTGATTGACAATGGAACGAATGCGGCGATATTCTGGACGAAAGTCATGGCCCCACTCAGAAATACAGTGTGCCTCATCAACCGCTACAAAACTGATACGGACGCTTCGTAAAAAATTTATATTGTCTTCTTTCGTAAGGCTCTCGGGGGCAACGTACAAGAGCTTGGTCAACCCTGTGGCCACATCCTCTCGCACGCGCATGGCATCAGCCTTAGAAAGGCTGGAATTCAAATAATGCGCAATTGAATCCGCCTCATGGTGCCCTCGGATGGCATCCACCTGATTCTTCATCAGAGCAATGAGCGGCGAAAC
>DDEH01000106.1:0-12037 GCA_002336085.1 Flavobacteriales bacterium UBA1959 | reverse complement strand
CCTCCAGTAGGCATGATGACAAAGGAGTCTTGACCGCGCAGAACACAGTCGACAACTTGCTCCTGTTCACCCTTGAATTCATCGAACCCAAAGAAATGTTTGAGCGCCACTTGTGGCGACATTTCGGTTGTACTCATCAATCAGACATTTGGTACCGACATCAGCCGGGCGAAAGCTGTAGCTTTGCGCATACTAAAGATAGGTAATTTTGGGATGTTGCCGACGTCACTTTTTCAAGGACTTCGGGAAGACCCTTATAATTTGCACCCATGGATTGGATCAGACGCGCCACTGAAACTTTGACCCTCGAAAGCGATGCCATTCGAGATTTAATCCCAAAGGTGGGAGATGGATTCATTGCCACTGGCAAGTTGCTGCTAGAAATGAAAGGGCGGGTGGTCATTACGGGCATTGGGAAAAGCGCCATCATCGCGCAAAAGTTGGTTGCGACCTTCAATTCAACAGGAACACCTGGGCTGTTTATGCACGCCGCTGATGCGATCCACGGGGATCTGGGATTGGTACAACACGATGACCTCGTAATTTGTATATCCAAAAGCGGCAACTCGCCTGAAATCAAAGCGCTCGTTCCGTTACTCAAGAACCGAAAAATCCAATTGATTGGCATGGTAGGAAATGCTGAATCCTATCTAGCCCAACACAGTGACCTCATTCTCGATACTACGGTTTCAAAGGAAGCCTGTCCCCTCGATCTTGCCCCTACGTCCAGCACTGCAGCTCAAATGGCCATGGGCGATGCATTGGCAACTTGTCTAATGGAGGCGAGGGGATTCGAAGCTGCAGATTTCGCACTCATGCATCCTGGAGGTGCACTTGGAAAGCGCTTGCACACGCGATTGCAAGATGTATTGCAAGCCGATCACAGTCCCACTGTTGCATATGACGCGAACCTCAAGCATGTGGTACTAAAAATGAGTTCTGGCCGCTGCGGCGCCACAGCGGTTCAGCGTGACGACAAGGTCGTTGGCATCATCACGGATGGCGATTTGAGAAGAGCCCTGGAAAATGGCCTCGGCACAGACGCCCACGCGAGCCAATTGATGAATCCTGAACCGAAGACGATGCCTCATGACGCACTGGCTATTCGAGCTTTTCAGTTGATGGAAAAGCATTCCATTTCACAAATCGTGGTCATGGAGGGAGAACGCTATGCCGGCATCGTGCATTTGCACGACATCCTGCGAGAAGGCATCTTCTAACGACCTAATTTTGCAGCATGGCTCTGGATCAACCGGAAGATGAAAAACTACAGGAGGTAGAAATGGGATTTCTCGATCACCTCGAGGAGTTGCGAAAACGATTGTTTTGGTCGGCGGTATTTATCTTGACTGGAGGCATCGCATTGTTTATTTCAAAAGACTGGCTTTTTGACACCGTTTTATTTGGACCGAGGCGAACAGATTTTATAAGCTTCAGAGGTTGGTGTTGGCTATCAAATCAAATCGGTGCTGGTGATGCACTGTGTGTGCAGGAAATCAATTACGAATTGATCAACACCACGATGCTGGGCAATTTCAGTACGCATATTTTAGTCTCAGCCATCGGTGGATTCATTCTGGCTTTCCCTCTGGTTTTTGGGCAAGTTTGGCTCTTTTTAAGGCCCGCACTTAAAGAGCGTGAGCGCCAAGCCGCAAGGGGAATTGGTCTGAGTTCGTCCCTACTCTTTTTCACAGGTGTAGGATTTGGGTATTTGATCATTTCCCCACTTTCTCTGCAGTTTCTGGGCAATTATGAATTGGGAGATGTTCAAGCCCGAATTTCAGTGATGTCTTACATGAAGACGATCGCATCTATCACCATGGCAGCCGGACTAATCTTCCAGCTGCCTGTTGTCGTCTATTTCCTGAGTCGAGCCGGACTTATAACGCCAGACATCCTCAAGTCCTATCGCAAGCATGCATTGGTTGGAATACTCGTCATTGCCGCGGTCATCACACCACCGGATGTCACCAGCCAACTTCTCGTGGCCTTGCCCGTTTTGATTCTTTATGAGATCAGCATCGCTATTTCACGAAGGGTTATGAAACGCAAATCCAAAGAATCCAGCAACGACTGATGAAGGCAATCAAGCTCCTTTTTGCGCTTATCATCTTGTTTGTTTCGTGGGCGCTGAATGCACAGACAACTCTAGTTCAAGGGCGTGTATTTGATGCAGACACCGGAACACCCATGGCGTTTGTAAATGTTGCCTTAACAGCTGCAGGAGCGGGTACCATGACGAATCAAAAGGGCGAGTTCAAGCTCGCGACGGCAGAAAGGCCGGGTCGCCTCTCTATCACTTTCATGGGATACAGCTCCAAAAGCCTGGAAGTCACACGGGGTATTTCCCAATCCATGGATGTGGCCTTGGCGCCGCGATCCATCGAATTGCTTACAGCCGAGGTACGTCCTGACAAGTCCAAAAAGAAAAACCCTGCCAAACCTTTGATGCAACGGGTGATTGATGTCAAAAAACGGAACAGCCCCAGCAACCTTCCTGCTGGAAAACACAGTTCCTATGCCAAATTAGAATTGGATATCAATGACGTTAGCGAAAAACAAGCTTCGCGCTGGTATTGGGGCCCTTTCAAGTGGGTCTTTAGTTATTTGGACAGTTCCGAATCGCGCGTCGCCTTGCCGTTTATCATGGCAGAGATCTTGGCGGAGGAACAATGGCAAACGAGTCCAAAGCGTCAACAAAAGAGTATTGTGTCGAGCCAGCTAAGCAGCAAATTCAGCGAGGCCAAAAATGCTGCGCAGCTGGATGGCGCTTTGCCCAATTTAGATGTCTACCAAAACCAAATGCTGCTCCTCGATCGGACATTTACCTCTCCTCTTCACGACCGAGCGCTTGCGCATTATCGCTTTTACATATTGGACACGCTAAATGTCAATGATAGGTCCACTTTTCACTTGGCCTTTATTCCCCGCCGAAAGGGCGAATCCACATTTGAAGGTGAGCTCTGGATTGATTCGCTGACCTTGGGATTGCAATCTATCGAGGCCCGATTGAGCAATGCCTCCAATGTAAACTTTGTGCGCGCTATGCATTGGCGTCAGTCGTTTGAACAAGTCCCAAGTCAGGGCAAGAATGAAAAACTGGCTTGGATGATGCGCGAGGAGAACATCCTGATGGATTTCAGCCTAACCGACCGCACGATCGGAGCCTACCTAAGAAGAACAACAGAGTTTTCCAACCAGGAATGGCAGAATGAAAAATGGAAAGGGGGCTGGACAAGAGGTGGAGATTTGCAGTTTCAACCTGACACGTTAAATGAAGCAAAATGGAAATTGCTGCGCCCCGTGCCTCTCTTGCAGCGTGAGGCGGGCATCTATTCCATGACAGACTCCATCATGGCCATGCCCCAATGGCGTTTTGTCAAAGGTCTAGGGTATTGCCTTGGAACAGGATATGTCACAAAAGGCCCACTGGAAGTGGGCGCGTGGTGGTCAGCCTTTACCCAAAACCCAACGGAAGGCAACCGCTTTCGTTTGGATCTTAGAACGTCCAATGCCTGGAGCACGCGGTTCATGCCGAAAATATTCGCAGCTTACGGCACCGACGACTTGCGCTGGAAGGCGGGTTTTAGCGCGCGCTATATCCAAAAGAAAACACCCCGCACCGAGTTCTTATTTGAAATCAAGAGAGACCTCGAACAGCTGGGAATGATTGGCTTGCTCAGCCAAGGCCAAGCTTTCACATCGGCTTTCCGAACCGATTCTGTCAATTCACTCTCAGAAGTGCAACGAGTCGAAGCTTCTGTATTGCACGAATTCGGACGGGGGTTTTCGGGCTTCTTAGAATGGCGACACCGCCAAATTGGAGCCTTAGGTGATCTCGAATTCTTGGAACCGGTCACGGCAGAGCCCGTCGATCAATTGGTGACATCAGAAGCGAGTCTAGTTTTGCGTTTTGCCATGAAAGAACGGTTCGTTGGAGGAGAATTTGAGCGGGTGAGTTTGGGAACCGAGTGGCCAATCTTAACAGCAAAAATGACCCTGGGGATCCCGAATATCTTGGGGTCGCAATACCGCTACACCCGATGGACAATGGAAGGAGAGGACGAAATGCGTTTGGGTTGGTGGGGACGACTCGAGTGGTACGCACAAGCTGGGTTTTATCAAGGAACTGCCCCCTTTGCACTCATGGAAGTCGTGCCTGCCAGCGGTACTATACTCCTGAGTGATGAAGCATTCAGCATGATCAATTTGTATGAACGGGTCACAGATCGCTGGGCTACCGGCCTATTGGAATGGCATGCCGAAGGGTTAGTATTGAATCACCTGCCATTGATTCGACGATTGAATTTGCGCGAGGTTGTGGGAGTGAGAAGCATCAGCGGAGCGTGGGATAATAAGCACGAAACCTTGCTTGCTCTGCCAGATAATACGTCAGGCTTAGATGGAATCTACACAGAATGCTCCCTCGGACTGGAAAACATTTTAGGATTCATTCGCGTTGATGCAGTGTGGCGTACAGATCGCCCTGTTGGCGAACGAGAAAGTTGGGGCATTCGCTTTGGCTTCGGCGCTGAAATTTGATGCCTGTCACCCTTACTTTTGCTCTATGAACTCTACACACTCCGCGCCAAAACGATTGCACGCCACAGGACTGGTCAAGCGATATGGCCAGCGGAAGGTCGTCGATGGGGTTTCACTGGAGGTCAAAGAGGGCGAAGTCGTTGGGTTATTAGGACCCAATGGAGCGGGGAAAACCACCAGTTTTTATGCTGTAGTGGGGCTTGTGCAAGCTGACGAGGGACAGGTATTCATTGACGACACCGAAATCACCCACCGCCCCATGTACCAACGCGGCCGAATGGGACTGGGTTATTTACCACAAGAACCCTCGGTCTTTCGAAAACTATCTGTCGAGGACAACATCGCTGCAATTTTGGAATTGCAGCCGTTAAGCAAACCAGAGCAACAGGAAAAGCTTGAGAGTTTATTGAGTGAATTCGGTCTGCAGAAAGTCCGAAAATCCATGGGTGATGTGCTGAGTGGAGGCGAACGAAGACGAACGGAAATCGCACGGGCATTGGCCACAAATCCACAATTCATCTTATTGGATGAGCCCTTTGCCGGGGTCGACCCTATTGCCGTGGAGGATATCCAGCGCATTGTGGAACAACTGCGTTCCAAGAATATCGGAATTCTTATCACAGATCACAACGTGCAGGAGACGCTGCATATAACAGACCGTGCATACCTGCTTTTTGAAGGCAGAATACTAAAGCATGGAACCGCAGAAGAATTGGCTTCAGATGAGCAGGTAAGAAGGGTTTATTTGGGACAGAACTTCGTTCTGCGAGACCGCGGATAAGTCCAACAACTAGCGCAGTCCTTGTTGTGAGAGGATGCGCGCCACATACTTTCCAATCACGTCAAATTCCAAGTTGACCCAGTCTCCGGGGTTCAATGCTCCAAGGTTGGTGTGCTCCCAAGTGAATGGAATGATCGCAACAGAAAAACCCTCTGGGTGAGAATCTACAACCGTCAGGCTTACGCCATTGACCGTTATGGATCCCTTGGGTACCGTGATGTTTTCCGATGAGGCTTCGTGTTGAAAATGCAAAAACCAGCTACCATCGGCATCCACAATCTTCTTCAATTCTGCTGTGGCGTCCACGTGGCCTTGAACCAAGTGGCCATCCAGCCGACCGCCAAGAGAGGTGCAACGCTCCAAATTTACTGCATCGCCTACCTTCCATTTGCCCAAATTGGTTCTTTCCATTGTCTCATGAATCGCCGTGACCACATAGCCATTTGTCTGCTTTTTTACCACAGTCAAACAAACTCCATTGTGGGCAACGCTCTGATCAATCTTCAACTCAGAGGCAAAGGTGGCTGACAATTCAAAATGCACATTCGTCCCCTGTTTCTCGATGCGCACAACTTCTCCAATACTTTCAATGATTCCTGTAAACATAGATTACTCGTTTGAAGGTAAAACACCATTTATAAGATGAAGTTCTCCCGAGAAATTCTCCTCCACAAGCCCCGTCAATCGAATGGTAAAGACCTTGGCCGTGTAGTAATAAACGCCATCGGAACACATTCCACCATCCCGATGCTTGCCATCCCAATTGATTCCCGGTTCATGGGTTTGAAAAACTTCCTCCCCATTTCGATTGTAAATGCGGACATCAACGCTGTCCACAAATTTCCAGGGGAAGGCTTGAAACTCATCGTTCAATTCATCGTAGTTGGGCGTAAAGACATTTGGGAGGAAATAAAAAGGACAGTTGTCCGCGCACAAGGTGTCACTCTGAGCGCTCTCATTTCTGCGCAATCCTCCGCCCGGGCCAGGCATCAAGCTGTCCAAGGCTGTGATCGCAAAACACCCTGCTATTGTGCCATATTGACCTTCCGCATTCCACGTATGACCCGAGACAAAAGGATCATCGAAAAACTCAACAGGGAGCAAGGAATCACCCAAAACAGGTGCCCAATACAATTGATACGCCATCACATCCTCTGCACATCCCAATTGATTTTGCCACTCCATGGCATTCACTTCCGGGACGCAATCGGAGTCCATTGTGAATTCCGGTGGACATGGTGGAGTAAAGTCGTAGGGCACGCCACAAGCGTCCTGGCTCCAATTGAGCAGATCATAAGTGACACCCGGGCCGTCGTAACTTCCACGGGCAAGAACTCGGTAACAATAAGAGAGATTATTGACCAATCCGCTGTCGGTGAAAGTGGGTTCGGATGATGTGCCAATGAAATTGAATTCCCCCGCGGCATCCGCTCGATAAAATTCGTATTCATCATTTGTCCAAGGGACATCAGCCGCAACGTTTAAGGTCAGTCGATTGTCATTGGACTCGATGCTCAGCCAAGGACTGTGGGCCGGAGTTGACAACCCAATCTCATCCGCACCACTGAAACAGCTCACTCGATAACTCCATTCAGTGCTCACAGTGTTGATTCCCGAATGTGACCAAAGTGTATCAGGATTCACCAAAAACAGCCTGGATTCTGTTTCAAACAGCAAGACTTCAGCTTCATCTGTAACGCCTCCAGTGCCATATACTCGGTAGGTGTAAGGCCCCGGAAAAACGACAGTATCTGCATCCGTGGGTGGAGACCAAGCGACATCTATTGCCCCGTCTTCAGCGGTTTCAGTCACTGAAGCTTTCGTCATGACCGGGATGTCCTTGCGTATGGTTGCACACACCTCGTCACTGGCCAACGATTCTCCGCTGCCAGACCAGGAAGTCACGATGCGATAGCAATATGATGCACCGTAGGACAAGGTAGAGTCGTCAATCCACTCTGTAGTGCTCAATCCTTGCACCGTTTGCACCCATTCATAGCCAGTGTATTCAGGCAATCCCGTCTCACAATATTCTGGTGACCAATCCAGTGAATCCAATCTTCTATAAATATGGTACTCACCGCCCTCGATCTTCCATGCGGGCAATTCGCCTACGCATGCATTCGAATTCCAATCCACAATTACGGAATTGCCCACAGGGGTGGCTCCTCCCATAACGACACCGGGTGCAATGACCCTGATTTGAAAAGTCTCGAGGTCCATAAGCTGCACCTGGTTGCTGTTGTCCTCAGCACGAACCGTAACTTGGTATGGAGCTGAGCGAACCTCGGTGCATTCGGGCGACCAAATGAATTGGCCGATGCCGGCTCCTAAATTGGTGAAGTTCGCCAAATTGACTACCTCGGTCAACGGTCCGCCAACCGCATCAAGGACCACACTATCCCCGTCCGGATCATCCGCATTGGCCAACAGCGAAAGAAAAGAACCCGCCACAATGCATGTATCGGCAATGGGATCAAGCGCAGGCGGTTGATTCGTGCACATCTCTACGGTGATCTGCATATCACGAACAACCTCTCCAACCAAGATCAAAGTCCCTCCGACTTCTCGCCATTCTTGAATGCGCATGGCAACATTATACACGCCTGGAATTTGCGGCGATTCCCAAATGACATCCCCGTAAACCGGATCAATGGCAAATGAATCATCCGCAGGGCTCACTTGATCCGGGGGAACATAATCCGCGATGATTTCACTGTTAAACCCTCGGCATGGAACCAAGTCATACGTCAGCACGTCACCATCCGGATCATGGGCCCCTGGATTGTGCACCCACGTCTGAAATAGACAGGCATTTTGTTGTGCAGGATTCAACAACTGCACCGAATTATTGTGTCCCGCTTGGGGATTGATAAAGAGCAAACTGCTAATGGAAAATGGAACATCGACGGAACCCGGAATATTCAAAACACCCTGGTTGCGATTCGGATCCTCTACCTGAATTTCGTAAACGCCGGGCCCACCATAGGTATGCAGACCTCGGTAAAGGTTTACCTGAACTTCATCCTCAAGCAAAGCATCACTTTCCCGCTCCAAGCTATCGACGGGCTCCCCATTCTCATCCCCCCAATAAAGATAGAGCCAAGGGCGATCTGCCGGCGCCGTGGATTTGGTGTAAGTGGTGATGAGAATCTCATAAGTCAATCCACTTACGTGGGTATAGGTTATCTCCCCCGCGCGGTTGTGCGTGCTCCAGGAGGTATTGACGAGACCACATACAAAGAGCAGCAAAGTGAGCACCCTCAAGGCGCCTCGGCTTAAGTTCGATGACCGGCTAATAGCGGTGTGGTGAAGTGCGGAAAAATTGCTTTGAAAAACCATCTCTTCCTGCAAGTTAGGACATGGAATGCATCCGTTACCTTTGCCTACGCAAATGGCTTCCAAAAAAAATCCAACACGCATCGGTTTCAGCTGTGGCGACCCAAACGGGATCGGCATTGAAACCTTGATTCAGGTATTCGCCGACAGTCGCATGTTTCGCGAAGCAACACCTATTCTGTATGCAACGAAAAATCTTGTTGAATCCGCCCTTGAACTGGTTCCAGATGCTGAGCAACTTGAATGGTCTCTGGTAGAAAATGCCGACAAAGCGCAAACCGATCAATTGAATATCGTCTCCATTCAAGAGGAGCCTTGGACCATTAATTGGGGACAGGTTGATGCCGCTGCGGGAGATTTTGCCATGAGGTCACTTGAAATGGTCGTGAACGATTTAGCATCGACCAAAGTTGACGTCCTGGTCACGCTTCCCATTCACAAAGAAGCCATGCGGCTGGGACAATTCAAGCATACAGGCCACACAGAATACCTCGCTGATTTCGCCAATGTAGACGAAGTACTGATGCTTCTCGTTGCTAGCGAACTGCGTGTGGGAATGTGCACGGGTCACATCGCGCTTAAAGATGTGGCTGCAGCCCTGGACACGAAATTAATAATCGACAAGGCTCGATTAATGCACGATTCCCTAACAAGGGACTTCGGAATCGCACAACCTCGCATTGCCGTTTTGGGACTCAATCCCCACGCAAGTGATAACGGTCTGATGGGAGACGAAGAAAAAAAGATAATCGCACCTGCCGTTCGTGAACTCGCTTCCGAAGACAAAATCGTGATGGGTCCTTATGCCGCTGACGGATTCTTTGGGTCTGGAGCACACAAACAATTTGATGGCGTATTGGCCATGTACCACGATCAAGGATTAGCGCCTTTCAAGGCCTTGAGCTTTGGCAATGGCGTCAACTTTACTGCGGGTCTGCCCGTAGTCCGCACCAGCCCTGACCATGGAACGGGGTTTGACATTGCAGGACAGGGACTTGCTAACGGTGATTCCGTGCGAGCGGCGATTTTCTTGGCCAGGGACATCCTTTCCAACCGCCAAGAACACCGCACGTTGGTCACCAACCCCTTGAAAATCAATGCGAATTATCGCAGAGAGGACAGCCGACGTGATTGATTCATTTCGCATTTGTCGAACCGGATTCTTCTCACTATCTTTGCACTCCCCAAATTGAGGAGCTTATGGATGACTTGGCACCCTATCGAATTGCGTTCGTGGGACTAAAGCCCGGAAAACATGACTTTCACATGGAGGTGGATCAGTCGTTCTTTGAATCTTTTCCCCACGCAGAAACCGATGAAATATTCGGAGAACTGTCTGTCACACTAGACAAACTTGGCATGCGCATGGATTGCGTCGCTGATTTCGAGGGCTTTGCAACGCTTCCTTGTGATCGATGCTTAGAGCCTATAAAAGTGGCGCTGACATTTTCCGAACGTTTGATTGTTCAGTTGGGTGACCTTACAAATACGGACGAAGAAATTTGGACGTTAGGACCAGAATGTCACGAATTGAACCTCAGCCAACCGGTTTTTGAATGGTTGCATTTGAACTTGCCCAGCAGGCGACTTCATGATTCCCAGGACGAATGTGATCCTGAAATCATGGACATTCTATTGGACGGATCAAATGGAAAGTCCTCTGATCCTCACGGGTCGTCAGGGGGTGACGGAAAAGATAAAGACGCCGATATAGACCCTCGTTGGAACGCATTGAAAGATTTGAAATAAACCGTCATGGCACATCCTAAAAGACGCCAAAGCAAGGCAAGGACGCGAAAGCGTAGAACACACCACGCATTGACTGCCCCTCAGGTCGCAGCATGCCCAACAACTGGACAGCCTCACCTCTTCCACCGTGCTCATTGGCATGAAGGGAAGCTCTACTACAAGGGCAAAGTGGTGATGGAGAAAGCCGAAGCCTAAGTCAAAGGAAGCTTTGTGTCTGAGCAGTGACCATAATAAGGTGCTGGTTAAAAAAATGAGAACTCTCCAGTTCTCATTTTTTTTTGAATGGAGCACCCGAAACTTGATTGCAAATGCTCTGCATTTGCAATCAAGCCAATGTGTTTCTTCCACAATAGACCCTTTATAAGGGTTTAACTTCATGTGCAAAGCATGAATGCACCGGCTACCTTTATCTGCTATTTTACTCATCAACGTTTGACCACACCATGCACGCTGCCATAACCTCCGTTGCAGGCTACTTGCCTCCCGATATCCTGTCCAATGCCGATTTGGAAAAAATGGTGGATACGAACGACGAATGGATTCGCTCCCGCACGGGAATTGAAGAACGGCGAATCTTAAAAGACCCAACAAAAGCAACCTCCGATATGGGTGCTGAAGCGGTCAAAACTTTGTGTGAAAAGAGAGGCATCGACCCCACAGAAATAGACCTCATCATCGTGGCCACAGTCACTGCTGATATGCATTTCCCTTCTACGGCTAACCTGATTGCCCACAAGGTTGGAGCTGTAAACTCGTGGGGATTTGATCTCAGTGCAGCTTGTTCTGGATTCATTTTCGCCCTGACGACAGGGGCAAAGTTTGTCGAGTCGGGACAGTACAAAAAGGTTGTTATTGTTGGAGCTGACAAGATGAGCTCAATCGTTGACTATACTGACCGCACGACATGCATCCTGTTTGGCGATGCCGCCGCTGCAGTATTGCTCGAGCCTTCAGAAAATCACGGCATCATTGACCATAAACTGCACGTTGACGGAAACGGCGCAAACTTCCTGCGGCAAAAAGCCGGCGGGTCATTATTCCCACCCACGCACGAAACTGTAGATAACAAAGACCACTGCATTTGGCAGGATGGTCAGCCAGTTTTTAAAGCGGCAGTAAAAGGAATGGCAGACGTCAGCTATGACATCATGCAGCGAAACAATCTCGAGCCTGAAGACGTGGCATGGCTAGTGCCTCACCAGGCAAACTTGCGCATCATCGATGCTACACAGCGGCGCATGGGACTGCCCGCAGAAAAAGTGATGATCAACATCCAGAAGTACGGAAACACCACTGCAGCAACAATTCCATTGTGCTTGCGTGACTGGGAATCAAAGCTCAAGATGGGAGACAATATCATTTTAGCGGCATTCGGCGGCGGCTTCACATGGGGTGCCGTATACCTACAGTGGGCATACGATACCTCCAAATCATGACCATTTAGTTCGTGGTTAAAACAAATCCAACCTAAATTCGTCCCTTAAATTGTCAGATTATGACCATTAACGAAATTCAAGACCTCATAAAATTCATCGCTAAGGCGGGGGTGACTGAGGTAGAAATCGAAAAGAAGGATTTCAAGATTACCATAAAATCTGAAATGCCGAAAAAGAAGAAAGGAATCGG